>NZ_JBIAQM010000008.1:0-314098 GCF_042888945.1 Streptomyces sp. NPDC002698
GTCGCGTTCTTCGGTGTCTCCTCGAGCGTCTTGACGATGACCCGCTCGACGTCGGCATCGGTGATCTTCCGGGGGACGCCGGGCCGCGGGTCGTCGCACAAGCCGTCCAGGCCCCGCTCGATGAAGCGCCGCCGCCAGGTGCGGACCGTGTCCGGCGCGATCCGCAGCCGGCGCGACACCTCCATGATCGAGTGGCCCTCGGCGCACTCCAGCACGATCCGCGACCGCTGAGCCAGAGCCTGAGCCGTCGTTCGGCGACGCAACCAGCCCGCCAGCACCGCCCGCTGGGCATCAGTGACCGACAACGGCGGAATCCTCGGACCCGGACGACTCATGCCCGACTAACGACAAATCTCTGACTCAGGTCACTAGCGGCCGACCGCGCGCACGGGGCTCGCTGATCGGGTCTGCCTCGCGCGTGAAGCCGATCTCTCCGGCATGCGGAACCATGTCTCCGTCGGCACCGGTGACGTGCTCGGCTTCTAGGAGTCGGACCAAGCCGCCACAAGTGACCGCCGATCCGGAAAGCGGGGACCGGAGACCGTCTCCTGGGCGGATTCACCGTTGAGCCAGCACACTCGCTCGGGGGCGCCGTCACCGGTGTCGAACAGGCAGCACACCCCTCCGCTGTCGGCGGTGAGATCGGTGAACGACTTCCTGATGCCGGCCGACCGCGCAAACAGGCGGCTCATCCCCGACGTCGCCGCCCAGCACTCCACCGACGTGTAGCCGGGGTGGAGAAGGGACTCGAACCGGATCGTCGCGTAGACGTACCCGATCTGGACGCGCCCGTCGGCGTCGGGTTCAGGGCCGGTCGACTGCGCGTACTCACGAAGTGCGTCATCGACGTCGAACATGAGGGACATGTCGAGTTCGAGCGTGCTGCTCCGGGAGCAGTCGACCGGCTCGCTCTTGAAACGGGACGTGAACGGGAGGGCGAGCCGCTCACCGCCGGGCAGGGTGACCTCGAGCGGTGGTACGGCACGGGCCGGTGGCGCCAGCTCGGCCAGATTGGTCAACGCCCTGGCGACATTCCGAGGACGCAGATAGATGTCGTAGCCGTAGACCAGCCCCACACTTCCCCCTGCCCCAGATCGAATCGCACCCTCTCACGCCCCGCCCCACGGGCGCCTGTCGGTAGCGGAACCCGATGAGTGGCTGTGACCGGCACGGCCACAGGAAGTCTCAGCCGTCTCGACCCTGCCATGTGGTCACGCAGGCCTCGTTCCCCTCCAGGTCGGCGAGTACCCAGAACGCGGGGGCACGGGTCGCGGACACGAGCCGGCCTCCGGCCGCCAGCGCGGTCTCGATCCGCCGGGGTGCCTCGTCGTGCGGAACACAGATGTCGAAGTGGATGCGATTGCGCTGTGGGCGCGGCTGGTCCATCTGCTGGAACCAGATGGCCGGGCCCTGCCCGACCGGGTCGACGAGCGCGTCCTGCGGTCCCTCGGCACCCGCCTCGTCCGTATAGCCCAGCACCGCTTTCCAGAACGGCCGAATCCCGGCGATGTCCAGTGCGTCAATGGCGATCTCCAGAACCTGGACGGATCGCTGTGCTCCTGTCCCGATGTCGGGCTCTGTCGGAAGCCCGGACCTGTCGGCGGTGGCGGAGATCTGACGCGCGAGTTCGACATCCCGGGTGGTAACCGCCGCGCGGTCCGACGACTGCAGAGTGAAGACCACCCGATCGGGGCGGACGTCGACCCGAAGGTGCCGGTCGGCGTCGTCGCCGCACGCCGCGACGGTGTCCGCCGCCAAGCCCATCGCCTGAGTCAACGATCCGACCCGGACCGACGTTCGCAAGGTGCCCAGCAAGAAGCGCCATCCGTGGTCCTGGACCGCCGCGGATGCTTCCTGCCGGCTCAATGTCTGCTCCATGGCCGCATCCTCGCAGCTTCGCCGTCTGCCGCGCCTGCCGGTTCAGTTCCTGAGGGCCGGCGTCATCGCGCCGCTCAGGACATTTGTACGGCTCCTTGTGTGACACCTGTCGTGCGGTATGTGCGCCTCTTGCCCCTGCACCACGCCTGTCGACCTTCGTAGGCTTGGGGCATGTTCACATCCCACAGACCAGGACCGGACGATGCCTGGGAAGGCACCGTCGAGGACAAGTCGCGGGGCATGCTCGACGGCGCGAACATGTACCACTTCGTCAAGGTGAGGCGTGCGGACGGCCAGTCCGTCAAGGTGCGCATCGACCGTGGGCTGTGGAAGTCGATCGCGGTCGGCGATCGCATCGTGAAGGAGCGGGGAAGCGGTCCAGCCAAGGCGTGACCGCCAGGGTGCCGGACGGGGAACACCATGCTGCCCCCGCCGGGACCCACAAGCCTACGAACGCAAGAGATGACAGGGCCTGTTGGTGAGTAACTCAGGTGTCTGCGCCGAACATGGCCGACATCGCAGCGAACCGCACTCGAACAGCGCGTGAGGTGAATCGATTTGGCATGATCGCATTCGGTAGATTTGCCTGAAAGTCGCATAAGTGCGGTGCCTGGACGGCAATATGGCCTGATCTTCCTGAACCACGCATCAGAGGCCGTGCCATGACCAGACCGCAGTTCCCGCCGGATCCCTACGCGAGGCCGCAGCGCCCGGTCCCGCAGGCTTCCGGTGACTCCCACCGCGGCGCGCTCGTCGTGGCCCTGATCGGTGCCGCGGCCACGATCGTCGCGGCCCTGATCGGACTGTTCGTGCAACTGAGCGGCGACGTGGAGCAACACGCCTCCGGTCCGTCGCTCGGCGGCGCGTCGCCCGCCTCCGAAGCTCCCGCCGTGCCCGAGACCTCCGCAGCTCCCTCGGTCCCGTCGAGCATGCCCGTGGCGTCCGGAGCGCCTGGCGAAGCGGACGGGGCCGGGGCCGCCCCGACCCCCACCGCTCCGACGCCCGTCGGTCTGCCGGAGAAGTTCCTCGGACGCTGGCAGGGCTACGCCGAGGAGGTCGACGCCACCAGTACCGACCACTACCGCGTCACCGTGGAGCTCGACCAGGGCACACTGCGAGAGCGGGTCGGCAGCGTCCACTACGCGATGGAGTCCTCCGACTGTTACGGCACCGTGAGCCTGACCGCGGTCGGCGGCACGGACCAGGTGATCCTCGGGGAGAGCATCGAGTCCGGCAACTGCGTCACGAACGGCCGCATCACCCTGACGCTGCGCCCCGGCGACACGGTGGACTTCGGCTACGAGTCGACCAAGCGGAACGGCACCCGGCAGTCGGTGAAGGCCGGCCTGGAACGCGTCGCCTGACCGGCGCCGGGGACAACAGCATGATTGCCCGGGCCGCGACGACGACCGCTCCAACCCTTCAGGGACAGGGGTTCCGCGATTGCGTGCCGACAGCGGGAGACGGGAGAGGACGGGAGAGGTGCTCACGCGCTCCAGGTACCAAGTCCCGTACTGCTACGGGCAGTCGAAGCGGTGGGTGAAGGGGCGTCCGGGACAGGTGTGGCACTCGAAGAGATACACGCCGCCGAGGTCACCGAGCACCAGGCCCGAGCCCTCGTAGGGCACGCCTTCGTCTTCGACCGGGGTCCAGGCGCGCCGGGACAGAGCGTCGCCCTCGGTGCTTTCCACGGTCAGGAGGTGTTCCATGCGCTTCCCGCACTCCGCGCAGTCCGGCCACCTCGGCTCCTGGCTCCAGCCGGGATATCCGACCAGCTTCGTGCCCGGCGCAGTGGAGAGGTGGCTCTGGTGGTCCCAGCCCGTCTCCTGGTCCAAGTCCAGGAACCTGAACTCCAGTTGGTCCCAGAGGCCGTCGTCCAGGTCCCAGTGGGGGTACTCCGGCACCGGCTCCGGATGGACGGCGCACGGACGAGGGACGTAGTTCGCCCAGATCCCGGTCGGACTCGGCGGCGCCGACAGCACCTCGCCGACCGCGCCCGCCTCGCGCCAGCGCACATCAGGAACGACCCAGCGGCCGCCGCTGTGCTTCCGCGGGCACCACAGGACCTGGAGCAGATCGCACCCTTCGGGGAACGGAACGATGTCGGGAACGGCACCGCGATAGATCTGGACGACCGGCACCATCGGCGAACCCTCGTGCTCGGGACACAGGGGCCATGCTTCCTCGGCCGGCCAGAGCAGAGGGCCACCCACCGAGCTGTCCCGGAAGGTCGGTTCACCCGCACGCGGGTGAAGCCTCACGGTCTCTCTGCGGAGGGGCGCCAGCTCGGGAAACAGCATCTCCACGTCCACGGGGCGCGGTGGTGTATGGCGGGCCACGCAGAGAGACTACGGCCCCGTGACGTATCGGCGGGAACGGTGTTCGAGGGCCGGTGTGCCCGGCACAGCGGTCAGGACTGCGCGGACGTCAGGGAAGCGGCTTCCCAGGTGAAGCCGTCCGGGTCGGTGAACGCCGCGGCGGAGCCGGTGAGGGCGAGCCGGTGCGAGCCGCTGCCGTCGTCGGGGACGCCGAGGTCCTTGGCCAGACCGGCGCGCTTGTACAGCGCCAGCTTGAACTGGTCCGGTCCGTCCGCCGTGAACTCGGCGTACTTGCCGCCGAAGCTCTTCGCGACGGTCAGCCCCTGCTCGACGTAGAACCGCTTGCTCGCCTTCACGTCCGCGACGCCCAGCAGGAGCACTCGTTCGTCGATGGTGCCCGTGGCCGGGCCCGAGTCCTTCTTCGCCGAGGTCGCGACCTTCCAGATCGTTCCGTCCGGGGCCTGGACGACGCCCCCGTAGCCCCACAGGGACTTCGACACGGGCTTCAGTGAGGTGGCGCCGGCCGCGATGGCGCCGTCGACGAGGCTCGCGACATCGGCCGGCTGGGACACGGTGAGTGCCAGCGTGAATCCGCGGAAGCCGGCCGTCGGGGCCTCGGAGGTGCGCAGGCGCAGCCGGGAGCCGAGCCCGAAGGCGGTGGTGTAGAACTGCTCGGCGGCAGTCGTGTCGTCCACTTCGAGGGTGATGGATGCGATGGAAGTCATGCCGATCACGCTAGTCGCGGCTCGGTGGCGGTGGCTTCTTCGATCCTGCTCGATCCTGCTCGCTCCGGTCCTGCCGGACCCTGTCCCGTTCGATCCGGTCATCGTCGATCGGTCGCCTTCGTCCGTCGTGCCGTCCTGGCCGCCCTTCCGTCGGATTCAGGGTCCGGAGATGGCCTGGCTGGCGATGAGCTGCTGGTAGGGGGTGCAGCGCGCCAGGAGTGCGGGGTGGTCGCCGGTGTCGGTGACGGTGCCCTGATCGAGCATGATCACGTGCTCGGCGTGCTGCACAGTGGTGAGCCGGTGGGCGACGACGATGACCGCGCGGGTCGTCGCCAGCTTTTCGATGACGGTTCGGAAGCGTTGTTCGTTGAGGCCGTCGAGTTGGCTGGTGGGTTCGTCGAGCAGCACGATGTCGGCGTCGGAGAGCAGGGCACGGGCGAGCGCCATGCGTTGCCTCTGGCCGCCGGAGAGGTCGGTCTCGCGGCCGAGATGGGTGTCGAGTCCCTGGGGGAGGCGGGTGATGTCGTCGGTGAGTCCGACGGCGTCGAGGGCGGTGGTGAGTTCGGCGTCCGTGGCGGGGGTGGTGCGGCCGAGCTGGAGGTTCTCGCGGGCGGTGGCTTCCAGCAGGGTGAAGGCCTGGTCGACGTAGGTGATGCGGGTGCGGAGGGCGTCCAGGGGCCAGTGCCGCATGTCGTGACCCAGGACCGTGATGGTGCCCGAGGAGGGCCGGATGAACCGGTCGATGAGGGAGAGGGTGGTGGTTTTGCCGGCTCCCGACGCGCCCACGACGGCCGTGAGCCCGGTGCGGGCGGTGGCGAAGGAGATGCTCCGCAAGGTGGGCCGGCCGGCTCCGGCATGGGTGTAGGAGACGGAGTCGAAGGCGACGGCGGGTGCGTCGGGCAGGGGGGTGGGGGCGGCCCGGTCGTCGTCGGTGGGGTCGTTCTCCGGCGGCAGGAGCAGCAGGTCGTTGCAGCGGTCGCGGGCGGCCAGGCCGGACTGAAGCCGGCCGAGGCCGGTGGCCAGCGTGTTGACGGACGGGATGGCCTGCAGCAGGTAGAGGAGGAACGCGGCGAACGCGGCCGCGGTGATGTCGCCCGCGGCGAGGCGCGCGCCTCCGGTGAGGATCACGGCGATCATGGCGAGCTGGTTGCCGAGGGTGAGGACGGAGGGGATCAGCGTGCCCAGCCGGGCGCCTTCCAGGGAGACGGAGCGCAGCCGTTCGGCGTCCCGGGCGAGGGCGCGGGTGGCCAGCGGTTCGGCCCGGTTGGCCTTGATCGTGGTGAGGGCCTCCAGGTTCGCGGTGAAGCGCTGGGCGATGTGTCCGACGGCGTCCTGCTGGCCGGTCACGTTGGCCCGCATACGGCGCAGGACCAGCATCACCATGAGGGTCAGGGCGGACAGGGCGACCAGGGTGACCACGGTGAGGACCCAGTCGATCCACAGCATCACGCCCAGGGTCGCCGCGATGGTCACGGCGGCCAGGGGCAACTGGCTTGCCACGTCCACGATCTGACGCAGCAGCAGCGCGTCGGAGGTGATCCGGGCGGCGAGTTCGCCGGTGCCCTGGGTCCGGACGACGGGCAGGGGCAGGCGCAGCGCGTGTTCCATCAAGGTGATGCGCAGCCTGTACGCCATGCGTTCGCCGATGCGGGCGAGCAGGAAGCCGGAGCATGCCTGGGTGAGGGCGCCGGCCGCGGCGGCGGCGCACATCAGGGTGATGTGACCTGTGAGTGGGCGATGGCCGGAGAAGTCGGTGATGACGTCCTGGAGGAAGAGAGGGAGGGCGAGGGCGGAGGCGGTGGCCGCGAGTGCGAGGAGCAGTGCGACGGTGAGGGGTCCGGGTTCGGCCGTCAGTTCACGGCGCAGCCGCAGTGGGCCCGTTGTGTGGAGAGCGTGGGGAGCGGGCTCGTCGGCCACGGGAAACCTCTCTGGTGGGCGAGGGGGCGTCGTCGTGTACGGCACGCACCCGGCGGAGGGAGGGGCTGCTGGGGCTGAGGCCGGCTGAACAGCCGGGGCCGGGCCGGGGTGGCGGAGCCGCGGAGGCCGGCCGGCTTCGCAGGGGTCGCGGTGGTGGTGGACGGGCCGCTTTGGGACGGGTCTGTGGGCTGTGCCGCCGTCCGGTGCTGTTGCAGTACAGGCCCTGGTGGGCGACCGGCCGGGCCGCTGGTGGCGGCCCGGCCGGCTGCGCTGCGTACGGCCCCCTACGGGGCGGTGCCCGCTAGAGGCAGAGGAGCGTGCTCACGGTGCTGGTGCCGCAGTTGAGCACGCTCAGGGAGCTGGTGCTCGCGAGGGTGTCGTCGATCGGGGTGGCCTCGGTCTCGGGCAGGTCCATCGTCTGCAGGTCGAGGATCATCATGTCTGTTCTCCTTCATTCACTGACGGGTGGATCACCCGGCCGGGCGGCCGGGAGTCTGGGGTGCGCAACTCGGCTTATCCCGCGGCGCGTCGTGGTGACGTGGTCAGGGGTGGCCGACCGTGTGCCCGGCGGAGACAGGGCGGTGGCCGGCCGTGGCCGGAGCCGTTCGGGTCGCACTCGTCGGTACGGGTCCGGCTCCGCCGGTCCAGGGGAGGAAGGGGGTGCCGGCCAGGGCGGTGCCCAGGGCCAGGAGCACTCCGGCGGAGCCGGTCGCCAGGTCCGCGGAGAGCCGCAGGAGCTGGTCGCCCGGGAAGGCGAGGTGGCCCTGGTACGAGATCTGGTGGAGGGCCAGGAGCCTGCGGTGGCGGTCCAGCGCGGTCTGGCGGTGGGCGGCCGCTTCCACGTCGTCCGGGGTGTGCGGGGGCGGGGAGTGCCGAACGCCCGGAGGGTGCGGCTGGGGCCGGGTGAGGGCGAGGTAGCCGAGGAGCCCCGCGCGGCCGTTGAACAGGCCGGGCTGGATGATGAACTCGGGTTCGGCCGCGCGGCTGATCGGTGTCCGGTAGCGGGCCGTCGGACTGGCGGGATGATGGCCGAGGAGGGCGTCGAGAACCAGTCCGATGCCGGTGCTGCCGGTCTCGATGTAGGGCAGTACCCGGTACTCGTCGAGGACCTGGACGGTGCCGTCCGCCGCGGTCACACATCGCTCGAGGTCCAGTTCGAGCAGCGTCTGGGCCCGTTCGAGGAGAGCGTGATCGCCGGTGCGTTCGTGGAGGCGGACCAGGGCGAGGGCCGCACCGGACGCTCCGTTCATCAGGCCGGCCTTGCGGCGCCCGCTCGAAGGGCCCTCCTTCTCCAGTTCGTCGGCCGCGGCCTGTGCGTGCGTGAGGGCGGTGTCCAGCAGTTGGGGGTCGCCGGTGGCCGTGGCGAAGTGCGACAGGGTCAGGGCGATGCCGGCGCGGCCCGACGACAGGTCGGGGCCCGGTGGGCCGTCCGAAGTGTCGTGCGCGAGCCGGCGCAGCAGATCGAGTGCGGCGTCCCGTTCGCCGAGGAGGTCGAGGGTGTAGGCCACGCCGTGTCCGCCGGTGTAGAGACCGGGCTGGGCCGGGCGGGTACGGGCGGCGTCGATGAGCCACCGGACGTGTTCGTGGTCCGTTCCGGCGCCCGTGGCGTGGAGGGCGTACAGGACACCCGCCGCTCCGTGGGCAAGGCCCAGGCTGCCCTGGGTGAACTGGGCGATGTCGCCCGGGAAGAGCCGGTCGTCGCGGTGAGGGGTGGCCATGGCCCGGATGCCGGCCGCCAGCGAGTCGCGGATGGCCGGCCAGTCGGCCTGCGGCCCGCTGAGCAGGGCCTGTGTCTCGGTCCTGCGCAAGCCCAGTTCGGGCCTCGGGGTGCGGCCGTCCGAGGGGGAGGGGGCCAGCATGCGGCGGATCTCGGCGGTGTATCCGGGGGGCACGGGGAACCGGCGCTCGATGACGTCGGCGAGTTCGGTGCTCTTGCCCGCGTCCAGGGTGGGTAGTTGGGCGAGCGGCAGGAACAACCACAGGCGGATCGCGGCCAGTCCGTACAGGTCGATCTCCGGTCCGGTGTACCCCTTCGGCGCGGTGAATCCCGCGGCTCCCAGCGCCGGACGCACGAAGGCGTCGACAGGGCTGGCGAGTTCGAAGTCGATGAAACAGATGTCGCCGTTCGGCCGGATGATCAGGTTGCGGGGGTGGAGGTCTCCGAAGACCACCCCGCGGGCATGCATGGCCTTCAGGACGTGCTCGATCCGGTCCACGATCCCGATCGCCTCGCGGGTGTACTCGGCGACCGTCGTGTCGTCGGCGTCCGGATGGATGAGCGGGTACTTCGCGGTCAGCCACTCGCTCAGCGACTGTCCCTCGACGAATTCCTGGACCAGGAAACGGTGTTCCCACACGGTCAGCAGTTCGTGCAGTGCGGGGACACCGGGCGATCCGGCCAGACGGGCCATCATGTCGTGTTCCTGCTGGAGCCGGGTGACGGCGTCGACTCCGCGCTGGTCAAGACCCGCGTGGGGGCGAGCCTCCTTGAGCACCACCTGCGGACTGTCCGCGTCCTTGCGGCCCAGGTAGACACCGCCCGCGTTGGAGAAGTGCAGGACGCGTTCGACGGTGTAGGGGAGCGAGGGCGCCTGCGAGGCGTTGCGCTCGGCGATGGCGCCTTCGACGAACGCGGGTACGGGCGCCCAGCCGGGGACCGAGAAACCGGCGCCGCGGACGTCGGGGACCAGTCGGCCGTCCGGGTCCTCGAGTGCCAGCACCCGCTGACCGGCGTCGTTGTGACAGTGGCGCTCGGCGAATCCCCCGTAGCGCAGATACAGCGGTCCCTCCCCCCAGCGCAGATCGCTGAGGATGTACGGGCCGCGGCGTCCGGCCAGCAGCGGTCCGAGGCCCTCCAGGCACCGCCGCAGCTCGGCGTCGTCCACCGGGTAGAGCGTGCAGAACTTTCCGCTCGAACCACGCGGGGAGTACTTGGAGTTCTGCAGCTGCAGGATGGGCAGCCCACGCAGGAACTTGAACGTGATGTGCTCGCGCAGACAGTAGTCGTAGACCTGTTCCAGCACCGCCTCGGCGTCCTCCGCGCACGAGGACACGTGGATCTTCCAGCCCTGCGGGGGCAGTTGCACGTCCTGGGGGCGTACCACCGCCCAGATCTCCAGGTCCCCGCGCTCCCAGCCGGCGGGCAGCGGCCGGCTGACGGCCGCGAACTCCTCCTGAGCGCCCCAGCGTCGGGGTGAGTCGTAGAAGATCGGGTCTGCGTAGGCGTAGGCCTCGTACCGGTTGTCCATCGGACTTCTCCTCAGGGCAGGGACGTGTACAGGCGGGTCGGCGAAGGGGAGCGGAGATCCGGCCGGCCTGGAGAGCGGGGAGCGGGGAGCGGGGAGGTGCGCCGGCCCGGGGAGCGGGAGCGGGCCGCGCGTTTTCGGCTGGTGGCCGGAGCTTGGCGGGGCTGCGGCCACTCGAAGTATTGGGAAGGCGATACTTCGGCCACAACGGCGCGAAAGAAGGCTTTTCCGAAGATATTCACCCCGGGCGTGATGTCGGGGCCGCCCATCGCCGACAGCGCCGAGGCGTACACCGGATCACCGGACCGGTCCGGTGCGCCGAGCCGTCGCGGGCGCTGCGAAGGCGGGCGCTGTCTCGCCGGGCCTGCGACCAGGAGTTTTCCCAGGAGCGAGCCGCGTCGGCCGTCCCGGTCGATTGGGCCCTGAGGGCACGGTTAAAACGGCATATGCCGGGTGGGGGGCGATACGGCGTATGACCGCCGCGTGCCCGCCGTTCCCTCGAGATGGATTTGTCGTACCGCGCGAGAGATGGGCAATCGCCTCCGCGGACCGCTCGGAAACCTCCGCGAGCCCGGCGAACAAGCCGCGAGGCGATGCCCCTTTGTCAGGAACTCGGTTCCGGCTTCGCCGAGTTGACCGACGAAAGTCACGGATGCGTGCCGCGGATGCCATCGTGCGATCCCGGCAGCGCCGGCATCGGCCTCGGACCGCTGGAGGTGGCGGCCGGACACGAGCGGAGGCGGTCGGACGCGCAACTCCAGGACAAGGCCGTGAAGTCGGGCGTTCGGTTGCTGGTCGACGGCCGGTCCGGCCTGACGCCCGCGCGATGTACGCAGACGGAGTGAACGCCGATGGCCGACCGCCGTGGACCGGTGAAAGCCGCGCGAGGCGCGGCCCTCGTCACTGCTGCGGAGGCTGTGGCAGGCTCTGTCCGGCGGCGTCGATCCGCCCGGCGCGGATCGCCTGCTCCCGCGCCGCGGCTCTGCGGGCGGCCCAGAACTTCGACTGGATCTCGGCCATCGGCCCGCGCAGCGCTCGCAACGCCAGGCAGGACGCCAGTGCCAGGACGCCGGTCGGGATCGCGATACCTCCGGCGATCTGCCAGGACAACCGGGGGTCGGTCACCGAGCCGCCGACGATGACACAGAACCCCACCAGGATCCAGCCCAGCCGATAGCCGGAATCCACGCCCTCGGCGTCGCCGGCGAAGGTCAGCCGGCCCGCGTTCACCAGCCCGTAGCCCAGCAGGCACAGCAGACCGGCCGGGATCAGCCCGGCGAGCATCAGCACCGGCATGGGGATCGGCGGGTCGTCGTGGTTCGTGGCCCAGACCAGCGACTCGATCACCACCCCGGCGACGAACACCACCAAGCCCAGCGCGCTCAGTACACCGCCGAGGATCCGCAGCCGCTTGCGCAGCACCGGGTCGGCGAGGGCCCCCATGTCGTCGCCCTGATACCGCCACGCGGCCAGGGCGCGCGCGACGCCCGTGGCGATCGGGATCACACCCGACACCACGCCGGCCGCCAGCAACAGGGCGCCCAGCAGATAGTCGTGGTCGTAGAGCAGGCCGACACCGACGAACAGGGCGAGGGTGCCGAACGTCAGCATCGCCCGGTACAGGGACATGGGTGCGCACCTCCGTGAAGACCGCGGGAAGGCTCCGCACCCTACCGTTTGACGCATGCCGGTCAACCTTCGCGCGGCGTTCGCCCGACGGGTGCGCCGACTCCGGTGTGTGGTAAGCCAGTTGAGGCCATCCAGGCCATCCAGGCCATCCAGGCCATCCAGGCCATCCAGGCCATCCAGGCCATCCAGGCCATCCAGGCCATCCAGGCCATCCAGGCCATTCGGCCGGTGTCGCCGCAGCAATTCACCGCACGTGCCCGGAACTGTGGCTTCCACCACGGCGGCTGTGATCTTGGTGTGGTGGGATCGTCGGATGCTCGGTTTCCTCCTGCGTCTCCTGCCTTTCTGGGTCCGTGAGCCTCTGCTCATCGTGGTCGGGTCGGTTTTCGGCGTACGCATCATGTATCTCGCCGTCCGCGATCAGGAGCTGGTCCCGGCCGGTATCGGTGCGGCGTTCCTCGTGTTCACCGCCGTACGCGTCCACGAGGTGGTCCGGGCCCTGCGCGCCCGCCGCAGCCCGGGTCCGGCGGCCTCCACGGCCGGGGCGGCGGTCACCGTCGACGCCCCCGCCCAGGCCGCAGCCGGGCCGCGCCCTGGCCCGGCCGCTCCGCGGAAGGACCACAACGCGTGGGGCCAGGCCGTCGCGGCCATAGCCTTGTTCGGGGCGCTCGGGGCCGCGCTGTGGCTGGGCCCCCGCGTGATGCCGTCCGACGTCAGCGCCCCGCAGCCCGTCTCGTGTCCGGGCGCGGAACACGAGGAACTGCCGAAGGTCTACAAGAAGACGCCCCGGCCCGTCACCGGTGAAGAGCTGTGCAAGGCGCTCAACCGGCCGGACCTGGCCAAGCTGCTCGGAACGCCCACGGAGACCGCGACCAGTGTCTCCGGCAGCAACAACACCGCTCCCCTGACCGACGGCAAGGTGGCCGCGCCGGAGGCCGAGGTCGAGTTCGACACGTACACCGTGAATGTCTCGGCCACGTACAACCATCTGACGACCGACCAGTACGTGAAGCTGATGAAGTACGGGACCGAGCAGAACATCAAGACCCTCACGGTTCTCGGTCGGCCCGCGGTCTTCTCCTCGGATCACACCATGCAGATTCGGATCAGTGGCGGGAGCGGCACTACCGGCGGTCCGGTCGAGCAGGGCCCCCTGGCCAGGAACCTGACCGTGGCCCTCGACCGCAAGGACCGGGGCGGCTACTGCGACATCACCGTGTGGAGCGAATCCGGAGCCCTCCCCGACGACAGCGCTCTCCTCGCCATCGCCGACAAGGTGCTTCCGGCGATCCGCGAACGCTGATCGGTGAGACGCCCGGAGCTCCCCGGTGGCTGACGGCAGGAGGTGCGGCCGGTCTCCGTGCTCGTGAGGGCGCAGGACATCGCCCGTACATGTGTGCGCTACTATTTCGCCAGAGCCGGTCGGAGGAAGTCACTCCGGTTGGTGATGCGTCGGTGGTCCAAGGAAAGACGCCCCGCTTCCTGCGGGGAAATGCAGGTGCAAGGCCTGCCCGGCGCTCTGTCGAAACCCTGTCCCGCTGTGTGCGGGACAGGGTTTCTTTCTGTCCGGGGCCGGTCCGGGGTCGGTCGGTGGCTGGTCCGTTCCGGTGCCGGGCGACAAGGGGCCGGCTGCCCCGGCGCTGTCAGACGGCACCACCCGGTGCCGAGGTGGCGAGCAGTGCCGTGCGTGCGGCCTCGCACAGCGCGTCGTCCTCCGGGACGGAGCGCCAGGTGCCGTGTCTCACGGGCCGTTCGTCGGCGTCGAGGAAGGCCCTGAGGGCCGGCCGCGCGGGAGCCGCGTCCGCGCCCATCTCCGCCAGCAGCCGCACTGTTTCGATGACCGCCGGATAGGCGCCGCCCCGTTCGGCGAACGGGGTGATGGCCCGGACGAGGGCGGGGACCACCTCGTCGGTCCGGCCGGTGATCCGCCACAGTGCCTCACCGGCGCGCAGCGGCAGCCAGCCCTGCGCGTGCCGGGTCAGGAGCTCACGCAACCGCCCGACGTACGGGACTGCCGCCGGGCCCAGTTCCGCCAGCAGGGTGGCGGCGCTTTCCTGGCCGTACGGCTCGCCGAGCTGGGGAAGGAGCAGCCGCAGCGCGGGCTCGCGGTCGCCGGTCAGCCGCCCGTAGGCGAGGGCCAGGCTGCGTGGTGCGAAGGGCTGGTCCGCCGGCGGGGCGTCGAGAAGGGCGCGCAGTCGCTCGGGAGGTACGGCCTTCGACGCCTCCGGCCCGATCGCGGCGAGGGCGTCCAGCGCCCAGACCGCGGCGTCGGTGTCCAGGAGCGCGAGAAGTTCCGGGATCGCGGGGGCGGCCGAGGCACCCCACGAGGTCAGCAGCCGGCAGAGCGAACGGCGTTCGTCGAGGCTGGAGGCGGCGGGGAGACGGGCCCGCAGCGGGGGCAGCAGCACGTCCGCGTGGGCGCCGAGATCCGCGGCGACCTCGTTCAGGCTCAGCTCGTACGTCCACCAGCCGTCGGCGTGGGACGAGTGGGACGCGAACCCGTGCCGCTCTTCGGCCAGGCGCCGCACCAGGGGCGGGACGCACCGCGCGTCACCGAGTCGCGAGAGCGCCCAGAGCGCGTGGGACCGGGTGGGCGGATGCGGTTCGCCGGCGTCCGTGCTCATGGCCGCCAGCGCGTCCGCCCAGGGGCGGGCGGCGCGCCCGCACATGCCGAGGACCCGGGCGGCGAAGAGCCGGTTGTCGGGTTCGGGATCGCCGAGGCGTCGGGCCACGGCCGGCAGCAGGTCGGCGACGGCGGAGCGCCGGCTGCTGAGCGACTGGGCCGCCACCCGCAGCGCTCCCGCGCGCACCACGGGGTCCCGGTGGGCGAGCAGTTCGCGGGTCGCGCCGGTCAGGGCGGTCCGGTCGTCCTCCAGCAGACCGGCCGCCCAGATCACGGTCCCCGTGGTCGCGCCTTCCGGCCGCCACGTGGCCGGTTCGCTGCCGGACAGCACGTCGGACACGGTCCGTCCGCAGTCGCTGTCGGCCTGCCCCGGGAGCGCGCGGCGCAGGGCCTGCACGGCCGTCAGCCGTACGGAGGGTTCGGTGCCGTTCAGCTGCGCCCGCAGCCAGTCGACGCAGGCGCCGCGCTGTTCACCGGCGTGGGCGGCCAGCGAGCCGACCGAGTCGATGAGCTGGAGCCGAGTCCGTGGCGCGTACTCGACGTCCCAGCGTGCCCGCAGCGCGGCGATCACCTCGTCGGCCCGCCGATGGGCCTCGGCCAGACAGCGCGCGACGGCCGTACGGTGCTCCGCCACCGGGTCGTCGAGCAGCGGCAGCAGGTCCGTGACCGCCAGGTCCCACGCCTCGGGCCAGCCGGAGGTGACGAAGCGGGCCTGTGCGGTGTTTCCCGAGTGGGCCAGGGACCGTACGAGGTGGAGGAGATCGCCGCGGACGCCCGTGGCGACGGCCGCGTCCGCGGCGGCCGCGACGACGTGGGGCAGCACGGCGGGTGCCGACGAATAGACTCCACCGCCCTGATGATGGACGTGCGTCAGCAGATCGTCGGCGGCTTCGGCGGCCGCCTCCGGCCGCCGGAGGTCCCGCAGCATGGCGGGCACGTCCTCGGCCGTCCCGTAGGCGTGACGGAGGGCTGTCCAGCCCACGGCTTCGATCCGCGCGGGCGTCTCCCTCATATCCGGCTCGCCTCGACCTGGTCCTCGACGGGGAAGACGTCACCGCAGTCCGGGCAGGTGGCCCGGCCGAAGAGGTACGTGACGCCGCGTGCGATGTCCTCGTGTCCGGCCTGTGCCGCGGTGCGGTGCAGGCGCGTGGGGAAGGGAGCGAGGGCGGCCGGATCGGCGGGCAGCAGGGCCGCCTTGGCCGGGTCGGACGTCACGTAGTCGCCGGCCGAGGCGAAGGTGCCGCGGTCGCCGAAGGCGATGAACAGTTCCGACGTGCACTTCGGGCACTCGATCTCGTACTCGTGCTGGTACAGGCCTTCCAACAGCCCCGTGCTCCAGACCCGTTCCCCCTCGAAGGCCAGGACGCACTGGAGGAGGTCCACGAACGCCACGGAGTCCTCGCCCGCCTCGTCCAGCAGGCGGCGGGCCACCGGGAGGAGGACGGCGAGCTCTTCGGCGTAGCGCGCGCTGTGCTCGTCGTCGGCCGCCGACGCGATGAGCCCCGCCAGCTCGACGGCTTCGTCCGGTTCACCGGGGGCGCGGCCGTCCGCGATCTCGGCCAGGCGGGGGAGGGCGGCGAAGCTGCCGCTGCCGACGCATCCCTGATGGCACAAGTCGTCCCACAGCTCGCTCCAGACCTGTCTGTCGTCCTCACCACCCAGACGTGCGAAAGCGGCGGCAAGATCGTCGGAAGGTATCGCGGTCATACCACCGGATCATGTCAGGACGCGGCTCGGGCTCGTACCGGAGGACGGGGTGGTGGGCCGTCGCGTGATGACGCGTCCGGCTGGGCTGACGACGCGTCCGGCTGGGCTGACGACGCGTTCGGCTGGACTGTCGAGGCGGTCGCCGACCACGTCGGGAATGTCCGGCCACGGTCGGGTTCCCCTGCACCCGGCCCTGCGGATCACCGGGTGCGGGGGACGTCCGCAGCCCGGTTCCATGAACGATCGCGGCCGTCTCTGCCTCGAGGACCCCTCGGTGGAGGGCGGGCGTCGCTCGCCCTCCACCGGCTCCGAAACGTCGCCAGGACTCCGGCGAGGTGTACTTCGGGCCTGACTTCCGGGCCGGAGCCTCAGCTCTTGGTCAGGGTGCGGCCTAGAAGGGGCAGCAGGCGGTCCCAGTGAAGCCGCAGTGCGGCGGGGCTGAACGCGTCGGTGTCGGACATGGTGAAGCCGTGGACGGTGCCGGGGTAGATCTCGGAGGTGTAGCCGACACCCGCCGTGTCCAGGGCCTGGTTGAGCTCGTCGAGGGCCTCGGGCGTCAAGTCGCTCTCGGCGTGGCCGAAGTGGACCTCGGCGGTGAGTTCGGAGAGGCTGCCGGGGCCGTCGGCTCCCACCGGGCCGTGGAACGCGGCGAGGGCGGCTACCTGGCCGGGGTGGGCCGCGGCGGTGCGCGTCGCCAGGAGGCCGCCGATGCAGTAGCCGGTCACCGCGACCGGTCCGTCGCTGACCTCGGGCTGAGCGGTGAGGAACTTGAGATAGGCGTCGGCGTCGCTCAGGACACGTTCCGCGGTGTGCGCCTCGATCATGGGCATCAGCCGGGGGAAGAGCGTGGGCCGGAACTCTTCTCCGATGTGCTCGGGAAGTTCGATCACCGGTGTGGGGCCGTGCCTGTAGAAGAAGTTGGGGACGAGTACGTAGTACCCGTGCCCGGCCAGTTCGCGGGCCATCTCCCGCAGCACGGGCCGAATCCCGAAGGCGTCCGCGTACATCAGCACCCCCGGGTGCCGCCCGCCGTCGTCGGGGAAGGCGGCTAACGCGTCGGCCTGTCCGTCCGCGGTGGGGATCTGCAGCATCTTGGTGGGCATGAACTCTCCTGTCGTGGTTGACGTGTCGAGCCTACGATCAACACGATGGAGGCGGGGCCCGCGCAGCAGCGCGAGATCCTCGGTCCGACAGCGGGCCGCCGCTTCCGTACCGCGACTGCTCACGCCCGATGGCGTGCCGAACCGCCGGTCACGCGACCCGCGGTCACGCGGCCTAGTAGTAATGGCGCCGCCCGCCGACCTCGCGGCCGACCGCTCCCAGGATCCACAGCAGGACACCGACAGCGACCAGGACGATCCCGATGGTCCACAGGATTCCGATACCGGCGACGAGGCCGATGACGAGCAGGATGACTCCGAGGATGATCATGGTGTCCTCCGGTGGCGGGACGTCGTCTGCGGGCGTCCCTTCTCCCGCCGGGTTTCCTGAGTCGTGCGAGGCAAACACGGGATGGTGTGAGCCGCCCGCCCGCACGCTCGCCGTCCCTCCCGCGACCGTCATCGGCGCGGCCGCATGGCCGCTGTTGCCGGCCGGCCCGCACGGACTCTGACGGCTCCCGGGAGCCGGGAAGGCAGCCGGATCGGCGCACGGGTGCGTCGGTGGCGTACGACGGTGCGGGGGAGCCGGGTCCGGAACCGGGGCATCCGCGGAACGGAACGGCTCGGGCGGACGTCTCCCTTGAGGGGACGGTTCCATCAACTGCCCCACAGGTGCCATGAGATGCCTCACCTGCGCATCGTGAGAGGATCGCGGCTGATCCGGCCGTCGATTTGTTAGATTGCGCAACTACGCAACCCGGACAGACGCGCGCTTCATCCGCCCGTAGACCGCAGTTCACGCTCGGCCGTAACCCCTGATGGCCGGAGCCGACGGGCCCGAGTGTTCATGGGAGTGGGAGATGAGCGACCCCTGGGACGGCTCGGGCGGCCAGGCCACACGCGACCGGACGTCGCGGGTTCTCGGACAGGGCACGTCGCAGCCCGACGGAACCGGCCTTCCGGGCGACCGGTTCGCATCCGGAACGGCCTCCCGTTCACACGGCGGCAGACGGACGCGCCGGGCGGGGCGGGGCAGGCGGGTGCTGAGGACCGCCGGGATATGTGTCGCACTCCTGGTGCTGGGCACGGCGGGCGTCGGCTGGTGGTTCTACGAGCACCTGAACGGCAACATCGACACCGTCCCCCTGGACGGCAAGGGCGGCACGGAGAAGGCGGACGCCTTCGGCCGCACCCCGATCGACATCCTGGTGATGGGCTCGGACGGCCGTACCAGCAAGGCGGACTGCAAGCTCGGCGGCGGCTGCGCCAAGACCGGGGTGCAGACCGGCAGCAACGCCGATGTGCAGATGGTGGTGCACGTGTCCGCCGACCGCTCCAACGCGACCGTGATGAGCATCCCGCGCGACACCATGACCCGTGTCCCCGCCTGCAAGGACAGCGAGACCGGAAAGTCGACGGCCGGCTACTACGGCCGGATCAACAGCGCGCTGCAGTACGGCCCGGCCTGCCAGGTGGCGACGGTTCACCAGCTCACCGGCATCCCGATCAGCCACTTCGTCAAACTCGACTTCTCCGGCGTGGTCAAGATGTCCGACGCCGTCGGCGGCGTCTCCGTGTGTGTCAGCGACGACGTGTACGACACCTACTCGCACCTGAAACTGTCCAGGGGCAGCCACACGCTCAAGGGTGAGGCGGCGCTGCAGTTCGTCCGTTCCCGGCACGGCTTCGGCGACGGCAGCGACCTGGGCCGCACCGTCTCCCAGCACATCTTCCTCAGCGCGATGATCCGCAAGTTCAAGAGCGCGGGCACACTCACCGATCCCGGCGCCGTGTACCACCTCGCGGACGCCGCCACCAAGGCGCTGACCGTGGACGAGGGCCTGGGCTCCGTGAAGAAGCTGATCGGGCTCGCCTCGGACCTGGACAAGGTTCCGACGAAGCGGATGACGTTCACGACGATGCAGACGGCTCCCGACCCGGCCGACAAGAACCGTGTCGTGGTGGGGTCCGGCGCGAAGAGCCTGTTTGCGACGATCGCGGACGACAAGTCGCTGACCACCGCGTCGGGCAAGAAGTCCGCGGCGGCCTCCGCGACGAAGAAGCCCGGCGCCTCGGCCGTGCCCGCCTCACAGGTCGCCGTGACCGTGGAGAACGGCACGGGGATCACCGGCCGCGCCTCCGTCGTCGCGGCCGCGCTCACCGGGAAGGGCTTCAGCCCGGCGACGACCACGACCAACGCCCCGGTCTCGGCGACCACCACGACCCTCACCTACGGCACCGGTCAGAAGGGCGCGGCCCAGACCGCCGCCAAGGCCCTCGGACTGTCCGCCTCACATCTGAAGCAGGGCACGAGCCCCGGTCTGGTCCTGGTGGTCGGCAGCGACTGGCCCAGCGGCAGCACCTACCCCGGCGGATCGTCGTCCGCCCCGGCCGACAGCAGGACCGCGGTCGCCGACGCCCACGCCTCCACCGCCGAGGCCAAGAAATGCGCCGACGTCAGCCCCTACAAGACGGTCAGCCTCGACGGCGTCCCCATGACTCCGGCCCAGGCCTACGCGGCGGCGCGCGACAAGCCGGACTCCGACGAGTGACGCGGCCCGTGTGAAGCGGCCGGGCCGACGGCTCAGGAACCGGGGGAGCGCCCGTCACCGAGGGGCCACGCCTCGATGTCGCGGTAATGGATCGGTCCGCTGCTGCGGCCGACGTTGCTGCCGACCAGGTGCAGCCGTTCGGCGGGCCACCGGCGACCGGTGAACCCGGCGAGCCCCTGGGCGATCTCGCCCGCCGAGGACCGGTCTCCCCTGCGGGCGCGGGCCAGCGTCAGATGCGGACGGAAGGGCCGTTCCTCGAGGACGACTCCGCAGTCCTTGACGGTGGTACGCACATCCGTGGCGAGGGCGTGCAGTTCGTCGAGGTCTCCGTCGACTCCGCTCCACAGCACACGGTCGTCGAAGTGGCCGCCGCCGCGCAGGGCCAGCCGGGGCGACCGGCGGCCCGCCGCGAGGTGGGCGAGCGGCGGGCGCAGGAGAGGAACCGTCCCGACCGGCAGCTCCCCCAGGAACGCCAGGGTGATGTGCCAGTCCTCGATGCGGTTCCACCGCAGGTGAGGGTGTGTGCCGTAGGCGGGGCGCAGTTCCCGGGCCAGTTCTTCCTTCGCGGGGTCGGGCGGGGCGAGGGCGATGAACACCCGGACGGTCGCGGGTCGCGTCTGATCATGCACAGCAGACTTCATACCGCACCTTCCGCCGGTGACGAGGCCCTCGCCGTGTGCCATGGGCCACGCCCGGTGCCTCAGAGCTCCTCGCGCAGGCCCCACGGCGAGCCGTACTCGTTGAGCAGGTCGAGGAAGGGGCGGGGCGGCAGGGCCTCCGGGCCGAGGACACCGCTCGCCGACCAGGCTCCGCCCGCGATGAGTTCGAGGGCGATGACAGGATTGACCGCCGTCTGCCACACCACCGCCTGGGACCCGTACTCACGCATCGACCACTGGTTGTCGACCACGTGGTAGAGGTACACCTCGCGAGCCGAGCCGTCCTTGGTCCCCTTGACCCAGGTGCCCGCACAGGTCTTGCCGGTCATGCGGTCGCCCAGTGTGGCCGGGTCGGGCAGACAGGCGGCGACCACATCGCGCGGGGAGACCTCCACCGGCCCGTTCTCCGAAGGGACGGTGACCTTCCTGGTGGAGTCGAGGCCCAGCTCGTGGAGGGTCTTCAGCTTGGCGATGAAGTCGTCGCCGAGGCCGTACTTGAACGTCACCCGGCGGGCGTCGACCCAGCGGGGGATGAGCAGGACCTCCTCGTGCTCCACGTTGACGCACTCCACGGGACCGATGCCCTCGGGGAAGTCGAAGACCTCGGGTTCGCTGAAGGGGGCGGTGGTGAACCAGCCGCGGTCCTTCTCGTAGACCACCGGGGGATTGAGGCACTCCTCGATGGTCGTCCAGATGCTGAAGGACGGGGCGAAGTCGTAGCCCTCGACCGTCAGGTCGGCGCCGTCGCGGACACCGATCTCCTCGATCTCGTCGAAGAGTTCGTCGGCCGCGTACCGGGCGAAGACGTCCGACAGACCGGGCTCCACTCCCATGCCGACGAGGGCCAGTCGTCCGGAACGCTCCCAGGAATCGGCCTGTTCGAACTGCGCGTCGCCGAGCTTGACCCCGCACCGCTCGTAGGGGTGGGTGGCGTGCGGCGCGGACAGGGACATCGCCATGTCGAGGTAGTGGGTACCCGCGGCGCGGGCCGCGTTGAACAGCGGCATCACGAACCGGGGATCGGTCGCGTTGAGAAGCGCGTCGCACCTCTCCTCGGTGAGCGCCCGGCGTACCGCGTCCTCGTCGGAGGCGTCCAGGCGCCTCGCGCTGAACCGGTCCCCGTGCTCCCCGATCGCCGCCACGGCCGCCTCGGCGCGGGCGAGGTCGTAGTCCGCGACCACCATGTGGGTCACGAAGCCGCGACGGGCCGCGATCCGAGTGACGGCTGTGCCCACGCCGCCCGCGCCCACGAGAAGTACTCGCATGTCACACACCTTTCGTCGCCGGGGACGAATGTCTCCGGGCTGGACAGATGCAACGGGATGGCCTCGGTTAAGGTCAATCATGTTGGCATAAGGGCTGTCGCCGCGCGGTGAGCAGGGAGGGTCGGCATGGCGAAACAGGTGGTGCCGGAGACGGAACGGCGCAGACGCCGGCCCACCCGGCAGGGCACGGTGCTGTCCGAGAAGCTGATCGTGCGGACGGCGTTGCGGATGCTGCGCGAGCACGGCAGCACCGGACTGACGGCGCGCAGGCTCGGTACCGCGCTCGGCGCCGACCCCAGCACCCTCTACCGCTACTTCGCCGGTCTCGACGACCTGACCAGGGCCATCGGCGAGGAGCTGATGGGGCGGGCGCTGGACGTCTGGACGGCCACCGGAGAGTGGCGGGCCGACCTGCGGGCGCTCGGCCAGGCCATTCACGCCTCCTATCTCGCGCATCCTCAGGCCGCCGTGCTGACCGCCAGCCGGGTCACCGGCCGGCCGCGGGAGATCGCGGTGGACGAGACGATCCTGGGCATCCTGCGCGGCGCGGGCTTCCCGGACGTGGACGCGGTCGTCGTCTACCACGCGTTCATCGACCTCACCCTCGCCTTCGCCGCCCTGGACGCCGGGTCACTGGCGCTGACGGACGAGGCCCGCGCGGCGGACGAGGAGATGTGGCGGTCCACGTACGCCGAGCTGCCCGCGGGCACCCACCCGCACATCGCGGCCACGGCACGGCTCCTGGCCGGACGGATGACCCACAGTGCCTACCCCGTCGTCCTCGACACCCTGCTGAACAGCGCGGCCGAGCAGCTCGCCTGGGCGAGCGCCCGGCGCTACCCCGACGCGACGAACGCGCGAAAACCCTGACGCAAGCGCTTATGCCAACGCTGCGAGCAGCGCGTTTCGGCCGACGAGTCCGCTGGAGGCTCTATGGACACCGTGCGAGCAGACGTGCTCTGATTCCCGGGTTGATCTCCTCGGGCGCGGGTCGAAGACCCGCACCGCCGCACCGCCGCACCGCCGCACCGCCGCACCGCCGCACCGCCGCACCGCCGCACCGCCGCACCGCCGCACCGCCGGAGGATGCCGCAGCCCGACCACTGCTCGCGCGCGGCACAGCACCTCCGGATCTCGACCGGCACAGGGGGCGAGCCTCCCTGCTGAGAGCAGAACGGATGCGCGTATGACGACCGCGTCAAGGACATCAGAGACCGCAAAGACGTCGAGGGCGTCGAGAAGGCGACGGCTGAGACCGGTACGACGGCGGGTGGGCGTCGCCGCCGCGCTCGCCGTGTCCGCCGCCATGACACTGACCGGCGCCGACTTACCGGCCGACGGCGCTGCGCACGCCCTGCGCGTCCCGGCCGTCTCCTCGGGGAACGCCCGCTTCGAGATCCTCTCGCCCACCTTGATCCGTACCGAATACGCGGGTGACCGGAAGTTCACCGACGAACCGACGTTCAACGCGATCGGCCGCGAAGGGTTCGAGCCGGCCGCGTACAGCGCGACGACGTCCGACGGCTGGCTCACCATCGAGACGAGCGCGATGAGCCTGCGCTACAAGGTCGGCTCGGGCCCCTTCGACGCCCAGAACTTCTCCCTGCGGTCGGTGGCGGGCGGCACTCCCGTGACCTCCGCTCCCTGGCGGCGTCTGACCTGCGCGCTCGGGACCCTGTGCGAGGCCGAGGGTCTTCGTCTCGACGGGCTCTCCGTCGCCTCCGACCACGGCGGCCACACCGGGAGCGGGTTCGCCGCGGGATTCGAGGGCACCGGCAGTTCGGCATCCGCTGACATCGATGTCAAGGACGGCGGGACGTATCGGTTCGACCTGCGCTACGCCAACTCCCTCGGCGGTGACGGCCAGACCCGCACCCGCACCTTGACGCTCACCGTGGACGGCGGCGCACAGCAGACGATCTCCCTGCCGGTCACGGCGGACTGGGACACCTGGAACACCACTTCGGCAAGCGTCCGGCTCGGCGCGGGCCATCACACCCTCGCCCTGACCCGGACCGCCTCGGACTCCGGCGGTGTCAATGTCGACAGCGTCGCGCTCGTCCGGCCCGGCGACGGCTTCCCGCCCGTCTCCAGCACCGCGATCACGGACTGCGCGTACGGCACGAGCTGCGAGGCGGAAGCCGGACGCATCGGCGGTACGGCGGTCGTCGCCACCGATCACGAGGGATACGCCGGCGGCGGTTTCGTCGGCGACCTCCACCAAGGATCGAGTCTGACGACCCACGTGGTCGGCGTGCCCGCCGACGGCGTCTACACCCTCCGGGTGCGGTACGCCAACGGCGTCGGCGGCGACGGCCTCCACCAGCCGCGCACCGCCTCCGTGTCCGCCGCCGGATCCGGTGGCACCATGTCGTTCCCCACGACGAAGGGCTGGGACGACTGGCAGACCGCCGCGCTTCCCGTCACCCTCACCGCGGGAACCAACGACATCACCCTCGGCTGCCCCGGCGCGGCAAGCTGTCACATCAACGCGGACACCGTCTCGGTGGCCGACCCCGGTACGGCCGCGCCCCCGCCGCACCTCGCGCTCGGCGGATACCGCCGGGGCCTCGACGGCGTGACCGGCAACGAGAGCTCCGTGCCCACCACGCCCGGCCTGCTCAACCAGGACGGCTGGTACCTCCTCGACGACACGACGTCCGCGGTGTACGACGCCACGGCTCACAAGACGGCCCCCCGCCCCGGCCACGGCGGCACGCCCTACCAGGACGGCTACGTCTTCGGCTACGGACACGACTACAAGCGGGGACTCACCGACCTGGCCACACTGACCGGTCCGCCCGCGCTGCTGCCGCAATGGGCCTACGGCGTCTGGTACTCGGAGTACATCGACCGCACCGCGGCCGACTACGAGAACACCATCCTCCCGGCGTTCCGCTCCGAAGGCACACCGCTGGACGTCCTGGTGACCGACACGGACTTCAAAGCCGTGAACACCTGGAGCGGTTGGGAGATGGATCCCGCGAAGTTCCCCGATCCCACGGGCTTCTTCGACTGGTCGGCTTCGCAGGGACTGCACAACACGCTCAACGTGCACCCCAGCATCCTCGCCTCCGATCCCCAGTTCGCCCAGGCGCAGGCCACGGCCAAGGGCAAGCTGACCAAGGGCGGTTGCGCCTCGGGAGCCGCCGTCGAGAACAACTGCTACACCTTCGACTTCGGCGACCCGGACCAGCTCAAGGCGTACATGGACCTGCACCGGACGATGGACCGGCAGGGGAACGACTTCTGGTGGCTCGACTGGTGCTGCGACGCGTCGCGGTCGTCCCTGAGGGGCGTCACACCCGACGCGTGGATCAACCAGCAGTACGCCACCGCCAGTTCCGCGAACCTCGGCCGCGGATTCGTTCTCTCCCGGGCCTACGGATCGTTGCAGGCGGCCGGTTACAGCGGCCAGCAGGGGCTGCCGACCGGGCCGTGGGCCGACAAGCGCAGCACCGTCCACTTCACCGGTGACACCTCCTCCACCTGGGGCGTGTTGAAGCTGGAGGTCGGCTACACCCCCGGGGAGTCCGCCGCGACCGGCATGGCGGCCGTCACCCACGACATCGGCGGGCACAACGACACGACAGGGCTCACCGGTTCGGAGAAGTACACCGAGGGCGGGCAGAGCCGCACCACGCGCAAACTGCCCGACGACCTGTACGCCCGTTGGGTCCAGTTCGGCACGTTCCAGCCCATCGACCGGCTGCACAGCAATCACAGCGACCGGCTGCCCTGGCAGTACGGGACCGCGGCGCGGCGGTCGGCCGACAAGTTCCTCAATCTCCGCGAGAACCTGGTGCCTTACACCTACACGCTCGCCGAGGAGGCGAACCGCACCGGCGTGCCCATCGTCCGCCCCACCTACCTGGAGTACCCCGACGAGCCCCAGGCGTACGCCGCCGCCGACAGCGAGTACTTCTACGGCTCCGACATCCTCGTCGCCCCCGTGACCACGCCGGGCACCTCCGCCACCACTTCGGTATGGTTCCCGCCCGGCCGGTGGACCGACTACTTCACGGGTGAGACGTACACCGGCGGAGGCACCCAGGACGTCACCACCGGCCTGGACTCGATGCCGGTCTTCATCAAGGCGGGCGGCATCCTGCCCACGCGCACCCACGACGTGACCGGCAACGACAAGAACCCGCTGACCGACGTCACGCTCACCATCGCCGCCGGCCGGGCGGGGTCTTTCCACCTGTACGAGGACGACGGAGTCACCGGTCGCAAGGGCAGGAGCGCCACGACGACGATCCGGTACCAGGAGAAGGGGCAGCGCCACACGGTGTCGATCGGTCCGGCGCGGGGCTCCTTCCCCGGTCAGGTCAAGAACCGCCGGTGGACGATCGCCCTCATGGCGGCGCACGCGCCCACCGAGGTCTCGGCGACGGGTGCGCACCTGTCCCCGCAGGCGTACCACTGGGACGACACCTCGAAGGTGCTGACCGTCACGCTTCCGCGTCGCAGCGTGCGTACCCCGATCACCGTCACCTTTCGGTAGGGGGCAAGTAGCCTCCTGGAGCGATCCGGGTTCCGGTCACGGAGCGGCAGCACATCGCTCCGTGGCCGGCCGTCTTCGACGGTCCGGCCCCGCTCCGCGGGGCGGGCCCTCTTCGACGGCCCGCCCTGACGCCCATGACGCACCGCACAGGTTCACGGGAGACACCGACGCATGAAGACGCCACCATCGCCGCCCGTGCCGCCGTCCGCGGAAACGCCGACCGACGGATCATCCGTCCGGATCGGTGCTCTCGTACCGCTGACCCGGCCCGGCTGGGCCGAGGCGGGCCGACACCTGCTCACCGGACTCGAACTGGCTGTCGACGAAGTCAATGACACCGGCGGCATGGCGGGGAAACCCCTCGAACTGCTGGTCCGCGACACCGCGGCCGATCCGCGGAGGGCCGCGGCGGCCGTGGACGAACTGGCCGGGCTGGGGGTGGCCGCCCTGGCGGGGGAGTATCACAGCGTCGTCGCTCGGGCCGCTGCCGCCAGGGCCGACGCGCTCGGTGTGCCGTTCCTCTGCTCGTCGGCGGTGCTCGACACCCTGACCGAGCGGCCGACGCCCTGGGTCGCGCGCCTCGCCCCGGCGCAGTCCCACGGCTGGACGGTCTACGCGGACTTTCTCCTCGGCGCGGGCCACACCCGTATCGCCGTGGCGACCGAGCCGAGTGTCTACTGGGCGTCCGGGGCCGGCATCCTGCGGAACCGCCTCGCCGCACACGGCGGTTCCGTCGTCGAACTCGACATGCGCGCACTGACTCCCGCGGCCGTGTGCGACGAACTCGTCCGCCACCGCGCGACGGCACTGCTTCTCCTGGTCGGTCATCCGGAACCCGCGGTGTCGATCGTCACGTCGGTCCGCCGCGACCAGCGCCTGCCCGGGATCATGATCGGTGCTCCTGCCGGACAGCCGGAGTTCGCCGAATGGGTCACGTCGGCGGGCGACGACGGCGCCGGCGTCCCGTTCCTGCGCTACCTTCCCGAGCGCCTGAGCCCACTCGGCGCGCGCGTCGGGACGGCCCTGCGTGAGCGGCTGGGCCAGGCGCCCTCCTTCGTCGCCTTCGAGGGCTACGACACGGTCACCGTCCTCGCCGACGTGCTGCGATCCCAGGGCGCGGACCGGGCACGGATCGCCGCGGCCTGGCCGGGCGTCGACATCGAGGGGACCCGCGGGCGGATCAGGTTCTCCCGTGTTCCGGGCGTCGGCGTCTGGCAGTGGTCATGGGCACCGGTCCAGGTCGTCGAGCGAGTACGGGCGGAACCCGGCCGCTTCCGGATCCTTCACTCCGGGTGAGGGACCCAGGGCGCACGTGGCGGGCGACTGCCGCGCCGGGGCCGTGCGCGCGGCCGCCGCCGAGGCTCGATCCGGCCACTGGCGCGAACGTGACACAACAAGTCTCCGGCAGTGCAACCATTCGCACCCCGGGCATGTCTTTCCCAGTGAAATAGTGTGTCCCCTTCACCAGGAGCATCTGGGGGCGTCATGCACCACCGTCCATCCCGCACCGCCGTAGTCGCCGGCACCATTCTCGCCGCCGTCGGCGCCACGATCCCCGCCTCCGCGGCCGTCCAGCCGACGGCAGCCGCCACGCCTACGTCACCCGCCCGTGTCGTCAACGCCCGCTGGGCCGGGCACTGCACCTACGACCGGCTCGTCATCGACGTCCAGGGCGGCACCCCGTCCGTCGCCGTGAGCCGGGTCAGCACCCTCCGCTACGACGCTTCCGGCAAGAAGGTCCCGCTCGCGGGGAAGTACTTCCTGAACATCAGGCTCTCTCCCGCGGTCGCGCACAACAACGCGGGCAACTCCGTGTACCGGGGGCCCCGACTGGTGAAGATCCCGTTGTACAAGCTGAAGGGCCTGGCCCTGACCGGGGACTTCGAAGGAGTCGTCTCCTTCGGAACCGCGTTCCAGACCAAGCCCTCGTACAAGGTGCTCAAGCTGCACAGTCCCGAGCGCGTCGTCGTGGACTTCAGCCACACCAACCGCTGCGGCTGACGGCTGTCTCGGACGGCGAGCCCGGATCCTCTGCCGAGGTCCGGGCTCGCCGCGGTTCACGCCCGGTTCACCCCGGTGCCGACCGCTTCGGCATGCTTCTTGCACAGGCGCTGGAACTCTCCGGCCGGCAAGGCCGCTCCGAATCGGCGGAGGTTCGTGAGCGGGATGGCGCGGGTCTCGCTGTGCTGGGCCCAGCTCTGCCTTCCGGCCGGGTCCCACGTGGATGCGCAGGCCAAGCGCGTGAAGCCGGTGCCGCTGTCCTTGTTCTGGCTGGTGAGGTAGAACGCGGCGACGGCATCAGGGTGGACGGACTTGATGATGACCGGACGGTCCTTGACCGTCCCGGCGTCCTCCATGAACGAAACCGCCGCCCACCAGACGTCGCCCGGCTCGGGGGTGGTGCCCGTGCGCTTCCCGGCGGAGCGGATCTTGAACCAGATGTACACGGGGACGGCGACGACCGCGAGGAGAATCGCCATGACGATGAGCTGCCCCGCGGCCCAGAAGACCGGGGCCACGACGGCTATCGCCAGAAGGTCGCGGACCTCGGGCTTGACGACCGCCGCCGGAAGCTTCCCGCTGACAACGACGGAGAGGCGCCACCAGATGAACGACGCACAGGCGTAGCCGATCGTCGTGAGGAGCCTTGTGGCCAGATCCGTGGTGCCGCCGAGGACGAAGAAGCACACGAACAACGCCGCGAGGGGCCACACGAGATGGATCACCCTGGTGGTGGATCCGGCGCCTGAGGTGGAACGAGTGAGCATCGGGTGAGGTCTCCAAAGAGGTGCGCCCGTCGTCCCCCGGCGACAGAAGTTGATCAAGCTTGCGCGACCTTATGGCACCGTGAAGAAGGTGTAAAGAGTCGGTGGGGTTTGTATGGTGGTCGCGCCGATGCGCGGTCAACCTCCTTCACCCCGCCCTCCTCGCGTCCCACCGTTTTCTTCTCGTCGGCCAACACCGTGGTGCAGACTGCTCGTTGACGTGCGGACGAGGGTGGGGGGAGCCGGTCGTGCGGGAGGATCTGGCGGTCAACCTCGTGGCCTCGCTGTTGGCGTTCGGCGTGGGCTGGCTCGGCCGTGCGCTGCTCCACCACTACCGGACGAGGACTCCGGCGGCGCGTGTGTGGCGGCTGGACCGGGACCGCCGGGTCGTGATGGTCGTAGGGGAGTCGGGCGGGTCCTCGTCCGCGTACCCGAAGATCCCGGAGACCGACGCCCTCGCGGCCATGAACCTGCGTCAGTTCCTCTCCCAGGACCTGGGGTTGCACGAGGCGGCGACGGTACGGGCCAGGGCCTTCGCCATGGCGTCGGACGCCGAGGAGAACCTGGTCGTGATCGGTGGGCCGGTGCACAACGGCGTCTGGACACTGCTGACCGACCGGCTCGACCCGCCGTACGTCTTCCGGCGGTTCCCCGACGAATACCGCGTCGTCGGCGTGGAGAGCGGTGAGGAGTACGGCGAGTCGGACGTGGACACGGCGACCCTCGTGGACCACGCCATCGTCGTGCTGGCGCGCAATCCCTTCGCGGCGGGGAGCCGCTTGATCATGATCGCGGGCTGCGCGCTCCTGGCCACCTCGGGCGCGACCCAGCTCTTCGCCCGCGGTGAGATCCGCGCACTGGCCAAGGCGTACGACACGACGTCGCCACTGGCGCTCGTGGTCCGCGTCGAGAGCGTCGGCGGATACGTGCGCCGGCCCGAGATCGTGGCAGCCGCCAACTTCGCCCAGGCCCCGGCCACTCGTACCGCTCCGGCCACGCGCCCCTGACGTCCGGCGGACCCGGAGGGGAGCGGCCCGGAGCCGGCCGGTTCCCGCGTCGGCGGGCTTCTGCCCCGGCGCGCTCGGATGTCGCGAAAGGGGCGGGCGAGCGCCGTGTCCTCGGCTGCTCGCCCGCCCCGGTCCGGCCGGACCTGCTGGGTCGCGCTCTACGGCGCGATCTCGAACCGCGGGGGCCGAAGACCCGCGAGGCAGGAGGTGTCCGCCGACAGCGGCCTGTCGAAGAACGACTGGGTGATCGTCTGCGCGCAGGGCGATTCGGCGAAGGCCACGTGGGCGACGTACGGGACGGTCACGGTGGTGGCGCGGGGCAGGGTACGGGCCACGTACGGGCCGTTGCTCGGCGCGGTCTGCGCGTCGAAGCCGGCCGACATGACCAGGGTGGGGATGTCACTGCGTACGACGCTGCGGACGGCACGCGGTTGTGCGGGGACGTTCCAGGCGCGGCAGTCGTCGTGGAGGAAGGCGAGCTGCGGCGCGTTGGCGAGGACGGAGCGGGGGAACGTGGGGAACACACGCCGGCCCGCCCGGATCACCTCGGCCTGGGTCTCGTACGGTGTCCACTCGCCGCAGAAGACGCCGTAGGAGAGCCCGTGCGCGACCCGGCCGACGGCCTGCGGGCTGAGCTTGCCCCCGGCCCACTGCTCGGCGATGCGCTGCGGGTTGCCGTGCGCCAACTCGTCGATGGAGCGCGGCACTCCGGACGCCAGGTGGGTGGCGGAGGTCAGCCAGGTCACCAGCGTGCCGCCGTCGATGACGACCTTCACCGGTCCGGGCTGTCCGGGGACGGTGACGTGGGTGGTGACCGGACGGGCTTCGAGCTTGCTCACCAGGCCCTGGAAGGTCCTCGACAGATGGGGATAGCGCTGGTTGCACGCGGGCTGCCGCGCGCAGGCCGCGAACAGGCCGTCGAAGCCCTCGCGCGCCGCCTTCCAGGTCACCGCGCCCCCGGCCAGGGAGGGCGGCAGCACGCCGTCGATGCCGACGGACCGGACGCCCTGCGGGTGCGTGCGCATGTACGTCAGGGCCAGGTCCGTACCGTACGAGATGCCGAACACGTTCCAGCGCTTGATGCCCAGCGCGACGCGCAGGTCGGCGTAGTCGGCGGCGCTCTCGGTGGTGTTGTAGGCGCCGAGGTCGGCGGTGCGCCGCACCAGTTGGTCGCGGCAGGCCCGCGTCGCCTGGACGTGCAGACGTCCGGTGGAGGGGGCGTCGTAGACCAGTCCGACGACGCGGGCGTTGAACTCGTCGATGTTCGGGCAGGTGAGCACCGGGTCGGCGGAGTAGGTCCCTCGCTGGGACATGAAGATGACGTCCCGGTCGCGGTTCAGGCCGCCGTCGACCGCCAGTTGGGCCTCGGAGACGGCGTCGTCGCCGGGCCCGCCGGCGAACCACACGATCGGGTCGGACGCGTGTCTGCGGGTGGCGGCCGGCACGATGGCGACGGAGAGGGTGATCTTCCGCCCCCGGGGGCGGGAGCGGTTCTCGGGCACGGTGAGCGTGCCGCAGTTCGCCCCGGCCAGAGCGGGGACGGGGTCCGCGGTTCGTGGACAGGGGCCCGGTACGAAGCGGGAGTGGCCGGCCGTCCGGGCGACCGTGCCCGGAGTCGTCGTGGCCCCGGGCTCGGCCTCGGCGGGGGAAGCGGCGAGACCGGCGACCAGGAGGCCGGCCGTGGCCCCTGCCAGCGCGGCGGGGAGCCGTCGCGCGGTGCCGCGGCGGCGCGGCGGACGGATGGACATCATGACTTCTCCCGAGCGGGGACGATGGTGAACGGTTTCGGCGTCAGGCCCGCGACACAGCGGGTGTCGGGTGCGGTGGGACGCGTGAGGAACGAGGTCAGGACGCTCGCCGCGCACGGTGACTGGGGGACCACCCAGTGGCCGATTCCGGGAATCGGCACCGTCGTCGAGCGGGACAGCGTGCGGGCCGCGTACGCGCCCCAGCGGGCCCCCGTCTTGGCGTCGAAGGTTCCCGACAGCACGAGTGACGGCACGTTGCTCACGGTCGTCACTCGCTGGACCGCGGTGCGGTCCGGGACGTTCCAGACGCGGCACGCCTCGTGCTGGAAGGGGAGCTGGGGTGCCTGGGCGAGCACCGAGTCGGGCCACCCGGGGAAGGCCCGGCGGCCGGCCGCGAGCAGGTTGGCCTGCGAATAGCCCGGCACCCACTCGCTGCAGGCCACGGACTGTGTGAGGCCGTGCGCGAACTCGCCGATGACGGGTGTGGCACCGGCGGCGCGGGCCCGGGCGAAGCGCTCCGGATCGCCGTGGGCGAGTTCGTCGAGCGCCGCGGGGACGTCGACGGCCGGGACGGCGTTGGCGACGAGCAGATTGACGAGTGCGCCTCCGTCGAGGACGACCTTGACCGGAGCGCCTCCCGCCGGAGGCTGTGCCATCACCGTCAGGGGGTGTGCCTCGAGCCGCCGGACCTGCTGGGTCAGCGTGCGCGAGAGGTTCGGGTAGTGGTTCCTGCACGCCGGCTGGGCCGCGCAGGCGGCGAAGACGGTGTTGATGCCTTCCTGCGCGCTGTCCCAGGTCCACGGCAGACTGACGATCTGGGGAGGTACCACCGAGTCGATCGCCACCGAACGGACGCCCTGGGGGTGGCGGCGGAGGTAGGTGAGCCCGAGGTCGGTGCCGTAGGAGTATCCGTAGACGTTCCACCGGCGGATCCCGAGCGCCTTGCGCAGGTCGGCGAAGTCGGCGGCGTTCTCGGTGGTGTTGTAGGCGCTCAGGTCGACGCCTTCGCCCGCGAGACGGCCCCGGCACTGTTCGGTCGCGCGCACCAGGCGCCGTCCGGTCGACGCCGCGTCGTAGCGCAGTCCGACGGACTCCGCGTAGAAGCGGTCGATCTCCGGGCAGGCGAGGTTCGGCTGCGCGTAGAGCGTCCCGCGCTGGGTCATGACGATCAGATCGCGGTCCCGGTTCACACCGGCGCCGATCACGAACGGCATGTCCCCGAACGCGTCACCTCCGGGACCGCCGGCCATGAACACGACCGGATCCGCGGACGGCTTCGCCGAGACGGCCGGGATGATCGCGACGGCCAGCCGGACCGTCTGCCCGCCGGGACGGGCGCGGTTCTCGGGAACCTCCAGGAACCCGCACCGTCCCGGGACCGGCTCGGGCGTCTCCGGGCACGGGCCGGGCACGAATCGCGCGGGCGTTCCGGGGCGTGGCCCGCCTGCGGGGGCCGTCGCGGCGTGGCCGGGTGTCGGGATGAGGAGACCGACGAAGGCCAGGCCCGCCGCGGCGACGGCCACTCTGGTGCGTACCTGCCGGGAGCGTTGCCGCGCGAAGCGGTACGGCGTCCGCCCCGGGTCGGATCCGGAGCCGCTGCGGTGTTCTTCGCCCTCGAGGGAGCCATCGCCATCGCCTTTACGACGGCCACCGCCATCTCCCTTGCGACGGTCACCGCCGTCGCCGTGCCCGGTGCCGCCGTTCCAGCGACCGCCCGTCCGACTGCCGCCGCCGCTGCCGTTCCGTGTGCTCCCGCCGTCGCCGCTCCCGCGGACGGTCGGCGGACAGCCCGTTCTGCTGCGCTGTTCCCTCATGTGATCCCGTTTCTCTGACGTCCCCGGCCACGCCGCCGTCGCGACGCGGGGCAGGGTTCCGCCCGCCACCGCCTGCTGCGGGCGGGCACCACGAGGGCCAGCCTCGGTGCGTGGACGGACGTCCACCACTCATGGGCTCCACTCGGAGCAGTTCACGGGCTCACTCGGAGCAGTCCTTGATCGAGGGGCGCGTTCCCCCGCGCGCGGCCTCGACGGAGCCCCCGCTCGCAGCGGAGACCCTGGTCGACGGCGGCTTTTCCGGGTCCTTCTCGGTGACCACGGCACCGGCGGCGAGGAGCGTCGCGGCGGAGAGGCTTCCCCACAGGGCGGCGGGGCCGTGGGGGGCGAGTGCGGTGATGACCGCGGGGGAGACGGCGAGGCCGAACCCCGTGGAGAGCTGGAAGCGAGCGAGGGCGCGTCCCAGGGCCCGGTCCGGGGCGAGTGCGGTGACGAGCGCGATGGCGCTGCCCGCGTAGATGATCTCGCCGACGGTGCAGACCACGGACACCGCCGCGACCGCCGGGGCACCCCAGCCGGCCCCCGTGGAAGCGGCCGCGAGGAAGCCGAGGTACGACACGGCCAGCACCACGCCGCCGAGCGCCAGAACCCTTCTCCTGGGGAAACGGGACAGGAACACGGTGACCGGAACCTGCAGAGCGACCACCAGCACCGTGTTGGCCACGAAGACGGCCGCCGACCAGACGGGGGACGCGTGAAACTGTGTCGCCAGGATCAGCGGGAGAGCGATTTCGGGGATGTTGAGGCAGAAGACGTAGACGACGTTGGCGGCCAGCAGTGCGCCCGTCCGGGGTACGGGCTCGCGCTTGCGGTCCTCGGCCGGAGCGGTGGCCGGACGCGCGTGAATGTGAACCGACCAGGCCAGCGTCGCCGCGACGAGATAGGCGAGTCCGGTGACGACCGCCAGCACCCGCAACGCCTCGCTGCCCCCCGCCAGGCACGCGGTGGCGACGAGCCCGCCCGCGCCCATTCCGGCGTTGCGCAGAGCCCGGCCCGCGGCCAGCGCGGCGTCACGTTCGCGGCCGTGGGCGACCGTGGCCACGAGAGCCGCGTGCGCGGCCGGCCAGGCCTGGTTGCCGATGCCGAGGAAGAGGGCCGCCGTCGCGAACAGCCACGCGTGCCCGGCCGAGTCGGCCAGCAGCAGTACGACACCGAGCACGCGCACGAGCATCGACGCCGCGACGACCGTGCTGCGTGCTCCCCGGTCCAGCCATCGGCCCACCGCGGGCATGCACAGCAGACCCGCGACGACACCGACCGTCATGGCGGTGCCCGTGACGGGTGCCGACAGCTTCGACACCGTCACCCCGTACAGGAGCAGAAAGGGGCGCAACAGGCCGGTGCCCAGGGCGTCCACGGCCAGGGCGACGGCATAGCGGGGGCCTCCTGAGGCGCGGACGAACGCGCGGTACCGGGTTCTGCCGATGATTGCCATGACGTCAAGAGGAGTGCTGCTCAGGGGTGTTGGGCACATGAGTTGACGGACATCGTCAACCGGCGAGGCCGTCGGCCGCCTCGTCGGGGATCCTGAAGAGGTGACGTCGAGGATCGACATCGGCGGACTGCCGTACGAGCGCCTGCGCTTCGCCGCCGACCGCCAAGAAGACCGGCCACACCAGCGGCACCGCCCTCGACACCGGGATGTGCCGCGTGGAACGCGGCGAGGGCGTCGAACAGCGGGGAGAGGGTGCGGCCGATGACCATCCCGACGGTGAGCCGGCCCCGGACCGGGCCGGTCACCCCGCCCGCCCGCTGATCCCATGGCGTTCACCGGGGCTCGGTGCAGCCGGGCGGGTACCGGGGCGCAGGGAGCCGGTGGGGCGTGTCCCCGGCGTGCCGTTTCCGTGGCCTTGCCCGCGACCGCAGCTCACCCGGGGCAGGCGTCCGTCAACGCAACGGCGTGGCCCCGTCCCGGCTGACGGTGTGACCGTCGAACCAGGCCTGGGCCGCCGCGCGTTCGGCCTGGGTCGGCTTCGGGGTCAGCCGGTCCGGGTCACGGATCAGGAGGTGCTCGCGGGCGGCCTCCAGTCCGATGGCGCGGGCCTCCGGCGACAGGCCGGGGTGGTCGGCGACCTCCACGGCTCGCTGCCACCAGCTCCGGTTGTGGGGGCTGACGGAGTAGTGCCACAGCGGCTGTTCGGGGTCGGCCACACCGATCAGCACCCGGCGCAGGACGTGACCGTTGACGCCCGGGGTGCCGAGCAGCCGGTCGGCCACGAGCAGCGGATGCTCCCCGTCGAGGCGGGCCCGGACCAGGACCCAGGTCATCAGCTGGCCCACGTCGTGGGAGGGCGAGGTGACGAAGTCCCACAGCTCGGCGGCCTTGGCCTCGTCGGGGGCGCCGAGGTGGGTCAGGAGCCGCACCTTGTCCTTCCACACCGGCCGGGCTCCGTTCCACCAGGAGACCAGCTTTCCCGCCGCCGGATGGTCCAGGTCGAGGGCGAGGCAGGTCAAGGTGACGAGCGGGTGGCGCCACTCGGTGTACGTGGTCCGGTACGTCTTGGTGAGGTCCTTGAGCCGACGCGGCAGCAGCGCCTCGACCTCGGCTTCCGTGGCCCTGCCATGGGCGAGGAGGAGTTCGAGGCAGAAGCCGAGTCCCTGCAGACCGGTGGCCGGATCGGCCACCCGCTCCCGCAACCAGCGCACATCGGTGTCGGTGAGCGTCCGGTACCGGTGCCACACACGGCTCAGCGCCCCCTCGGAGGCGGTGAGATCGGTGCCGGTGCCGGACAGCAGCCCGTCCCGGACGGCCTCGTAGCGCTCGACGGCGGCCAGCACCTCGGCGGTGTCGGTGCCGACGAGCACGGAACCGCCGGGCCGGAGCGCCTCCTCCCGTACGAGATCCACCTGGTCGCGGGCGGCGCCCGCCGCGAGGACGCGCAGGGCGTGGGGCAGCCGTTCGTCGGTTCCGAAGCGGACCGCCGCGAGCGCCGCGTAGGAGAGGCCGGCGTGGTGGTCCGCCCCCGTCTCCCGGCGCCAGTCGGCCGTGACGGCCCAGGTCAGCGCGTCGTACAACCCGCGTATGGAGGTCTCCGGGGCGCCGGACGTGGTGAGTTCCGCCGCGAGGTCGGCCGCCGCCCGTACCGCGTCGGGCTCGCGGAGCGAGCGATGCAGCGCCAGCCAGGAGTGGACCGAAGCGCGGTCGCCCGCGAGCGCGAACTCCCGCACCGCGGCCAAGCCCCGCTCGGACGGCACCTGCCGCAGGACGCCGGACGCCCCGGCGCCGAGGTCGGCGACCAGTTCCCACGCCTCCTCGCGGCCGTGGCGCAGCAGCGCGTGGAGCAGTTCCCGCCAGGCTCTCCACTTCGTCAGCGGTCCTTCATCCTCCAGCCGCCAGGCGGTGAGCAGCCGATCCGTCTCGTCGGCCGTGAGTTCGTCCCGCCGCTCCAGCGAGACCACGAACCGCGTCGCGGCGGAGAGGTCCGGGGAGTCGCGCAGCCGGTCGTGGAGCCACGCGGCCTCGGCCGGTGACAGCGGCCGGTACCGGAGGGAGAGGGCGCTGAGGTCCACCGGTGCGTCGAGCGCCGCGAGGAACTGGCGCACGCCGTCGGGGTCCCCTGGGTCGGGCAGTCCCGCCTCGTCCCGCGGGGTGATCCGGTCCAGCCGGAAGGCGCTCTTCGGCCCGCCGTCGACGACCCGGAAACCGGCCGGTCCTTCGCCGAGTCCGGCGGCGACGGTGGCGTGATCGCCGCCCCAGTGCAGCAGCAACTCGCCCGTCAGGGCGCCGGAGCGGCCGAAGGCGTGCTGGTGGGACTGCCAATGCCAGTACACGAAGGAGACGGGGCCGCTGAGTCCCCTCGCCGCGATGAGTTCCGCCGCGTCACCGTGGCCTTCGGACTGGGTGTAGCGGGCCCGGTTCGGTGGCGGCAGCACGAGGAACCCGTCCCCTTCGAGCTCCCGCCACCAGGCCTTGATCGCGCTGAGGTCCGAGCGTCGCCGCGTCGTACGCTGCCCGGGCGGGGCGGTGTCGGGGCTGGTCACGTGCTGCTCCCTGGGTCTTGGGGATCCGTCCCGGACGAATCTTCCATCCGGGACTCACCCTGCCACAGGGCTCTGACATCGCCTTCAGCGCTCGGTCTGCCCGGCGCTCGACGGGTATGCCTGCTTCGGTCGTTCTGCCGGTCCGTGCCTCCGTTTTTCGTTCGCCACGTGGTCGGCCGGCTCAGTACCCGCTGATCCGGGCCACGAAGTACCCGGCGACGATCACCGAGCCCACGACGATGAAAGTGAGCCAGACATAGGGGTGTTCCCATATCCCGCCGTCGGGCTTCTCCTGATGTGCTTCGGCGATGGAGCCCTCGACGGGTGGGGTCTCGCCCGGGGGTACGAGTGGATGTGTCATACCTCAACGGTCCGTCCGATGGATGGGCGCCGCATCTTCGTGGTGGGCCCCGGGCGGCCCCTTGCGCAAGTCGTTGACATGACCCTGCCCTGTAGCTAGCTTCACGGACAGTTCTCGTCCGCGCCCCCAGGTGCTCGCGGCCCAGGGGTCCCGTCCGTGCCTTCGCATCGCCAGGCGCCCCGTCTCGATGATGCGACAACGTTGTCCGACTCGACTGCCGCTCAAACAGGGCAAGTGTCGCGCCTCAGAGGAAGACAACGTTGTCAGCCTTCGGCTCCCACTCCCGCTCTCGAGTAGAGGAGAAACCCCGTGACACGACTGTCGAGACCCCCCGGAACGGCCGCGATCGGCTTGTTCGCGGCCGCGGTACTGGCCATGGCCGGGCTGTGCGCACCCGCGTGGGCGGCCGGAAAGGCCGCGCCCGTCGCGTCGCCGGCCACCGTGGTCAACCCGTTCATCGGCACGTCGAACGAGGCCAACGACTTCCCCGGTGCCGACGTGCCGTTCGGCATGGTGCAGTGGAGCCCCGACACGCCGTCGCGGCCCCCCGGTGGCGGCTACGAGTACAACGACTCGTCCATCACCGGCTTCAGCCTCACCCACATCGCCGGGCCCGGCTGCGGCGCGGCCGGAGACATACCCGTGCTGCCCACGGTCGGGGCCGTGAACACCGGAGCGACGGACGCGTTCTCGCACGCCAACGAGTCGGCGTCCGCCGGTTCGTACAAGGTCGCGCTCAACAACCAGGTGATCACCGAACTGACCACCACGACACGCAGCGGGATGGCGCGCTTCACCTTCCCCTCGACCACCCAGGCCAACCTGATCTTCAAACTCACGGGCAGTCAGAACGGCGCCGGCGCAACGCAGTTCACCAAGGTCTCGAACACCGAGGTGAGCGGACAGGTCACCAGCGGTCGCTTCTGCGGCGCCGGGAACACGTACACCGTGTACTTCGACATGGTCTTCGACCAGCCGTTCGCCTCCCAGGGGAGCTCGGTCGCCAAGACGCCGGCCGCCACCCCCGTGAAGCCCCGTACGGTGTCCAAGAACGCGGCGGAGAAGCCCAACCAGCCCGTGCTCCACGGCAAGATGCCCGCTGCCGAGGCCTCGAGGACCGCCAAGGACGGCGCCTCGCCGGAAGCCGCCGCCTCGAACGGCTACGTCACCTTCAACACCACGAGCAACCCGGTGGTGCAGGCCAAGGTCGGCATCTCCTACGTCTCGGTGGCCAACGCGACGGCCAACCGGGCCGCGGAGAACACGGGGTGGGACTTCACCGCGACCCGCACCGCCGCGCAGAACGCCTGGAACAGCGCACTGGGCAAGATACAGATCGCCGGCGGAACAGCCGCACAGCAACAGACCTTCTACACCGCGCTGTACCACTCGCTGCTGCACCCGAACGTCATCAGCGACACCAACGGCCAGTACTACGGCTTCGACGGCAGGACCCACACCGTGGACGCCGGCCACAAGGCCGCCTACGCCAACTACTCCGGCTGGGACATCTACCGTTCGCAGGCCCAGCTGGAAGCGCTGGTCGCCCCCCAGGTCGCTTCGGACACGGCACAGTCGATGGTCGACGACTACGCCCAGACCGGGATCTTCCCCAAGTGGTCGGAGAACAACGGCGAGTCCTACGTGATGGTCGGTGACCCGGCGGACGCCATCCTCGCCGACTACTACGCCTTCGGCGCCAGGGACTTCGACACCACGACCGCTCTGGCCGGCATGGTCAGGCAGGCGAGCACGACCAACAACGACCGGCCGGGCCTCAACTACCTGAACTCACCCGGATACATGCCGCACGACGGCAGCTACGGCTGCTGCAACTTCTACGGCCCCGTGGCCACGATGCTGGAGTACAACACCGCCGACTTCGCCATCTCCGCACTGGCCGGAGCGCTCGGCGACACCAACAGCCAGAAGACGTACGCCAACCGTGCCCAGAACTGGCGCAACGTACTCAACCCGGCCTCCGGCTTCGTCGAGCCGCGCAACGCGAGCGGCTCCTGGACCGGCGGCTTCGACCCCACCAGCGGCACCGACATGGTCGAGGCCGACTCCTGGATCTACACCGGGATGATCCCGTTCAACATCGCCGGCCTGGCACGCGCCAAGGGCGGCAACACGGCGATGGGCCACTACCTGGACACCGTCCTGCGCAGCTACACCGGCGACAAGGGCTATGCGTGGGTCGGGAACGAACCCAGCATCGAACTGCCCTGGGAGTACGACTACATCGGGCAGCCCTACAAGACCCAGGGCACCGTACGGGCGATCCAGCAGCAGATCTGGGCGAACACCCCCGGCGGGCTGGCCGACGGCAACGACGACCTCGGCGCGATGAGCGCGTGGTACGTGTGGTCCGCACTCGGCATGTTCCCCGAGACGCCCGGCACCTCCGATCTCGCCCTGGGCTCCCCCCTGTTCACACAGGCCGTGATCACGCTCCCGTCCGGCAACACGCTGACGATCAACGGCAACGGCGCCGCCGACAACGCCCCCTACGTCCAGTCCGCGACGTGGAACGGCTCCGCCTGGAACAACGCCTACGCCCCCACGTCGGCGATCACCGCCGGCGGCACCCTCACCTACACGCTCGGCACCAGCGCCAACACCTCCTGGGCGACGGCCGCGTCAGCCGCTCCACCCTCGTACGCCGGTGACACCACCGCTCCGGCCTCACCCCGTATCGGCCCCATCACCTCGGCGGTGGCCTCGAACCTGTGCGTGGACGACGCGAGTTCCTCGACCACCGACGGCAACCACGTCCAGATCTGGACCTGCAACAACACCTACGCCCAGGACTGGATCGTCGCCGGCGACGGAACGGTCCGGACCCTCGGCAAATGCCTGGACGTCGACCACAGCGGCACCACGAACGGGACCCTGATCCAGCTCTGGACGTGCAACGGCACCGGCGCCCAGCAATGGACCGCGGGCCCCGGCGGATCGCTGATCAACCCCCAGTCCAAGCTGTGCCTGGACGACCCCGGCTCCACGACGACCACCGGCACCCAACTCCAGCTCTACGCCTGCAACGGCACGGCCGCCCAGAACTGGAAACTCCCGAGCTGAGCCACCGGCCACCCCGACACCCCTGGCGCACAGCCTCCGTATGCCCGGCCACGCTGGCGGGCATACGGAGGCGCGTCATAGGGAGGCGCGCCGGACAGGCACGCGACAGCGGCGTGCGTCGTCCACACTTGTCCGCGGCGGTGTGCGACGGGGGAGCGGGAACATGGGCATGAGTACGCGTGGCTCCGGGGATGCCGGCGGCGCGGCGGACAAGGAGTCCGCGCTGCTCGCCGCGGTCCGGGCCCAGGACACGGACCTGGTGCGGAGCCTTCTCCGTGACGGCGGCGAACCGGACCTCCACGACGCCGCGTTCTGCCTGGCGGTCCGGACCTGCTCCGCCGACATCGCCCAACTGCTGCTCGACCACGGCGCCGACCCCGGCCGATGCGGTCCCGGCGAACTGCCGCCGCTGCGCCGGGTGGTCGAGTTCGGCTCGCCCGCCTTGACCGAGGTGCTCCTGGACCACAGGAGCCGGGGGCGGTACGGCAGGCCCGAGCTGCTGGAGCTGTGCGATCTCGCCCGCCATTGGCAGGAGACGGGGGTCGAGATCGAACTGGGGCGCCTGACCGGCTCCCCGGACGCGGTCGGCCGGACCCGGGTCCAGGACGACGAGTACTACGGCGTCGACGAGTTCACTCTGGGCGGGATGACCGTTCGCGACGGGCACGCGGCGATCCTCACACGTCTGGAGGAACTGCTCGGGGTCCCTTCCTCGTTCGAGGAACTGATGGACCGCGCGTTGGCCCATCCCGACCAGGACCACGCCGTATGGGGAACGGTCACGATCCGGCTGGCCGGCCGCCGGGACCGGGCGACCTGGACGGCTGCCGCGGCCTTGCGCACACATCCGGACCCCTCGCACCGGCTGTTCGGCGCCGAGGTGCTGCGGCTGACCCATCTCTTCGACGGGAGCGACGAGGACACGTTCGCCGGTCCGGCCCTGGACATCTTCACCGAGTGGTCGCGTGAGGAGACGGAACTCGCCGTGCTGACCGAGGTGTTGGTCGCCCTCGGAGAACACGCCGACCCCCGTGCCGACGCGGCCCTCCTGCGCCACGTCGGGCATCCCCGTCCCGGGGTACGGGGAGCGGTGGCGCAAGGACTCGGCACCTGGTCCGAGGCACCCGCCTTCACCGAGGAGGTGCGTGCGGCCCTGTTGGTTCTGATGACGGACGTGGACGCGGCGGTACGGCGGGACGCCTGCCTCACGGTCGGCCGCGGCCGGGACCGCCGGCCCGGCCTGGCCGACGCCATGGCCGCCCTGCTGGACGACGCGGAGCGCCAGGTCCAGGTCGCCGCCGTGCACGGTCTCGCCCTGCATGAGGACGAGCGATGCGTACGGGCCTCGCACCGCCTCGGTCCGCCGCGGCCCGGCTTCCTCGCCGAGGAGCACTGCCTCGAAGCCGCGTGGCGGTACGAATGGCGCCGCGAAGGCCGGTGAGATCCCTGGGCCGCCGGACCAGGTGCGGTCCGGCTGTCCGGTCGCCACCGCGGAGCGGGCGAAGCGGCGCGAGGCCTAATCGGCTTCGCGGGTCATGGCCTCGGATCCAGCCGGCTCCGCGGTCCTCGTTCCGGTGCTCTCATCGTCCTGGCCCGCCTCTGTCCTGTGCGGTCGCCGCTCGGACGTATCGTCGGGATTCACCTGCCAGGGCGGCGCGTTCCGTGTCGGCCGGTTCTACCGGGCACGTCACGGTGATGCCGTGAGTAACGTGCGGCCATGCGCTTCGAGCTGCGGTGGATCGAGCCCGTGATGCCCGTCCCGTACATCCCGACCCTCGGCCCGGTGCACCCGGACGATCCTCATCTCGGCCTCCTGGAAGCGGTGGTCGCGAACGCGGTGACCGGCCGGTCCCTGCCGTACGACAAAGACCGTCGCTGGTCCGAGGCCAAGACGGAACGTGTGGTGGACGGCATTGAGCACGACCGGCACCGGACTCTGGTGCCGACCGTCCTCGGGCGCGGGTCGGGCATGGCCAAGGTCCATGTGTACGGGAACGGGCCCGACTGCCTCTCGGCCGGTGCGGACCTGGCGCGGAAGGTCGCCGCCGCACACGGTGCGGCGCGGGCCCGCGTCGTCTGGTTCCTCGGCCCGGGCCAGCCCGAGGAGCGCGTCCGGGGCGGGGTCCGCGTTCGGTTGCGGGACTTCGCCGACGGGCCGGGACAGGCTCCGGACCGTCAGGTGCGCGCGTACGAGCGGCTCGACCACCCTGAGCGGTTCGCCACGTTCGCGGAGCGGATGGCGGCGGACGGCTTCGGGTTCCTCCACGAGCGGATGCGGGCCGGGACCGCGGCACCGGTCCTCACCGTCCTTGACGCGGACAGTGTGGTGGGCGCCATCGGCCCCATGGAGACGATGAGCGATGCCGTCGGGAGGGCTCGGCTGCTGCCCCAGTACTTCGGCGTCCTGCCGGAGTACCGCGGACGCGGGTACGGCCGGGCACTGTGGCGTGCGGCGATGTGTTGGGGGCACCGGCACGGCGCCGCGTACCAACTCCTGCAGACCGAGGTGGGCGGAGCGTCGGACCGGCTGTGCGCGGCGGAGGGACTGACGTCGCTCGGCTTCGTCATGCACCGGACGGTATGAGGGCGAGACGGCGCTTCTGGCCTCGGCTCCCGCGCGAGGTAGGAGGTGCGGTGGGCCGGGGTCACGGCAAGCTGCTCCAGTACGGCCAGAAGCGGGTGAGGGCGAGCAGCGCGATCACCCCGTACCAGGCGCCGAGCAGCATCCAGTGCGTGTCCCGGACGATCACCAGCACACGGCGTGGAGCGGGCAGGATTCCGCGTTCCAGGCAGTGCACGGTGACGTACCAGAACAGAGCGATGGTGGCGATCCACACACCGGCGCAGTAGGGGCAGATCTTGTTGAGTTCGTAGAGCGACTGCACGATGAGCCAATGGACGAACAGCACTCCCAGCAGCGCCCCGGCGTCCAGCGCGAGTTAGAGCCCGCGGTGCAGTCGGGCGCCGGTGAGGACGGCCAGGCCCAGGGCGGCGACCGCGGCGAAGGCGCCCAGCCCGAGCAGCATGTTGGGGAAGCCGAACAGACTGCCCTGTGAGCTGGACATGACGCTGCCGCAGCTCACGACCGGGCTGATGTCGCACGGCGGTCGGTAGGCGGGGTCGCGGAGCAGTCGCCAGTCGTCCACGGTGAGCTGGAAGGACGCGAACCAGCCGATGATCCCGGTGAGGAGCATCACCAGGCCCGTCCGGCGGCAGGTGCCCGCTGCGTGCGTGGCCGCGGCCGTCGTGGACCGCGCCGAGAGCGCGGGACCCTGGCTCATCGGGCTCGCCCGGAGTGGGAGGCCCGCCCGGTCCGGCCCGCGGCCGTCGGGGCTGTCGCGCTGGGGACCGTCGCCTTCCTCGCCATGGCGGCCGCGCTCGGTGCGGCCAGCGGAGCGGTCTTCGCCCTGGTGGCGCTGCTGACCCCGGCAGACCAGGTCGGTTCGGTCACCGGTGTGGTCGGTGCCGCGGGCGGCCTCGGCGGCTTCCTGCCGCCCCTGCTGATGGGCTCGCTGTACGGCGCGTACGGCACGTACGCCGCCGGTCTCGCCCTGCTCGCGGTCGTGGCCGCCGTGGCGCTGATCTACACGCTGACCGGTGTTCGCGCCGCCGTGGAAGCCCGCGGGAGCACTCCGGGCACCGCAGGCGCGGGCGAGCACCGCACCGTCGGCCGCCCGGCCTGACGGCGAACGGACGAGACCGACGGCAACGAAGGACAGGGAGAGGACCGGTGCGCGAGTACTGCGGCTGCCGGTCCCTGGCGACGATCGACGAGCCGACCCGCGAACACGACGAGGTCGTCCGCCTGATCAGCCGCCTCCGCAAGGAACAGGACGGCGTCTTCCCGGCCGCGCCGGCCGGCCTGGGTACCGAGGATCGGGAAGCGGTCGAGGCCGTGCGCGGCTCGGCGGGCGGTGCCCTGGTCCGGCCGACCACCTGACCGGGCCGTGCTCCCGAGCCGTCGGGAGCCCATCACGGAGATCCCGCGTCCTTCACTCCACGAGTGGGGGGCGCGGGATCCGTCTGTGCGGGCGGGACGCACCGCCACCGGGGCAGCGGCTCCGGCGGACGGGTGACGTTCACCGAGCCACGACTCCATCGTGGTGCCTACGCCCGACGCGACTGGGCCGGGATCTCGCCGCCTGGGCCCAGGAACTGAGGAACCGTCTGGTGGCGATCGCCGATGAGGGGCACGATTCGTGCTGAGGCCGGCCGATCGATAGGGTGCCAGGTCACGACCGCACCCGTTCGATCCACGGGCCGGTCAGGGCTCTGCCGCAGTTGTGGCACCTCCACGGCTGTCTTGCCGACCCCTGCCTGCCCGGCCCTGGGACACGGGCGCGATCTTCACGGCGGGGCAGTCGGGCCCCGGCCGACGGGTCAGGAGGAACGAGTGGCACAGATCATCGCCGAGGTCTCACGGACGTTCAACGAGTTTCTGCTCTTGCCCAACCGGACCCGGACCGACTGCTCGCCCGCGACGGTCGAGCTGCGCACGCCCCTGGTGCGGCACATCGTGGGCGAGTCGTCGGCGATCGAGCTGCACTCCCCGTTCACGTCCGCGATCATGCAGGCCGTCAGTACACCGGAACTCGCGATCGCGCTCGCCCGCAACGGCGGTCTGAGCTTCCTGCACCACAACCAGCCGGTCCAGGACCAGGTCGCGGCGGTCTGCCAAGTGAAGAACTTCAAGGCCGGATTCGTCACCAGCGATACGAACGTCCGGCCCGACGACAGCCTGGGTCTCCTGGTCGACGTCATGCGCCGCACAGGTCACAGCACCGCCGCGGTCACCCACGACGGGACCGCCACCGGACGCCTGCTCGGCCTGGTGACCTCCCGCGACTTCCACCCACAACGCCACGACCTCGCCGAACCGGTCAGCGAACGGATGACCGCCGTCGCCGACTTGCCCCATGCCGGGCCTGACGCCACGCTCTCCGAGGCCAACGCCCGGCTGTGGGACGAACGGCTGGACTGCCTCCCAGTGGTGGACGGCGAGGGCAACCTGCAGTACCTGGTGTTCCGATCCGACTACACGGACAACAAGCGATTCCCGAACCAGGTCGTGGACGCCGCCAAGCGCCTGCGCGTGGGCGCGGGCGTCAACACCCATGACTACCAGGAGCGCATCCCGGCCCTGGTGGAGGCGGGCGCGGACGTGTTGTGCTTCGACTCGTCCGACGGCTACAGCGACTGGCAGGCACAGGCCCTGACCTGGGTGAAGAAGCACTATCCCGAGATCCCGGTCGGCGGCGGCAACGTGGTCGACGGCGAGGCGTTCACCTTTCTCGCCGAGGCGGGGGCGGACTTCGTCAAGGTCGGTGTGGGCGGCGGGTCCATCTGCATCACACGCGACCAGAAGGGCATCGGCCGCGGCCAGGCCAGCGCCGTGCTGGACGTCGCGGCCGCCCGGGACGCCTTCCGCGAGCGCACCGGCGAGTATGTGCCGATCTGCTCCGACGGCGGCCTGGTCCACGACTACCACGTGGCCCTGGCGCTGGCGATGGGGGCCGACTTCGTCATGATGGGGCGATACTTCGCGCGCTTCGACCAAGCGGCCGGCGCGAAACTGCCCACCCGCGACGGCTTCGTGAAGGAGTACTGGGGTGAGGGCTCGAACCGCGCCCGCAACTGGCAGCGTTACGGACAGGGAGGCCAGGGGCTGGTCTTCGAGGAAGGCGTGGACGGCTACGTCCCCTACGCGGGCGACCTCAACGAAGGGCTCGCCCTGACCGTCGCCAAACTCAAGACCACGATGGTCTCCTGCGGCTCCGCCACCCTGCCGGAGTTCCAGTCCACGGCCCGGCTGACCCTCGTTTCCGACCAGAGCTTCCAGGAGAGCCACGCCAACGTCACCCTGCGAGACGCCCCGACGACGGTCTCCTGACAAGCCGCCGAGGCCCGCCAGCACTCTGCGCATCCTGCGGATCGTCGGACTCGACCAGATCTTCTCCCTCGGCCAAGGCGGCGGCCCGGACCTCGGGGCGGGCCGGAGCCGCTGAACGAGTAGCCCGCTTCCCGGCCCCGTCTCCGTCCGGCACGCCTTCACCCGCGTACCTGTCCCGTCTCGTCTCGTCCCGCCGCGACCGAGACGAAGCGGAACATCGGATCCGTTGCGGAATGCGGCGTGGATTGGTGGAAGAACTCATTTCACCCGATCAGGTGGGTCGGCCAATCCGCCCGGTGCGCAGAACCGGATTCCCTGTGTGAGGGCAGAAGAGAAGGGCCAGCGAGCACGGACAGGCCTGTCGCGCTGGGCGCTGGGTGCGCTGAGCGGGGCACTGGCCGCGTTCGCCGCACTGGCGGTGGCCGAACTGGTCGCCGCGGCGGTGCGTCCGCAGTCCAGCCCGGTCGTCGCGGTGGGCGGCGCGTCCATCGACGCGACACCCGCTCCGGTCAAGGACTGGGCGATCCGCCACTTCGGCACGAACGACAAGCTTGTGCTGGAGCTCGGCATCCTCGTCGTGCTGGCTGTCGCGGCGCCGGCGTTGGGTGTCCTGGCGGTGCGGTTTCGGCGGGTCGGAACCGCCGGGGTCCTTCTCTTCGGGGTCGTGGGGGCGGCGGCAGCCGTCGGCCGGCCCGACTCGGTCGGCCTCACCGACATGCTGCCCTCCCTCGTGGGGGCCATGGCCGGGGCTCTGCTTCTGTACGTTCTGGTGGGCCGTCTGACCGCGGTGAGGCCGTCACCGGCGTCGCCGCCGCCCGCGTCCGCGACCGAGGGAGCGGGAGACGGCTTCGCCGCGCGCGGGGAATGGGACCGACGGGGATTCGTCCTGGCGGCCGCGTCCGCCGCCGCGGCCTCGGCCGCGGTGGGCGTGGTCGGCCGGTCACTGAACGCCTCGCGCGGCCAGGGCGCGGTCGCCTCACGTGCGAGGGTCGTGCTGCCGGCCCCCCGGTCACCGGCGCAACCGGTACCCGGAGGCGCCGGGCTTCGCGTCCCCGGCATCAGCCCCTTCGTCACACCGAACGGCGACTTCTACCGGGTGGACACCGCGTTGGTGGTGCCCAAGGTGGACGCCACCGGCTGGCGGCTGCGTATCCACGGCAAGGGTGTACGCCGTCCGGCCGCCTACTCCTTCGACGACCTGCTGCACAGGGAGCTCATCGAGCGGGACATCACCCTGACCTGCGTTTCCAACGAGGTCGGCGGCCCTTATGTGGGCAACGCCCGCTGGACCGGCGTACGCCTGGCCGACCTGCTGGCCGAGTGCGGGGTGAGGCCCCCGTCCCGGGGAGGTCCGGCGGACCAGTTGGTGGCGCGTTCGGTGGACGGCATGACGATCGGCAGCCCGGTCGAGGAACTCATGGACGGCCGCGACGCGATGCTCGCCCTCGGCATGAACGGTGAGCCGCTGCCCCTCGCACACGGTTTCCCGGTGCGGATGGTGGTCCCGGGTCTGTACGGATTCGTCTCGGCCTGCAAATGGATCGAGGACATCGAGCTCACCACCTTCGATTCCTACGACCCGTACTGGGTCAAGCGCGGCTGGGCCCGCAGGGCCCCGGTCAAGACCGAGTCGCGTATCGACACCCCCAAGCCCTTCGCCCGGCCCAAGGCGGGCACGGTGATGATCGCCGGCGTCGCCTGGGCCCAGCACCGGGGCATCGACAAGGTCGAAGTCCGCGTCGACGACGGCCCCTGGCAGAAGGCCCACCTGGCCGCCGAGGACACCCGCGACACCTGGCGCCAGTGGTCGCTGCCCTGGAAGGCCACCCGAGGAGGCCACACCCTCACCGTCCGCGCGACCGACCGCACCGGCGCCGTGCAGACCGCCAGACGCACGCGCACCATTCCCGACGGCGCCGACGGACGGCACTCCGTCGTCGTCACCGTCGACTAGCCACGCCCGCCCCCGTCGACCAGCCGTGCCGGGTCCGTGACAGGGGCCGCGCGCCCTTCCGAACCACCTTTCCGCACAACCCCGACGCAGCCGCATCGTGCTGCACCGTTCAACAGGAGAACATGATGAACACGCGTATCCGCCGTACCACCGGTCTTCTCGCCGCCGCGGCCGTGCTGCCCCTGGCCCTGGCCGCCTGTTCCAACGGCAGCAGTGACGCGGACAAGTCCGATTCCGCCGGTACGGCGGCGGCTTCGGCGACGACGGGCAGTGAGGAGATGGCCGGCTCGGGCAGCAGCGCGAGCAGCATGGACCAGCCGTTCGGCCCGGCCTGTTCCTCCGTTCCGAAGGACGGCGCCGGCTCCTTCGACGGCATGGCCAAGGACCCGGTCGCCACCGCCGCCTCCAACAACCCGGCGCTCTCCACCTTGGTGGCGGCGGTGAAGAAGGCGGGCCTGGTCGACACCCTCAACAACGCGCAGGACATCACCGTGTTCGCGCCGACCAACGACGCCTTCGCCAAGATCCCGAAGGCGACCCTGGACAAGGTCCTCAACGACAAGGCCCAGCTGACGAAGATCCTCACCTATCACGTCGTCGGCCAGAAGCTGGCCCCGAAGGACCTGGAGAACGGCTCCTTCACCACCCTGGAGAAGTCGAAGGTCATGACGTCCGGTTCGGGCGAGTCCTACACGGTCAACGACTCCGCCAAGGTGGTCTGCGGCAACGTGAAGACCGCCAACGCCAACGTGTACATCATCGACACCGTCCTGATGCCCAAGAGCTGACACCTGCGCCCTCGGAGGAGGCACGTGGTCGGTGAAGCAGCGGCTCAGTTCTGGTTCACCGGCCACACCGCCGCCGGGTCACGATGGTCCGGGCACGCGAGCAGGCAGACCTCGTTCACCAGGAAGAGGTCGCAGGTGTCGGCGTCGACCCAGGACTGCACGACTACACGGGAAAGCGGCGCACTTGTCCGATCCTCGCGGCGCCGGTGATGTCGACCAGCGCCCCCGGTGAACCGCTGCGTACGCCGGCGGTGACGGTGGCGGGGCGGCCCGACGCATCGCCCATGTCGACGTCGATCCGGGGCGTTCCGTGACGGGCGAGCAGGTGGGCGGCCAGGCAGGCTGAGCTGTTCACGTTGGCGATGTCCTCGGGCACGCCGATCGACGGGGCGAACATGCGGGCCGCGACCCGGCCCGTGTCCCACCCGGCGGAGTGGACGAAACAGCCCAGCAGGTCCAGGCGTGCGCACACGGCGGCGAGCCGGTCGGGGGCCGGGGCCGGCGCCGTGAGAGCGGACCGGGTGGTGACGGGGACAAGCAGCCGCGGACGGCCCAGCGTCGCGATGCAGGCCCCTGAAGCGGTCGTCGCGGGGAGTCCCAAAGCGGGCAGAAGCAGGGCGAGTTCGTTTGGTGTCGGCTCACGCAGGCTGATCGGCCCGGCCCCGAAGGTGACATCCATGGACGATGCCGACGCCCCGCGGACCACGCGCCCCGAGACGACGCGCCCCGACACCCGTACATCGACCCGGAGCTCCTCGCGGCCCGCACGCGCCGCGAGGAAGGCCAGGGCCGCGACGGTGCCGTGGCCGCACGCGGGCAGTTCCCCCTTTGTGGTGAAGAAGCGCGCCGCGGCCATGGGCCGTACGTTCGCGCGACCGTCCGCCGGAGCGGGGTCGTCCGAGAGGAAGACCGCGTGAGAGGTACCGGCCAGGGCGGGCACGCGGCGCCGCTCGTCGTCGGTCAACAGGCTGCTGGCCCGGACCGAGAGCCCCTCGTCCACGACCGCCGTCGGGCTGCCGCCACGGCCCTCGCGCAGGCACGCGTGCACGATCGTCACGGGCAGGCCGGTCCGGCCCGCGGGGGACCACGACGGGCGGCGCGTCATCGGTCGCGGGGCAGGAAGTCGGCGAAGTCCGGCGCGCCGGGCTCCTGCGGCAGACGTGCGGCCCGCGCGGCGAAGCTGACGGCGTGGTACCAGCCGCACAGCAGGAGCAGGTCCAGCAGTTGGAGTTCGTCGAAGACCGCGGCGAGCCGTGCCCACAGCGCGTCGTCGATGTCGGAGCGCTCGTGGAGCGCGTCTGCGGCCAGAATGAGCAGGCGTTCCCGCTCGGACGCCCAGCACGCGTCGGCGGGACCACCGTGAACCAGCGACGCGGTCTGCTCGTGGGTGAGGCCGACCCGCTCGGCGTACGTCATCACGTGCACGCCCCACTCGTACGCGCAGCCGCACAGCGCGCACGTCCGGTCGATGACGATCTCGCGTTCCCGTGCGGTGAGGGTCAGTTGCCGGCCCAGCTCGTAGCGGCCCCAGCCGTGCATGGCGCCGGTCATCGGGAGGTTTCTGGCGAACATCCGGAACAGCCCGATCGGCGGGGCTCCGCCGGGCATCATGCGCGCGAGCAGCGCGTCGGCCCGGTCGGTGTACGGCGGCTCCAGCGGGGTTATCCGCGGCATCGGCTCTCCCGGCAGGCGTTGTTTCGAAATCAGAAACTCGCGGTCGCCGATGCTAGTGTTTCGAATAACGAAACGCAAGGAGGGTCATGTCGACACCGCGCCCGGGAGCGCCGGTTCGCGGCTCCGCGACCGGCCGCCCGATCATGGCCGCGCTGGACCTGTTCGGCCGTCGCTGGGCACTGCGCGTCCTGTGGGAGCTGCGTGAGGGGCCGCTCGGTGCCCGCGCGCTGCTGGCGCGGTGCGAGGGACTGTCGTCCAGCGTCCTCTACCAGCGGCTCCGCGAACTCACGTCGGGCGGGATCATCGCCAACTCGCCCGACGGTTACGAACTCACCGCCCTGGGAGCGGCCCTCGGCGACGCCCTCCGCCCGCTCGACGACTGGGCGACCGTGTGGGCCCGGGCGCAGGAGCGGGCGAAGGATGGCCGGGATTCCCTGGAAGCGTGAGGTGCCTGAGTGTCCGGCGTGGCGACGGTGCCGTGTCGGCGGGGGCAGGGGGTGGATGGGCCCTTGCTGGGCGCTGGAGGGCCGCATCTCGGTAATGTGGTTGAAACATGCCTAAAGCGGGCATATCGCGAAACTTGGGAGAGGAGCAGGAAGATGCGTCGAGAGTTGGTGCAGAAGAAACACGACAAGAAGTCCGAGCCCCATGGCCGCGCGCCCGAGGAGATGCCCGGGGAGGCGGAACAGCGTCCGCGCCCCGAGGTCCGAAAAGACATCGCGCGAACGTGGTGGCCGGACGGGTAGTCCGTCAGGCGCACGGTGCCGCTCCAGGAGCATGCCGGGGCTGCCGGGGCACGTGAACCGGACCGCCGAGTCCGGCCGCAGGAGGAGGCTCGCCGCTGTGTCGACCAACCCGAGAAGGGTGGGTGCGGGCCGCGCCGAGCGGTCGATCCGCGCCGACACGCTGAGTGGCGCCGGGAGACCGGGCCACGTCGAGGATTCGAACGACCCCGGAAAGCCGGGCCGCGTCGCGGAGCCTCGTGGCGTCGGGAAGCCGAGTGGTGTCGAGCCGCTGGTGGAGTCACTCGTCGTGGCCGTCCGTCGCAGCGGGGCGTCAGGCGGCGGCATCTACCTCGTGGACGAGACCAGCCGGCTGCTGGGACTGAAGATCGGGTGCGGGCTGCCCCGCGACATCGCGGTGTCCTGGCGGCAGGTACCCGTGACGGCGTCCGTCCCGGTCAGCGACGCGTTCCGTGAGGACCGTGTGGTGTGGGTCGGCTCGCAGGAGGAGATGGCCCGCTCCTATCCGCAGACCGCGGCGGCGCTGCCCTACCGCTACGCCCTCGCCGCCGCACCGCTCTCCGGCCGCAGCGGCTCCCGGGGCGTGCTGTTCCTGATCTGGCCGGCCAGCCACTCCGGCCGGGCATCGCCCAGGGAAAGGGCGAATTTCGCCTCCCTCGGCCGACGGGTCGCCCGGGTGCTTGAGGACGCGGGCAGAACGTTCGTCCCGCCGGACGAGCCACACATGATCCCCGCGGACGGCGCTTCCGAGAACTTCGTCCTGTCCGCCCACGCGCCCGCCGATCTCCTGGAACGCCTGCCGGAAGGCTTCCTGGCCCTCGACCTGGAGGGCAGGATCACCTTTCTCACCAGCCGGGCCGCGTCCCTCCTCGGCCGCCACGTCAGCCGGCTCCTGGGAACCCGGCCCTGGCAGTCCCTGCCCTGGATGGACCAGGTCCTCGTCGAAGACCACTACCGCACCGCGGTCATGAGCCGCGAGCCCGTCGGTTTCACCGTTCTGCGGCCGCCGGACACCTGGCTGGACATCGATCTCCATCCCGATTCCAGCGGCATCAGCGTCCGCGTCAGCCCTCGCCGTTCAGAGCCCCGTGACCGGCCCGGCACGGCTTCTCCTGCCGCGCCCGAGGCCTCCGTCGGCCGTCTGTACCAGCTCGTGCACCTGGCGGCGGCCCTGACGGACGTGGTCGGCGTGCAGGATGTGGTCGACCTGATCGCCGCCCAGATCCTTCCCGCGTTCGGGGCCGACGGCATGGTCCTGTCCGCGGCCGACGCCGGACGCCTGAAGATCATGGGCCACCACGGCTACGACCCCGAGACCATCGAACGCCTCGACGGCCTTCCCGTGGACACCGGCCTGACGCCCGCGGGAGAGGCACTGCTCAGGGGGATCCCCCTGTTCTTCTCCGACCCCGACGAGCTCGCCCGCGACTATCCCGCCGCACCACGGATCAGCGGAAAGCAGGCCTGGGCCTTCCTCCCGCTCATCGTCGACGCCCGCCCCGTCGGCTGCTGCATCCTCACCTACGCCCGCCCCCACGCGTTCACGGCAGACGACCGGGCCGTCCTCACGTCACTGGGCGGCCTCGTCGCCCAGGCCCTCGACCGGGCGCGCCTCTACGACGCCAAGCTCGACCTGGCCCACACACTCCAGCAGGCACTCCTCCCGCGCAGCCTGCCCACCTTCAGTGGCCTGGAGGTGGCGGCGCGTTACCTCCCCGCAGGCCACGGCATGGACGTGGGCGGCGACTTCTACGACCTCATCCGGCTCGACCACACGACCGCGGCGGCCGTCATCGGCGACGTCCAGGGCCACAACATGGCGGCCGCCGCGCTCATGGGGCAGGTCCGTACGGCCGTCCACGCCACCGCGGGCGCGCGGCCCGACGAGGTGCTCGCCCGCACCAACCGCGTCCTCGCCGACCTGGAACCCGACCTCCTCGTCTCCTGCCTGTACGCGCACATCGACCTCGCTCACGGGCAGATGTGCCTGGCCAGCGCCGGCCACGTGCCACCCCTGCTCCACCGGCCCGGGGAACGCCCCGGTGTGCTGGAGATCGAGCCGGGTCCGCTGCTCGGCATCGGCGTCGACCTCCCGTACCCGATCACCACGGTTCCGATGCCTCCCGGAACGACCCTCGCCCTGTACACCGACGGACTGGTCGAGGTGCCCGGCACCGACCTCGACCGGATGACCAGCGGGCTCGCACAGCTCCTCCCCGGCCGGTCACGGCTGGACCGGCTCGTCGACAAGCTCATCCACCACTCCTGGCCCCACGGCCTGCCGACCGACGACATCGCCGTACTGCTGCTGAAGTCCGGCGAAGCCTGAAGCCCGTGACCGAACGGCCGGGATCGCCCGCGTCCCGCGCCCCTTCCGCAGACGGGTGACGTCGGCGCGTTCGGAAGGCACGTGGGCCCTCGCCGGGGCAGCATCGGGTTGACTTCGGCGAAAGGTGCCGTCCCGGTCGCACGACGTGGAAGTCGCACGACGCGGAAGGGGAGCCAGTGCTCGGCCAGGCGATGGGGGCGATGCTGCCGGCCGCGTTGGCGGTCGCGCTCAGCCCCTTCCCCCTGATCGGGATCATCCTGATCCTGTCCGGCGCGCACGGCCGCCGCAACGGCCTGCTGTTCGCGGCCGGATGGATCACCGGCCTCACGATCGCGGCGACGCTCATCGCGCTGCTCTTCGGCGGGGCCGACGACCCCGACAGCACCTCGTCGGCGATCGCGGACTGGGGGCGGGTCCTCGCCGGGGGAGCCCTCATCGTGCTGGGCGCGCGTACGTGGTGGAGACGTCCGCGCGCCGGTGAGCAGGCGGAAGAACCACGCTGGATGGCCTCGCTCGACGACGCCACCGCCGGACGGGCGCTGCTCCTGGGTGCCCTCCTGTCGGGAGCCAACCCCAAGAACCTCGTTCTGACCGCGTCGGCCACCACGTCGATCGTCGAAGCCGGGGCGCACGACGTCGGTCTCGTCGCGGCCGTCGCCGTCTACGTCCTCATCGCCTCGTGCACGGTCCTCGGCTCCGTCGCCCTCCATCTCGCCGGAGGACGGCGCGCCGCGTCGTTCCTGGACACCATCAGAGGGTTCATGGTCACCAACAGCACCGTCATCACGGTGATCGTGCTGCTGCTCCTGGGCGTCGGCATCCTCGGTGACGGGCTGTCCGGCCTCGACCGCTGAGCCCTCCACCGGACCGGGCGGGCGCCCCGTGGTGAGGCCGACGGCGGCACACCGGTCGTGAGGCCGGCACCGGCGTCACATGTCCGCCTGCCGGTGTCCGGTGACGAGGTTCGGCGACGGTGGTCACAGGTCCGCCTGCCGGTGTGCGGGGATCCGTGCGAGCTGCCGCTCCAGCTCCGTGCGGATGTCGGCGCGCAGCTCTTTGGTCCGGACCCACTCGATGAGCAGTTCCGCCACGCTGCGCAGCTTGGTGTTCGTCCGCTGCGAGACCGCCCGCAGCACGTCCCACCCCTCGTACGGCGTCAGCCCGCCCAGGGCCAGCACGACGCCGATCGCCTGGTCCACCACGGCGTGTGACCGCAGCGCCTCCTGGAGCTGGATGTTCTCCCCCTCCAGCTCCCTCACACGCGCCGTGACGCATGCCTCCAACGACGTAGAAGAGGTCGAGTCCACCTCGTCGCCCCCACCCACCGTTTCCTCCGTGATCAGGTCTCAGGTACGGGATTGTCCGCTTGCCCGTGTCCTTGCCCGCATGCCCGGATACGGCGGGTGAAACTCCCTCCGGGGCATCGAGGGACGTGGATCACCCCGGCCGGCCGGTTCGGATCGCCCGGGGAGGACCGGCTCGCCGACAGCGACGGGCTGTGTCGCATCCCACCCCGCCGCCGAGGGCTGGGCCACATCGCGATGCCGTCCGCCGGAGCTACCGTTCGCCGAAGGTGACTCGTCTTCTCGGCAGCTCCCGGAGGGCCGGCAGTGCTCGCAGATCTCTCTCCGCTCATAGCGGCCGCCACGCAATGGCTGACAGGGGCCTACCCGGCCTGCGGCGGGCCGCTCGCGTCCGCGCTCTGCGAGGCCCAGGCGCGTCAGGCCGTCACCGTCGCGGCATGGCTGCGGTACCCGACGCCGATGGACGCCGCCCTGGTCGCGATGGCGGGCCCGGGAGGCGCCGGCAGGCTCGACATGGCCGTCGGCTCGGACCTGGCCGGCCCGGACGACGGCACGGCGGACGACGACGCCTGGCGTACGTGGGTGGACGAGGCCGTGGTGAGCTGGGCCGCGTCCCTCCTCACCGACGCCCGCCTGGCCGACCTGGCGGTCGCCGCGCTCGCCGAGGGGGAGCACGTCAGGGTCGCGCCCGTGGAATTCGGGCGCCTGAGGTCGCCGGACGACAGCGACAGGCGAGCGGCGGCCCTGCTGCGACACCCCGACCTGCTCGCCCCGGTGGTGGCGCTCCATCGCGAGGAGCTCGTCGGCCGTCTGGGCCAGGGGCGTGCGCTCGTCGTCTGAGGGGCGGCACGCGTGCCGGACGCCCGGCCGCCCGCGCGACCACGAGACGTCGTGCGGGCGGCCAGGTCGTCATGGGTTCGTGGTGTCGGCCCGGTGTGATCGCCTTGATCGCTGTCAGTCGAGTTTGCCCCGGCCGCTCAGCGCGTCGCGCAGCCGGTCGACCATGCCCACACCCGGTGCCAGGAGCTTGTTGGCGGGGGGCGTGTCGGGGGCCGACGGGTGCGGGCGGGTGGGGGCCACCCTCTTCGCCTGGCGCACCTTGTCCCCGAGATCGTCCAGGGCCTCCGGAGGGCACGCGGCGCGCAGCATCGGGAAGAGGTTCTGCTCCTCGTCGGCGATGTGAGCGCGGATTTCGAGCATCAGGGTCCCGAGGAGCCGGTCGAACTCGGGGTCGCCCGCCTCGTAGCTCTCCAGGTCCTTCATGATCTGCTCGGCCTTGGAGTGGTCGTCGATCTCGCGGTCGGCCATCGCGTCACCGTTCGGCACGTGCCGGCGCACGGCCGGGTACAGGTAGGCCTCCTCGGCCACCGAGTGACGGACGAGTTCCATCGTCACCTGGTCCGCGTAGACCTTCCGGTCCTTGTCGCCGGGCGCGCACCGGTCGATGCGCCCGAAGATCTCCTCGACCTCCCGATGATCGGTCGTCAGCTCGTCGATGACGTTTCCACCGTGCCCCATGTCCTCCACCTCTCAGACGCGGTGACGGCTCCTGGATGGTCCGTCCGGTACCTCCGGGTGCCCATCGGCCGCCGGTTGACACGGGCTTCCGTCCGACGGGGGCACCGGCGGCGCGCGGACGTTCGAGGTCGTGGCACGGGGACACTCGCAGAGCCCCCGTCCAGGAGATTGGACATGAGCGAGAGGCCGGTGATCGTCCACCCGCCCACGAAGCGCGACGGCGGTCAGGTGCGGGGGATTCGGTGTGCGGGTGGGTCTCCTCGTACGGGATGCGTGACGGGTCGGCGCGGTCCGTTCGGGCCGGCCGGGGCCGCTTGTCGTGCACGGTCCCCGGCCGGGGCTCACACGGTGAGGTGCTGCTTGGTGCCGGAGCCGTCGGCGGTCGCCTCGGGGGTCTCGGGGGTGATGACGTGCTGCTCTTCTTCGGGGCGGCCCTTCTCGGGCAGCAGGAAGGTGATCGCGAGGAAGACCACCAGCAGGCACGCCTGGACGATCAGCGCGCGGTGGAAGCCGCCGGTGAAGTCACCGGTCTTGGCCCGGGCGAAGAAGACCGAGCCGAAGACCGCGACGCCGATGGAGCCGCCGACAGCCTGGACCGCCGACAGGACACCGGAGGCGGATCCGATCTCGTCGTCGTCGACCGCGGCCAGGACGAAGCCGAACAGGGCGGCGATCACCATGCCGGCACCGATGCCCGCCACCGCCACGCCGGGAACGATGTCCCGGATCGAGAACGAGGCGGCATCGAGGCCGTCGAGTTCGAACCACAGCACGGCCGCGCCGGCCAGCTGGACCAGCGGTCCGATCTGCAGCACCTTGCGGCCGATCCTGTCCGCGAGGAACGCGCCGCTGATGGCGCCGCCGATCGCGGTTCCCACCGCGAGGGGCAGGTTGCCCAGTCCCGCCTCACCGGCGGTGAAGTGCCGGCCGATCTGGAGGAACAGGGTCAGTACGAGCTGGGTGCCGATGAGCCCGCCGAAGAACAGGGCGATGCCGCCGAGGCCGACGGTGAAGGCCGGCTTGCGCAGCAGGCCCGGGGTCACCAGCGGCTCGCGGCCCGCGGCGGCCATGCGGCGCTGCTGGAGGGCGAAGAGGGCGAAACCGATCACCGAGACGGCCATGGACAGCCACGTCCACAGCGGCCAGCCGTTCTCCTGCCCCTGGTTGAGCGGCAGCACCAGCAGAGCGCAGGAGATCACGACCAGGGCGGCGCCGGTCATGTCGACCCGTACCGTGCGGTCGCCCGGCTTCTTGGGTACGAACTTCGCGGCGACGATCAGTGCCGCGATGCCGATGGGCAGGTTGACCAGGAACACCGACCGCCAGTTCAGGCCGAAGAAGTCGCCCTCGATGAGGAAGCCGCCCAGGACCGGGCCGATGATGCCGCCCAGGCCGAGGACGGGTCCGAAGACCGCGAAGACCTTGGTGAGCTCGGGGCCGGAGAAGTTCTCCCGCAGCAGACCCAGGCCCTGGGGCAGCAGCATCGCTCCGGCGGTGCCCTGCAGCGGGCGGAAGGCGATCAGTGACTCGATGTTCGGTGCGATCGCGCACAGCAGGGAGCTCGCGGTGAAGGCCGCGAGTCCTGTCAGGAACATTCTGCGCCGGCCGTAGCGGTCGCCGAGCCGGCCGCCGAGCACGAGCCCGGCGCCCAGGGTGAGGGCGTAGCCGCCGATCACCCACTGCAGTCCGACGGAACCGGCACCGAGGGACCTCTCCAGGTCCGGCCCGGCGACGTTGACGATCGAGGCGTCCAGGAGATCCATGATCTCCGCGACGATCATCACCGCCAGGATCAGCCACCGCCACCGGTAGGGCTCGGTCGTCTCGTCAGGAGTGGGGGACGGGTCACGCACGTCAAGTACCTCCATGGTGAAGTAATTCCACGGTGAAGGTAAAGTGGTGGCGGTAGGTTGTCAAAGCGGGATGACCGTGCGGACCGCGTGACAGGAGAGAAGGGCGGAGGCGTGGAGGAAGCAGTGCGTGACGGTGTCGCGGAGCAGCGTGAGCGGCTGATGGAGTCGCTGAGGATCTACGGCGGCCACTACGCCGAGCTCAGCCGGCGCTTCGCCGCCTGGCTGGGCCTGCACTCCACGGACGCGACCGCGGTCCTGGAGATCGCCGCCGCCGAGGAGCGCGGCACCCCCCTGTCACCGGCACGGCTGAGCGAGCGGATCTCCCTGTCCACGGGCGCCACCACCGCGCTGCTGAACCGTCTCGAAGCGGCGGGGCACATCACCCGCGCCCGCGAGCACTCCGACCGGCGCGTCGTCACGCTGCGCAGCGGCGGGCACATCCAGGAACGGGCGGACGAGTTCTTCGGCCCGCTCGCCCGCCGCCTCGACGCCGCGATGTCGCACTACCCGCCCCAGTTCCTGGAACAGTTCGAAGCGTTCATGGCCGACCTGAACACCACCATGGACAGCCACCTCACGGAACAGCACGCGGTGACACCACGCGGTGACACCACGCTCCCTTCACACCCCTGACGGACGAACTCCCTGACCGCTCGCTCCCCGCAGCCCAGCCGGCCTCCCCCCACCCGCTCATCCGCTCATCCTCTTCGCCCGCGTCCCGCCCTTCGCGCTAGGGGCAGACGCCTTCGCGACGGGGTGGCCGGCTCCGGGACCCGCTTGTCCTCCGGCACCGCCAGCGGCTGGGCCGGAGTCGGCGCGAGCGCGGGATCGGTCCGGTGCGCGGCACGCGCCACCGCCTCGTACGGCCGCCGCTCGGCCGCCGTACGGGCCTCCGGTACCTGCCGGACCGGGCCGGCGCTACCCCGCCACGGCGTGGCCCTTGGTCCGGTGCGAGCCGGTGAGCGTCGCGTACACCACGACGTTGCCGCGGTATCCGCCGTCCCCGGCCCCGCCGCCGCAGGTGATCACGCGGAGTTCGGGCCGGCCCGTGGTGCCGTAGACCTTCTTGTCGGGGAAGCGGTCCCTGTCGTAGACCTCCACGGCGTCCACGGTGAAGACGGCGGTACGGCCATCGGCCCGGTCGATCTCGATCGTCTCGCTCTTGGTGAGGGCGCCGAGTCGGTAGAACACGCCGGTTTCTCCGGCGCGTGTGTCCACGTGTCCCGTGGTCACGGCCGTGCCGCGCGAACCCGGGGTCGTGCCCCCGCCGTACCAGCCGGCGATTTCGGGCTCGCCCTCGGGCGGGGGCCGCAGAGCCCCCGCCCTGTCGAGGCCCAGCCGTGCCAGGGCGGCGTCCACGCCGATCGCGGGGATACGGATGCGGACGGGCCCGGAGCGAGGCAGCGGCGGGGCGGCGGGGTGTGCCGGCGGGGCGGCAAGACCCGCCGGCGGGGTGGGGAAGGCCTGGTCGGCCGAGGGCTGCGGGGGCCGCCTGTCGACCATCGTGCCGAGCACCAGCAGGATGCCCGCCACCAGGGCCACGATCAGAGACGTGACCGGTGGAACGAACGCGCGCGTCGGCGCGTCGGCCTTGTCCCTGGATTCCTTCAACGTCGGGCCTCTTGCCTGGAGGGAGCCGGGTGGAGTCCGTTCCCGTCGTGCGGGAAAACGGGGGCGGGGCCTTGGGGGCCGCCGGAGCGGAAAGGTCAGGACCGGGTGCCGAGCGAGCGACGGCGGATCCGGTACAGGGCCCCGCCCGCGGCCGCGGTGATCAGCGCGCCGCCCATGGCGACCTGGGTGCTGGTGTCCTGGGCGTCTCCGAACCCGGCGTGGATGGCGCCGTTCGGCTGCTGGTTCGCGATCTCGTACGTGTCCGTGAGCTTGATCCGCGGCGGGCACTTCACGGTGACGGTGTCGGTGCCGGACGCGCCCTCGGCCGGGATCTGGAACTCACCCACGAGAACACCCCTGCGGTTGCTCCCGAACATGTGGAACTGAACCCCCGACGCCGACTCGCCCTTGCCGTACGTCACGTCCGGGCCGCAGGCGGTGGTCGTGACCGTGACCGTGGAGCCCGGCAGGGCGTTGCCCGGGTCGATACGGAGTTCCGTGTCCCCGGCGGCCACGGCGGCCGGGCTCTGCAGAGCCAGGACGCCGAGGAGCAGTCCGACACCGACGCCAACGTGTGTGTTTCGCAAGGGAATCCTCCGACAAAGCAGTGGCCGACCGGTCCGCTCGGCGCTCCTGTGGTCTCCACCGACGAGAAAACCGACGCTCCGTCAGCTCCGCAACAGGAAGCGGCTGCCCCGGTGTCACCCGGGCAGCGGCCTTGTCGCCTCCCGCGGGAGCGTTTGCGCAGGTCCCCGAAGCGGACGTGCGCCGACGGCCGTCTCGACACAGGAAACGGATGGGCTAATGGCCTTCATCCCCGAACGGGCCAAGGGGACACAGCCACGCGTCCCCTTGCTCGGCGACCACCGAGCTCCCCGTTCCCCGTTTCACGCGACGCCGACCTCCGGAGCGTCGCGGACGCTGTCACCGCCGCCGGTCGTGGCCGAGGCGCGGGCGGGGAGGCGTCGTACGGCGGGGACGCACAGGAGCGCGAGCGCGGCGGGGACGCCGATGACGGTCATCGCGTACAGCGTGGGACGCACGCCGAGGGAGTCGGACACCGGGCCCGCGAGCGCGAGGCCCAGCGGCATGAGTCCCGTCGACAGCAGATAGTCGTACGAACTCACCCGGGACAGGGCGGCCTCGGGTATGTGTGTCTGCAGCGCGGTTTCCCAGATGACGAAGAAGAGGGAGACGGCGACACCGGTGACCGCTTCCAGGACGGCTATCACGACGACGGGCGCGCCGGACCCGATGATGACGGCCTGGCAGGAGGCCACCGCGAGCGCCGCGGCGGCGAGCGCCATCGGATGCCTGACCTTCAGCCGGTAGGCGCAGACGTCGCCTACGACGGAGCCGATGCCGAAGCCCGCCGTCACGATCGCCCAACCGGCCGCGCCGCCCCATTCGCGCTCGGCGAGGACGGGCCCCAGCACGAACACCGACGGCAGCACGACGACGTGGTAGACGGATATGGCCGCCATGCCGGACCACACCCACGTCCGGCTGCGTACCTGCGTCCAGCCGGCGCGCAACTCCTGGAGGAACCTTCCTCCTGGGGTCGCCTGCGTGGTCCCGGGTGTCATGTCGCGCGGGGTGAGCCGGGCCAGGAACGCGGCACTGACCGCGAAGGTCAGCGCGTCCACCGCCAGGGCGCCGCCGGGACCGGCCGCCGCCACCAGAACTCCGGCCACGGCCGGACCGACCACCAGTCCCGCCGACTGGACGAACCCGCGCAGGGCGTTCGCCTCCCGCAGCCGGTCGGCGCCGACGAGCAGGGGCACCAGTCCCGTGGCCGCCGGCATGAAGAACGCGTCGGCCGTGCCGAACACGATCATCAGCAGCACCAGATGCCGCACCTCGGCGACACCGGTCAACAGCAGTACGGCGGCGAGCCCCTGCACCGCGAACCGCACCAAGTCCGACACCAGCATGATGCGGTGGCGCGGGAAACGGTCCGCCCACACCCCGCCCACCAGGGCGAACAGCAGCATGGGCGCGAGGCTCGCGGCCGCGAGGAGCCCGACGTCGGAGGCGGAACCGCCCACCGACAGCACCGCGAACGGCACGGCGACGAACGACACCCGGTCGCCCACCACCGAGAGGGACTGCCCGATGAACAGGCGGGCGAACTGCGGCTCATCACGCAGCACATCAGGAACCAGAGACTTCACGAGACGACCGATCAGGGACAGCGGACGTGAACTGCGGCGCCCGATGGTAAACAGTGCCGTCCCCGCAGGTCACCTGTATTTTTCAGGGGAAAGGGTGGCGGGCCTGCGCAGCAGCCACTGCCCGAACGTCCGGCGCGGGGGACGCACCACCACGCGACCGTGAGCCTTCTCGCCGACCAGCTCGACCCGCAAGGCGACCGGTGTGTCCGGATGCGCCGGAGCCGGCCGGTGTTCGACCTTGCAGTGCACCAGCCGCAGGCCGTCGGTGTCGACCACGATCCCCGGCCGCGTGACCAGCGTCAGGGTCTTGCCCGTCATGCCGACGTCGACGCGCAGGGTGTCGTGCGTGATCACGGCGTCGGTGAAGTCGAGGGTCACCTCGCAGTACGTCACGGCGAGCTCCAGCCTCCGCGGCACGACCCAGCGCCCCACGCGCTCGACCGCGCCGCTGTGGACCTGTTCGATCCGGACGCTGTCCTTGGCCTCCGCTCCGGACGCGCCGACGGACGGCAGGTCGGCGGTGAGCCCGGCCAGTTCGCCCAAGGTCCGCGCCGACAGGGCGGCTTCCAGGCGTTCGTCCAGCTCGTCCGCGGTCAGCAGGCCGTCCCCGGCCGCGATACGCAGCACGTCCACCACCCGGTCCCGGTCCGCGTGCGAGGCCCGCAGCTCGGGCGACGAGCCGGGGCCGGAGGGCTTCCCGGTGGGCGTGATCTCTCCCGACATGCTTCCGTCCTGATCTGTCGAACGACTCCTCGCGCCGCGGGCGGCGGCGCGAGGAGAAGACTAGCGCTATATCGCGATACAGAGATCCTGGTCCGGCGTCATCACATGAGGGAGGAGTCTTTCGGCGGGAGGGGGTGAGGACTTCACCGACGCGCACCGCGCGCTTTCCCGGACGCGTTCCGCGCCTTGAGCGGCTGCCCCGCCGACGGAGTCACGCGGGGTCCGCGACAGCCGGTGAGCCGGGTGGGCTGGACGAGCCGGGTGACGCGGGTGGGCTGGGTGACGCGGGTGAGTTGGGGTGCGGGACGGTGGGGGTGGGTGCGTACTGGGCGGCCTGGGCCGTGAACATCGCCGCGTAGCGGCCCTGGGCCGCCATGAGTTCGTCGTGGCCGCCCTCCTCGACCAGCCGCCCCTGGTGCAGGACGTAGATGCGGTCGGAGTGGCGGACCCCGGACATGCGGTGGGTGACGAGGACGACGGCGCGGTGCGGGGCGGCGAGTCCGCGGATGCGGTCGAACGCCGCGATCTCGGCCTCCGGATCGAGGGCGGACGTCGGTTCGTCCACGATGAGGATGCTGTCCGCCCGCGAGGTGGAGCTGCGCCAGTGGGTGCGGGCCAGACCGACCTTCTGCCACTCGCCGCCGGACAGTTCGATCGCCCCGCGGAACACGCGGGCCAGCAGACTCCGCAGCCCGTCGGGGAGTCTGGAGACGACCGGGCCCGCCCCCGCGTAGTCGACGGACGCCCGCAGGTCGTCGTCCGTCGCCTCGGCTTCGGGGCGGCCGATCCGGATGTTCATCGCCGCCGTCACGGGCCAGCGCTGGAAGTCCTGCGTGAGCAGGGCGACGCGCTCGAAGACCTGGGAGCGTTCCAGCCCGGTGACGTCCAGGTCGCCCCAGCGCACCGTCCCTCCCTGAGGGAGCAGCAGGCCGGAGAGGACCTTCATGAGGGTGCTCTTGCCGGAGCCGTTCTCGCCGACGACGGCCGTGACCGAGCCCATGGGGATGGTGAGCGTGACCCGGTCGAGCGCCGGAGCCTCGCGGTCGGGGTAGCGATACGAGACCTCGTCGAGCGTGATCTGCTTGACCTGCTCCGGAACCGGACCGCCCGTCTCGGGGATGGCGTACCCGGCCGCCTCGGTCAGGAAGCGTCCGTGGTCGCGGACGTACAGGGACTCCTCGTGCAGGGTGTTGACGTTCATCACCAGCGCGCCCAGGCTCGCCGACCCGGACCGGACGGCGATCACCGCCGTGCCGGCCACCGCCAGACTCATGTGCCCGCTCATGATCAGCCAGATCATGGTTCCGTACGTGCCGGCCATCGCCAGTCCGGACAGCGCGGAGGCCACCCACTCGGTGACCGCCTTGCCGGCGGCCAGCCGTTCCTGCTCGGCCTCGGCGCTGCGCGCCATGCGTTCGTACCGGCTGAGCAGGAAGGGGCCGACGCCGTGGATGCGTACCTCCTGGGCGGCGGTACGTTCGGTGAGGAGGTTGCCGATCAGCCGGCTCGCCCGCAGGTGCTCGATCCAGCTCATCACCGACACGTACCGCTCCTGGGCCACGCGCATCGCGCCCCAGCCCCGTGGGGTGGCGATGAGGACGAGCATCGGCAGCAGCGCCGGGTGCAGCACGGTCAGCACGCCCGCCGTGGCCACCAGGGAGATGGTGCTGTTCAGCGCGGCGACACAGGCGCTGATCATCCGGCGGGCGGACGCGGGGCCGTACTGGGCGATGTCGATGAGCCGCCGGAAGTCCGGGTCGTCGATGGCCTCCAACTCCACGGAGGCCGCGGCTGCCAGGTACTGGGTGGTGGCGATCCGTTCCACCAGCGGTTCGAGTCGGCCCGCCCGGGAGGTGGACCAGCCCGCCAGCACGGAGTTGACGACGGCGATCGCGGCGGCGGCCAGCAGGCCCGGCATCAGGCCGTGCAGCCGCTCGGCCGCGGTGCCGACCCCGAGCAGGGCGTGCATGACCGCGTTGACGGCGAGCAGTCCGACGGCGGCGGCGACGCCCTGCCCGATCTCGCTCACGCCGACGGCTATGAGCGCCCGTCGGTCGGTGTTCCATGCCATGCGCAAGGTCGCTCCGACCAGGGTCGGCATGGACCGCAGTGCGGACAGCATGGTCAAGTCGAGCTGGGCGTGCTCGTGTTGGGACCAGCCCATGTCATACCGCAACGGGCCGCCGAACAACTCGCGCTCCGCGTCGGACACTTCCGGCTCCGCGAGCCGGACCTTGCCGAAGAACCTCATCACACCGCGCCTCCCCGCGCGTTGTGGTTCCGTGCCCCGGACCGTGGGCCGCGAGCGAGTGTCGGTGGGAAGACGCTTCTGCGTGTGGTCGTACGCCATCGGTTGGACGTCACCATCTGAGGATGGTTGCCCAACTCGCGCGTGACTATGTCGCATACGTCGGTTATCGGCCTCCGGGAGTCGAAGTGGCCGGGGACGGTCGGGTCGGTCCGGTCAGTCCAGTCGGTTCGGTCGGTTCGGCCGGTTGGAAAACCGGTGGAGTTGCGACGGGGTCCGCCACTAGCGTGTTCGCGGACCTGTTCGTCTAGGCAAGGACGTGCCGTTGTACACCGTGTGAGACCTCCCGAGCGCTGATCTGTCGCGCGTCGCACCCGTGCGCCGCGCTGCCTTTTGCTGCGGACTTCTCACTGAAACCGGTGTACTTCTGTGCTCAATAGCTGGGTGGTCATGCCCACCTGCCTGCCTGCCGTTCTCCGCCGATGCCACGCATGCGCCTCCGAGCGCTTCCGGGCCAACGGAAAATTCCGTGTCAACGCGAACCACAAGCTCCTCGACGCCTGGCTTCTCGTGCTCTGCGCCGGCTGCGGTGACACGGCGAAGCTCACGATCCTGGAGCGGGCGCATGTGCGCTCGGTCCGACCGGAGTTGCTGGACCGGATGCACGACAACGACCCTGGCCTCGCGGCGGAGCTGCTGCAGGACCCGGTCGTGCGGCGCCGTAATCGCATCGCCCTCGACTGGGACGGCGCCTGGCGTCTCGACACCGGCGGTTCGGATCATCTGGGCCGCGAGGTGATCGACGTCTCGGTCCGCTTCGCGGCGCGGATACCCCTCCGGCCGGTGCGGCTGATCGCCGACGGCTGCGGTCTTTCGCGGGCCGAGGTCGAGAGACTGATGGACGAGGGGAAGGTCGTCTCGGCGGTCCGGCTGAGCGGCAAGGTGTCCGGCGACTTCACCTTCACACTCAAACGCTGATCCCTCTCGGGACCGGCGCGGGCCTGTCCGGCATGATCCGCCGGGCAGGCCCCAGCTCCGGGCGGCCTGACCGGGGAATCCGGAGCGCGGACTACCGGCGCGCCCGGCGGTAGGCGATCAGCAGCCCCAGGAGGATGCCGACGAGGAGGGTGACGGTCAGCACGATCCAGAGGGGGAGGGTGACCTCGGGGATCCAGAGCCGGATGGTCACGGAGTTGGTGTTGGCTGCGATGAACCAGATCGTCAGGGCTGCCAGCACGAAGAATCCGATGCTGCGTAGCCGGTAGTCCCGCCCCTTGACCGTCACCGTGGACGGCCCGTGTGCCTTCGCGGTCTTCTGGGCCATACAGCCAGTATCCGGCTGTTCATGCGAGCGGGCGACTCGATCGGTCGCGACGGGTGCCCCGCGCCCGTCGCGTGCTGGTGCACTCTGTCCGTCCGCGGTGTCCGTCCGCGGTGGCTGTCCGCGGTGTCCGTCCGCGGTGTCCGTCCGCGGTGGCTGTCGGCGGACTGCGCGGCCTTCCGCCCATCAGATCCGCCCATCAGAGCCGGGGAGCCGGCCGGTAGCCTCACCCCATGGATGCGCTCGTGCCCTTCGTCGTCATGTTCGGCGGCCTCGCCGCGGTCCTGGGGTTCTTCGTCTGGCTCGCCGCCCGCGTCCGTGCCAGAGGCCTTGCCGGTGGAGCCGTGAACGCGGCTCTCGCTTCGTACGAAGAGGCGTTTCGCGCGACCTCACACGCGGCCCACGTCGAGATCCAGGCGCAGAAGGAACGCAAGGCACCGGTCCTGTCGCCCGACGACCACGGGGAGCGCGGTCCCGGAGCGGGAATCCCGGTAGGCGCCCGGGAGCGCCGACGACCGGCCCGCTCGCGCATGAGTGGTCCGCGACGGACTCTTCGTCGCTGGGCCGACCGCTTCCGGGGAGAGCACTGAGCCACGCCATCCCTCCGGCGGTACGGCCGCGGCCTCGGGCGTCGCCACGAACCGGAGGCACGAACCGGAGCCGGATCATCTCCTGGTCCGGTTCAGGCCGCGGCCTCGTCCAAGGGGACGCCGAGCCGGCCGGCGACGGTGGTGAGGGCCGTACCCAGGGGGAGCGCGACCCGGGTGAGGGCGTGCTGGTCGCCCCGGGTCGCGTCCCGGTTGACGATCAGCACCGGTTTCCCGGCATCGGCCGCCTGACGGACGAACCGTAGTCCGGACATGACCGTCAGGGAGGAGCCCAGGACCAGCAGCGAAGTCGCCTCACGGACCAGCCGGCGGCACTCCTCGACCCGCGACCGCGGAACGGACTCGCCGAAGAAGACCACGTCCGGCTTGAGGACGCCGCCGCAGACCGTGCACGGGACCACGTGGAAGTCCCCGACCTGCTCATCGGTGAGGTCGGCGTCACCGTCCGGGTTGACGGCGGCGGCCACCGGCGCGAAGCCGGGGTTGGCCTCCTCCAGCAGGCGGGCGAGTTCGCGCCGTGGGGTGCGGGCACCGCAGGAGAGACAGACGACCCGCTCCAGGCTTCCGTGGAGTTCCACGACGCCCTGACTGCCGACTGCCTGGTGCAGACCGTCGACGTTCTGTGTGATCACTCCGGAGAGCAGTCCGCGGCGCCCGAACGCGGCCACGGCCCGGTGCCCGTCGTTGGGGCGGGCGCGGCCGAAGGTCCGCCAGCCGAGGTGGCTGCGCGCCCAGTACCGCCGCCGGGCCTGAGCGGTGGCGGTGAAGTCCTGGTAGGTCATCGGGGTGTGCCGGCGCAGGCTCCCGCCCTCGCCCCGGTAGTCGGGGATGCCCGACTCGGTGGAGATACCCGCCCCGCTGAGAACCAGCACACCGCCGGTGCTCAGCGCGGCGGCGACCGGCTCCAGATCCGTGGTGCCCGGCGGTAGATCTCCGGAGGGTATCCAGCTCAGAGTGGGGCGCATGCGCATGCTCCCAGGGTACGGACACGACGACACCCTGTACGGGCCGTCGGGCACCGCGCCGATCTCCGGCCGGCCCCGCCGCGAGGCCGGCCGCGCGCCTCAGCTCCCGCCCGTGCGCCGGAGCCGCGCGGAGAGATGGTGCTGCAGCGGCTGACCGACCGCCGCCAGGTCGTGGAGGAAGTCCAGCGTGTCAGCGTCCGCCAAGGTGTAGCGGCGGCGCGTGGCGACCACCTCCTTGGCCGTGGGAGCGAGTGCCACCTGCTGGGTGGCCAGATCCACCGCACCGTCGGCCGCCTGCCCGACCAGGATCTCCGCGATGCCGGTCGGCTGCGTGATCAACGCCTCCACACGTCCGTCGGCCTGCATCCGCCACCAGCCGCTCTCCCGGGCCGACGGGCGCAGCGGAGCGCCGTCCGGGTCGAGGAGCCAGGCGCGCGCCTCGTAGTGGAGGAAGGGCCGGCCGTCGTGGCTGAAGGTGACCTCCTGCGCGTAGACGAACTCCTCGTCGAGCGTCGGGTAGCCGCCGCGGCCTTGTCCGGCCCAGGTGCCGAGAAGTCCGGTCACCGGAGTGAGCAGCACGTGCGGTGCGGGCTTCTCGTCCGAGCGGAACGAGTCGGGGTACGGGTGCTTCCCGAAGAGGTCGACCATGACATCCACTCCAGGGTTGAGGCCGGTGCCGCCTGGCAGCCTAGTGGTACTCCACTCGGAGATCGCGATCCTCCCGGCGGCGCGGCGGGCGGCTCGAGGAGTGGGACGTCCGCCCTTCGCCCAGCGGCTTCCTGATGTCGATTCCGGAGGTGCCGCGGATCGCGTCCGATGCTGTCATCGGCCGTCGGCGGGGTGACCGCCGTGATGGTGGGAACGAGGAAACCCGGCTGCTCGTCCTGCGCGGCAACAGCGCCTCGGGGAAGTCGTCCGTCGCCGCCAGGCTCCGCGACGGATTCGGCCGCGGTCCGGCCCCGGTCGGCCAGGACAACCTCCGCCGTGTCGTGCTGCCCGCGCTGGACCGTTGACCGGCGTGGGGGAGAGCCGCGGCCGCGGTGCCGGGAAAGGGGTGTCCCGGCACCGCGGCCGGGGTGTCACTCCTCGTCGCGCAGCCGGGAGGCCAAGGCGGTCAGCGGTTCGGCTTCCGCCGTGCGGCCCAGGGCGGTCAGCAGGGACACCGCCTTGTCGAGGCGCGTGAGGGCGGGGGAGACGCGCTCCAGATAGATGCCCTCCACGGCACCCGCGAAGCGCACGCACTCGGCCCACTCGCCGGCCCGGTCGTCCTCCGGTCCCGGCTCGCCGAGCAGGGCGAGGGCCTTCTCCAGCGCGGCCAGGGCGTCCTCGTACGCACCGGCGTAGGCGTTGACCCGCCCGTGCTCGTAGGCCAGGGCCGATTCCAGGGAGCGGCCCTGCGCCTCGTACCCGGCCTCGCGGGCCTCCTCGGCGATCCGGCCGGCGTCGGCGAGGAAGGCGAGCGCGTCGGCCAGGCCGTCCTCGCCCTGCTGCTGGGTCCGCTGGCGGGCGAGTTCGCGCAGGCAACTGCTGAGCTGCTCGTAACGCGGTGCCTGCCCGTGGGCGGCGAGCGCCTGGGCCACCGCTTCGCGGGCCCGGTCGAACTCGCCGGACTCGCCGAGGAGAACGGCCGCCTCGGCGGCGATCATGGCGTGGCTTCCCGGGTCGTCGTCCCAGCCGGCCGACTCGGCGGCGAGGGCGACGAGTTCGGCCGTGGCCGCCTTGAGGTCCTCTCCCGCGTGCAGAGCCCGGGCCCGGGTCAGCCGCAGCTGAGCCAGGAGCCGGTCGTCCAGCTCACCCGCCGTGACGTCCGGTTCGGCCATCAGGGAGTCGAGCAGGGCGATGCAGTCCTCGACGCGGCCCATGTCGAGGCTGAGCTGGGCCGCGTTGCTGTAGGTGCAGAACGCCTCCGTGCGGCTGCCGTGACGGAGGTCGAGCTCCGCCGAGCGCGTCAGGTGGCGCAGTGCCTCGTCGGGCCGGCCCAGGTGCATGCAGACCTCGGCCAGGTCACCGTGGAGGCGGCCGGTGTCGACCGCCGCGGCCGGCCAGGCGGCGGCCAGTCGCAGGCCCTCGGCCAGGCTCGCGTGCGCGGCTTCCGGGTCCCGGAGGCCGAGCTGGAGCCGGCCCCGGAGTCCGAGGGCGCGAGGCATGTGCCAGGCGGGGCCGTGGGCCTTCAGCCGGTCGAGGAGGTCGTCGACCCCGGTGAGCGCGGCGGGGAGGTCCCCGGAGAGGGCGTGCGTGCCCGCTCGCAGCAGCAGTCCGCCGGAGATCTGCCCCACGACGTCGTGCCGGGTGGCGAACTCGAGAAGCAGGTCCACCTCGGCGAAGACCGGCGCGACGTCCTCCTCGTTCCCCGACTTCTGCAGGCGCAGGCCGAGGGTGGTCGCCCTCAGCCGCAGCAGACGGGCCTCGTGCACCGGCGCGAGATCGGAAGCCCCCTCGTGCAGGGCGACGATGGACGCGTGGGCGGCGGTCAGCGCGGCGGCCTTCGCCTCGGCCTCGTCGCCGACGCCCTCCGCGGCGGCGAGCAGCGCGCAGGCGCCGGCGAGTGCCGCCTGACCCGGAGCCGCGGCGTCTTCGTACAGGCCCGCGGCCTCCTCGTACAGGGCCTGGGCGACGGTGAAGTCGTCCTTGTCGCCCGCCCGGTTCGCCTCGTCGTCCAGCAGGTCCGCGCGCAGCCGTACGAGCGGACCCACCTCCGGGTCGTCGGGGTGGGTGTAGTCGCGGGCGGCGGCGAGCGTGCGGAGCCGTGCCCAGCAGGCCGGTGAGTCGGGGTGTCCCTGGTCGTCCAACGCCCTTGCCTGGAGGATCATCTCGGCGATCGACTCGGGCACGGCGGTGGTGGTACGGGTGGGGGCCGCGGCGACCGGGACGGCGGCGGTGGCCAGGTCGTCGAGGCTGCGGGGGCGCAGGGTCAGCTCCAGCGCGTCCAGGAGCGGGGCACGTTCGACGCGGGCCTTGCGACGGTCGCCGCGGGTGCCGGTTCCGTTGCGGGTGTCGAAACGCGCGGCGAGGTCGTCGGCACGGTCTCCCACTTCGGCGCGCAGCCCGGCCACCGTCCAGGCGCGGCCCGCGTATCCGGCCGCGGGCAGCTCGCCGTGACCGAGGTGCTCGACCCGCCGGAGGAGAACGTCCACACCGGTGAGGAAGTCGAGCATCTCCCGCGGCGAGTCCACCTCGTCGAACAGCCCCCGGTTCTCGGCGAGCAGTTCCAGACCGCGTGCCTCGTTACCGGTCAGCGCGCAGAACTCCAGGTGACGGCCGACCTCCCCGGCCATCGAGGGGTTGCGGCGGCAGGCGCGGTAGCCGGCGAGGTGCAGTTCGACGGCCCGCTCGACGGCGCCGGTGCGCAGCAGGGGCAGCAGCGCGTGCGAGATGGAACGGGCCGGCTCCTCCTGACAGGAGTCCTTCCCGGCCAGGACGGGCTCCCAGACGCGCAGGGCCCGCTCGTCGTCGCCCGTCGCGAGGTGGTACAGGGCCCGCTCGCAGATCTCGCAGGCCTCGCAGTCGCTGAGCTGGGTGCGGGGGCGGCCCGCCCACAGCTCGAAGGCGAGGGCGGTGTCCTCACCGATGTGGGCGGCGAGCTGGTACGCCTGCCCGTAGTAGGGCTGGAGGCCGAGGCCGGCCTTCTCGTACCGGTCGCGCATCTCCGTCTGCCACTGGCGCAGGCTGGTCAGCGGTATCTCGGGCAGCGCGAGCAGGGCGTTGGCCACCCACTTGAACCGCCAGAACAGCGTGTGCCGCAGGCGTCCGTCGAAGACGTCGGGCTGTTCGTCGAACAGGGTGAGCAGGCGGGCGAAGACGACGGGCGACTTCCGGGGCTCGGAACCGTAGGTGTACGCCTCCTGGAGTTCGAGAAGAGCGTGAATGAGCGGGACGGGCTCCTCGAACTGCTCGGCGGCCTCGACGAGTTCCTCGGCGGTGACGGTACGGGTGCGGCCGTAGGGGCGCCGGTCGTTCTCCTGGAGCGCCTGGAGCAGCTCGTCGGTGGTCTGGGGTGCGATCGGCATCGTCAGCTGTCCTTGCGGAGGGCGTGGGCGAGAAGGTCGAGGAAGGAGCGGTTGATGAGGCTCGACTCGGCGGGCCTGAGCGGACGCCGGGACAGCATCGCGGCCTGACCGTAGAGGGCTTCGGCGCTGGTGCGGGCGAGCTCGGGCTCGGCGATGGTGACGGCCGTACGGACCAGCGGGTTGAGCTGGTTGAGGATCAGCTGGGCCCGCGGAGCCTCCTGGCGCAGGGCACCGAGGATGTCGCCCCACACGCCGCCCTCCTGCTCACGGGCGAGCTGGGAGCGGGTGCGCTCGTGCCGCGCCTCGCGGCTGTCGACGAGGAGGGCGGGGGCGGAGGCGGGCTGGAAGGAGCGCAGGGCGACGTCGCAGTCGAAGACGGCCAGGGCGTCGCGGGCCTGCGCCAGGTACGCCGCGGCGGCCAGTTCCGTCTCCCGGTCGACGGGGTCGAGGTGGGCCGTCAGGGTCGCCGGGTCGAGGTCCGCGACGCTCGCCTCGGGCCTGATCTCCGGCAGCCGGTGGACGAGTTCACGGTCGTACGTGTACCCGCCGTTGACGACGCCGAGTCCGGCGGCCGAGGCGATCGCGGCGACCTGGCGGAACTCCTCCACGCTCGACGTCACGAGCACCGTGCGGTGGGTGCGCGCGAACTCGTCGAGCGTCGCGTGCCCGTCGGTCGTCTCGAACGGCAGCCAGGGCAGCAGCATCCGCAGGATCTCGTCGTCGTGCACCGCGAGCGACTTGACGGCCAGATGGTGCGCCTGGAGGAAGCGCGCGAGCAGGTCGGGGTCGCTGGCGGCGGCCCGGGCGATCCACTCCCGCAGCCGTTCGGCGAGGGCGTCGCGGACGGCGGCGAGGGTGTCGTCCTCGTACAGGGACTCGCGGGACGCCGTCGGGCGAAGGCTCTCGGCGTCGACGACACAGCGGACGAAGAACGCCCACTCGGGCAGGATCTCCTCGGCCTGCTCGGACAGCAGCATGCCCTTGACGTGCACGCGGTGGCCGTGGCGGCGTCCGGCCGGAACCGTCTCGGGCAGCACGCAGGCGACGCCCTTGAGGCCCACGGCCGGCAGGTCCAGCTCGATCGTGTCCAGCGGCTTGAACCCGAGGACTTCCTCGCCGTACGCGGCCAGGGCGCGCGAACGGGCTCCCGGTGTCGGGTACGTGACCGCCCAGGGCGCGGGCTCGGGGTTGACCGGCGCGGGCGTGCCGCCCGTACCGTCGGCGAAGGTCACCGGGTGGCGCAGCAGGGAGCCGAAGTGCCGGGCCAGCGCTTGGACCTGGACCGGCCGGGTCCACTCACCGGCGTCGGCGCGCGGTGTCAGGGTGACGGTGGTGCCGGGCCGGGGACGGGCGGACGCGGGCAGGGTGCGGACGGTGTAGCTGCCGTCGCCGCGTCCCCGCCACTCCACGGTGGGCGCGTCGGGGGTACGGGCCGAGCGGCTCAGGACATGGATCTCGTCCGCGACCAGGAAGCAGGACAGCAGACCGATGCCGAACTGGCCGATGAAATCACCGCGTTGTTCGGCGATCTTCTCGGCGCGCTTGCTGCTGCGGCCGATCGTGGCGAGGAAGGTGTGCACGTCGGCCTCGGTGAGACCGACGCCGTCGTCCTCGACGCGTACCACCGAACCGTCGGCGTACAGGCGGATGCCGAACGCGTCGGTCGAGGCGCCCGGTTCGAGGGAGTGCCGGGCGGTCAGCGCGTCCACCGCGTTCTGCAGGAGTTCACGCAGATAGACGCGGGGGCTGGAGTAGAGGTGGTGGGACAGGAGGTCGACGAGGCCACGCAGATCCACTTGGAAGGTGCGGTCGTCGCCCGCCGGGATCGCGGCGGTGTCGGGCAGTGTCATCGGGACGTCCGGAGGGGAGAGGAGACGGGTGGCGGGATCGGCGTGCGCTCAGGCGCGGCGGTGGTGGCGGGCGAACTGCTTCTGGGGCTCCGAGAAGTACGTCCAGGGCCAGCTCGTGTACGCGCCGTCGAGCGCCTGGAAGACACGCCGGACCGTGTGACCCTCACCGGCCAGCGACAGGGCCATGGCGAACACGTTGAAGTCGTGCTGCCAGCCCGGGTGCCGCACATAGCCGGGGTGCAGGATGCTGTGATCGGCCACCTTGCGCAACTCGGCCTGGATCTCCGGGGTTTCGAGGCAGTCCGCACGTTCCGACTCGACCCAGTCCTCGATGTGCGCCATGGCGATCACGCAGCCGAGCCGGTGTCCCTGCGGGGCGCGGCCGACCGCCTCGCGGGCGAACGCCAGGGCCTGGCCGGGATCGCCGCCCCAACGGGGCTGCAACTGCGACACCCACTCGATGTGGGTCTCCAGATCCAGCGGGTCACGGCGCAGAGCGGCGTCGAGCCGGGCCTCCTTCACGGAGGAGGCCAGCGACATGCCCCTGGCCGAGGTGAGCAGGCGGCGCCACGGGGTGATCCACTCCGGCCGCAGCTCGGCGGCCTCCAGCAGGTGCTCCTCGCCGACGAGCAGCCGCTCGCGGAAGACGTGCCACTGCTCCTGCTTGACGTCCGCGGCGCGCGCGCTGGTGCGCGCCTCCCAGCCCCAGCTGATGTGACGCGTCCCGGATATCAGCAGGGCCGTAGCCCGGTGCTCCTTGTCCTCCTCGACGGCCCGCCCGATCCAGTCCTGGACGCCGTCCAGCTCGGCCAGCTCGGCGAGCACCTTGTGGTCACGGCCCAGATCGAACGGGGCCAGCGCGGCCTTGACCGCCTCCCAGTCACCCGCGTCGGCCGCTTCCACCAGCGCGAGCACCCGTACGTCCCCGAGCGCGCGCAGTGTGTACACCCCGTTCTTGCCCTTGCGCACCACCGGGAGCGCGTGCGGATCCGCCGCCGGTCGCTCCCCTTCCCTGCCGAACAGCCTGCCCCACATGCTGCGCCCTCCCCTGGTCCCTCATGATCGTTCGGTGCAGCATAAACGGACCTGCTGACACCGTTGCCACCGAGTTTCCACGGGTGCTTCACGGGCCCGGATCCCCTGCCGCGCGGGATCTCGGCCTCGCGCCCGCCAACCGGGCGAGGCCGCGGGCGGAACGGCATGGTGCGAGGCCCTGAACAGGACGGCGGCCGGGAAACTGAGGGCCCGGCATCAGGCTTGAGCAGGAGAGCGCATGAACGACGGCAGCAGCGCGGGCTCCCGGGGATCGGTGACCGCCCTCACGGACCGGGGAGCCGCCAACCGGGCCGGGGTACTCAGCACCGCCCTCGCCGGGGTACTGGCCTTCGCGCTCTCCTCCGGCTCCTGGCAGTGGTTCTCCACCTATCTCGGCGCCACCCTGCTCGCGCTGATCCTCGCCTGCGCCCGGCCGCCCGTTCCCACGCCCGGCGCGCGGCCGGCGTACGTGCGGAGCCTGACCGCCTACTCCCTGGTCGTCGGCCTGTGCGTGGCCCTCGCGGTGGCGCCCGCCATGCAGCGCTGGGAGTGGTTCTTCCCGATGCCCGGCACTCGCACGAAGTGCGCCCACCTGGGCGACTAAGCGGCACTGCGGGCCCAGGCCGCCCTGCACGACCTGGCCGGGCAGGACGGCGCCGCGCTGGCCTTCGCCCAGGACGACCGGAGCCGGCACGTCGTGGACGACTGCCTGGCCTCCACGACGACGCTGTGGCTGCCGGTGTACGCCCTGGCGGCGCTCGGCGTCTGGCTGGTGGGCCGGGGTGATGCGAGGCGGGCGAGTGCCGGGGAGGTATGAGCGGCTTCCGCGGGCCGTCGTCCGTGTGAGAGGTCCCCGCCAGTGCCAGTGCCAGTGCCAGTGCCAGTGCCAGTGCCAGTGCCGGTGCCGGTGCCGGTGCCGGTGCGAGTTGCCGGTACCACTGCCTCAGCCAATGCCAGTTGCCGGTCATCGGCGTCACCGTTCCCGTATGCGCCACCACCACCAGCGCCCGGCCGTCCATTCGCAGGCCCAGCCCGGATCCGGAAGAGTGCGTCGTTCGAACTCCGCGTCGATCCGCTCCACGAGCCGACCGAGATCCGCGCGGGCTCCTTTGGGCAGATGCCGGAGGGCCACTTCCAGGTCGTCCCGGCCGTCCTCGATCTCGATGCCGGGACTCTCACCGGGGCCGGTCAGATACCGTCCGGGCTGCTTGAACGCCCACGCGAACCGGTCGAGAGCGACGGCGACGGCGTCCTGGTGCAGGTAGCGGGCCTCAACGCGCCGCACAGCGGCGCGAGTTCGAGCCGATACGCCCGGGATCCTGGGGACGGGTACGTGTCGGGGCGGCCGCCATCGCTCGTCGCGGACGGCCTTCGGGCGCCTACGCGGCATCGCCCTTTCGGATCAGAACCATGCCGGCATTCTGCCACGGCCCAACCCCGCGGAGTCGGGCGCGGGCACCGGCGAGGATGGTCAGGTGGCCCAGGGCAGTCGTACGGCCTCGATCTCCCCGTCGTCGAGGAGTGCTTCGACGAGCTGTACGGGGCCGGCGACCTTCGTGGCCCACAGGTCGTAGTCCGTGCAGACGATCCAGGACCGGTCCCGGGACCAGAGGTTGGACGGGCTCCAGTGATCTTCCTCGGGGTGGTCGTACAGCACTTCGGCGTCCGCGAGCGCGCCCGTGCGGATGCGCGGGTTCTCGTAGTCCCCGTCCGCGCGCAGCAGGGGGCTGTAGTAGGCCAGGCAGGGGGTGTCGGCGCCCAGCGGGCTGTGCGCGGTGAGGACATCGATCAGACGGCTCCAGTCGGCTCGGGCCAGATGGCCTTCGGACGGCGCCTGGATCGTGGCCGGCCAGCTTCCCGACCTGATGGTGGGGAAGGACGTGTGACACGGAAAGCGTCCCTCGGGCACCACCGGATCACCGATCCGCCGCGCCAGTTCGGTCCATCGCAGCCTGTGCCAACGGGGACCGGGGAGCTCACCCGGGACGCCGTCGAGTACGTCGGCGGGGTCGAGGCCCGGGATGACGTCGTGCTCGCCGGACAGCACGGCCCGTTGAAAGTCGCCGAACGACATGTCGTTCGGCCCGAGCTCGTGCTCGTACATGGAATGCAGCACCCAGGCCGCGTCGGGCGACGCCGGCGGCATGAACCCGGTGAGTCCGTCGTCGGCGATCAGCTCGCGCAGCCAGTCGGCCTCCCGTGACTCGGCGAAGGGCCACCGTGCGGTCGCCCGTGCGGCGGCTGTCTCGTACATCCGCCCAGCATCGCACCCGCGCCGACAGCCTTCCCGCGTGGCCCGGGAGAGGCCCCCGGTGAACGGAGGCCGGCGCTGTGGTCGGAGCTGTGGGCCCTCACATGCCCCGGTCCGGGCCGTACCGAGGTTCGGGGCGTTCGGCGGCCGACATCGGCAGGTGCTCCAACTTCACGGGGCCCGGATAGAAGACCGCGCTGTTGGGTCCCGTCATGTCTTCGCCGATGAGATAGCGGTGGAGCCATTCCGCGAAGCTGACGCGGTGCTCCACCCAGGTCTCGTCGTAGTTCACGAGGAACCGCGGTGCGTCGGTGGTACCCACCATGAAGACGGTCTCCCCTCGGTCGGTGCTCGCGATCGGCCACAGGAGGTCCTCGCTGTGTCGCCTGTACGGTCCCGCGCCGGGCAACGGCGCGCGGGACCGTACTGTACGTATCACCCACGAGGTCCGGCGCGCGCCGGGAGCCAGGACCGCTCGGCCGTGTCAGGTGCGTCAGCCGCGCCGGACCACTTCCTCCGCGTCGCCCTCCTCGAATCCCCGTGGCACGGTCGGCGCGGCCCGTTCCGGCTCGGGGTGTGCCTGGCGTACGCGCTGGTCGGCGATGGCCAGCAGCAGGGCGATCACGCTCATTCCGACGGCGGTGAGCAGCCCGAGCTGAATGGCCGTCACGGAACGGCCGTGGCTGGCCTGATGAGCGAAGTACACCGCTCCCACCACGGCGATCCCTGCCGCGGAGCCGATGCGCTGCCCCGTCTGGAGCACCCCGCCGGCGGCACCGGCCCGCTGCACGGGGACGCGGGTGAGGGTCAGCGTCGTGTTGGGGGAGACCGTGAGGCCTGAGCCGATCCCGCCCACGACCATGGGCAGGGCGGTGGCCCACCCGACATTCTCCAGAGGCACCGACTGCACCGCCACGACCACCCCGAGCAGCCCCACCACCACCAGGAGCAGGCCGACGACGACCAGCTTGCGTCCGTGGCGCATCACCAGCCGGCCCCCGATGGCGGCGCCGACCGCGGACGCGGCCGCGAAGGGCAGCACCGAGACACCGGCCGCCAGCGCGCTGTATCCGGCCGTGTTCTGCAGGAACAGGGAGTAGACGAAGAAGACCGTGGTGAAGCCCGCGAAGTAGGTGAGGCTGATCAGGGAACCGAGCGTGAAGGAGCGCAGGGAGAACAGGTCCAGATCGACCAGCGGCGCCCGCCCGCGCAGCTTCTGGCGTCGTTCCCACGCCCAGAACGTGATCAGCAGCAGCGCGCCCACCGGCAGCAGGGCCCACTTCAGCCGCCCGGTCCACTGCTGCTCCTGAACCAGCGGCAGCATGAGCGCGAGCACGGCGGCGCCGAGGAGCAGCACACCGACCGGGTCGAACTCCTCGCGCCTGCCCGTGGACGCCGGGAACCGGGGCAGCAGCCGCAGGCCCGCGGCGAACGCGGCCACTCCGATCGGCAGGTTGACGAAGAACACCCAGCGCCAGCCGTCGTCGGTGCCCACGGCGTCGATCAGCACACCGCCCACCAGCGGGCCGGCCGCCGTCGAGACCCCGATGACACTGCCCAGCAGTCCGAACGCCTTGGCCCGCTCCGCGCCCTGGAACATCTGCTGGATCAGCCCCGAGGTCTGCGGTGCGACCATGCCCGCCGCCGCGCCCTGGACGAGTCGGAACAGCACCAGCCAGGAGGCGCTGGGAGCGAGGCCGCAGGCCCACGAGGCCAGCGTGAACAGGGCCAGCCCCGCCAGGAAGGCCTGGCGCCGCCCCCGCATGTCGCCCAGCCGGCCCGCCGGGACGAGCACCAGCCCGAAGGTCAGGGCGTACCCGGACACCACCCAGGACTGGGCGGCCTCCGAGGCGGCCAGCCCGTGCTCCATCGAGGGCAGCGCCACGTTCACGATCGAGGTGTCGAGCAGGGAGATGAAGCCCGCCGTCAGACAGACGGCGAGCGCCTTCCACCGCCGGTGGTCGGGGGCGGGCTGGGCTTGGACAGTGGTCATGGGGTCACGCTAAGCAGCCACCCCGCCCAACGCGGGGAATGAGCCGTTCCGCGCGCGGGTCGTAGCCGAAAGGGGGTGTACGGGACTGTCCGCGGCGCCCGCGTGCCGCCGTACGGCCCGCACAGTCGATTCCGTGCCGCCGCCGTACCGCCGGGCGCGGCCGAACCTCTCCGGAACGACGCCGTCCCGCCACGGGTCCCAACCCGGCCGCAGCTCCCGGATCCGTGCCGCGGACAGGCCTTCGTAGTCGCCGTAGTGCCATTCGACCAGGTCCGGAGGAAGCGACCGGACGCTTCCGGCCGGACGACCGTCACGTCAGGAAGAGGGCCGCCCCGTCCCGCCTGCTCCTCCGGGCCCGCAGGCCCAGTACGGTCAGCGCCGCCGCCAGCCAGCACGCGCCGGTCAATGTCTCCCAGCCGGCCAGTGCGGCGGTGTGCGCGCTCGCCCCGCCCGCCAGTACCTCCCGGATCGCCAGCAATCCGTGGGTCAGGGGCAGCACTTGGCCGAACCCGGCGAGGACGGGGCCGACGGCCTCCGCGGGCACCTCCGGGCCGCAGACGATCAGCATCACCGTGAACGCCGCGTTGGACACGACGTTGCGCAGGTCCACGGCGGTCAGCACCAGGGATCCGAGGAAGAGACCCAGGCAGTAGCTCGTCACCGCGACGAGGATCAGGAGGACGGAGAGCAGAGCCACCGATGCCACGCTCAGGCTCAGTCCCGCCACCGGACCGAGGAGGAGAACGGCGCCCAGCCCGCAGGCCACCCCGTCCGGCAGCCAGAAGAGGCTCCGCCCGACCAGGACGAGCGCGGGGCTGCTGGGCGAGGCGACCAGCAGGGGAAGGGTGCCGTTCTGGAGCTCCCAGGTGGTGGACGCGGTCGCGGACACGCCGTGCAGCGCGACGAGCGCCACCGCGTTGCCGACCAGGAGATAGCGGGCCTGCCCCGGTCCGAGCAGGTTGCCGATGGTGGCGAAGAACAGGACCTGGGCGAGCATCCGGACGAACCAGCCGAGCAGCCAGGTCTTCCAGGTGAACACCGTGCCGTAGTCGGCGGCGCCGGCGCGGGCGGCCCAGCCCAGCACCCGTGTGCGGCGGCCCGTCCGGATGCCGTCGGCGGTGCGGCTCATCGCAGCCCCACCGTCCCGTTCTCGCGTACGAGCCGTACGACCCTGCCCAGCAGGAGCCATCCACCGGCGCCGGTGAGGAGGCCGAGGCCCAGGACGACGCCGGTGCGCCAGGCGACGGAGGTGACCGCCGCCGGGCCGAGTGCGTCGCGCAGCAGGTCGGAGCTCCAGGAGAGATAGATGAGGCGGCCGACGGGATGGGTCCACTCCGGCAGCCGGTCGAGCGGGGTGAACACCCCGCCGAGCAGCAGGACGGGGTAACTCAGGGAGTTCTGGAAGGTGCGGGCCGTCCGGGTCGCGACGAACAGGGCGGCCATCAGCGTGGCGGTGCCCGCGGTGGCGACGGCGGTGGCCAGAAGCGCCATGGTGAACACGCCGGGATGCGGTACGTCGGGGACGGTGCCGAAGCCGAGGATCGCGACGGCCGAGACCTCCAGCACCGTCAGCAGACTGATCGCGGTGCTCACCCAGACCCGGCTGAGGACCACCCGGGCGAAGTCGACCGGCGCGGCGATCTGGAGCTCCAGCGTGCCCAGCCAGCGGTCGTTGTCCACGACCTCCCCGGAGATCAGCATGGCCATGCTCCACACACCCATCAGTACGGGGGCGAGCAGACCGTTGGCGAGGAGGTCGGGACGCTCGTTGTGCCGGATCAGGAGCAGGAACACCGCGGCCAGCAGCGGCGTACGCACCAGGTCGATCAGGTAGTCGCGGTGGGTGAGCACCAGGCGTCCCTGGAACCGGCCGGCCGCCGCGAGCAGGCTCACCGGTTCACCACACTGCGCGTCTCGTTGCGGTGCACGAGTCGCAGGTAGACCTCCTCGAGGCCGGGCAGTTCGGTGCGGACCTCGGTCACACCCCGCTCGACGACGAAGGCGAGCACACGGCCCACGGCTTCCTTGTCCTCCACCGTGACGAGCGTGGTCCCGTCGTCGGCGGGTTCCGTGCCGAGAACCCCCGGGAGCGCGCGCACCTGGGCGACCAGGGAATCCTCGGCCCGGATCCGTACACGATCCTGGCGCGCGACGAGGCGGGCGAGCGTCCTCGGTGCCTCCGCGGCGACCACCCGCCCGTGGTTGATCATGGTGACGCGGTCGCAGAGCACTTCGGCCTCGGACAGGTCGTGCGTGGCGAGCAGCACGGTACGTCCCTCGCCGGCGAGTTGCCGGACGAGCTCGCGCAACTGCCGTGCGGCCAGCGGGTCCAGGCCGTTGGTCGGTTCGTCGAGGAGGAGGACGCGGGGGTCGCCGATGATGCCGCGCGCGAGGTGGAGCCGCTGGCGCATGCCCACGGAGAAGGTCTCCACCCGGTCGTCGGCGCGCTCGGCGAGCCCGAGTTCGTCGAGCAGCGCGTCGGTACGGGCGACGCCGTCCCGGGTCGTCAGACCGTACAAGGCGGCCCAGTAGCGCAGATTCTGACGTGCTGTCAGGCGCGGGTAGAGGCCGCGTTCGCCGCCGAACACGATACCGAGCAGGGGCCGGATCCGACGGTGTTCGGTCGTCAGGTCGTAGCCGAGGACCCGGGCGGTTCCCGAGGTCGGCAGCAGCACCGTGGAGAGGATCTTCATCAGGGTGCTCTTGCCCGCGCCGTTGGGGCCGAGCAGCCCGTGCACCTCGCCCCGCTCCACGGTGACGGAGACGTCATCGAGCGCGACGACGGCCGGGCCCCGGCGTGTGCGGTACTCCCGCCGCAACCCGCTTGTCTCCACGGCCGGTTCGCCGTCGCTCGGACGGGCGACGCCACCTCCGCCGTTTCCGCTGTCCGCCATCACGCTCCCGTTCCCGTGGGGGTCGTCGGACCGGTGTCTGCCGATCGGCACGGAGGGATCACGTGCCGCGCTCCACCGAGGTCGAGCCGGGCTTCCCTGCGGCCTTGTCGGCGCCGGGCTCCCCAGATGCCGGGCCGCCGTCAGGTTCCTCGATTACCGGGCCGCCGCCCTTCGCCTCGTCCAGCCATTCCTGCCGGGCGGACCCGGACACCAGCAGGAACGAGCCGAGCGGGGTCCGTGCGACGAGGTGACGTCCGACGTCGTCCAGCCGCAGCCGGCCGGCCGGTTCGTCGTCCAGGGGCACGCCGAACAGCGGCAGCCCCGCGCCGAGCAGCCGCCGCGCGCCGAAGCCGCGGTGGGCCAGGTCGGAGGCGAGTTCCGCGAGACGGCCGCCTTCGCCCTCGATGCCCGACTGGGCGATCAGCGCGGGCGCCCGGACCGGGCTGCTCCAGAGCGCCGCGGTGCGCATCGCCCGCAGCAGCCGAGTGCGTACGGAGGAAGCCCGGGTGTGGGGCGGCGCCACGGCGGGCCGCCAGCCCAGCCGGGCCATGGCGCGCCGGGCTTCCCGCCACTCCGGCCACAGACCGGTCCTGTCGAGGTCGGTACGCAACTGCCGTACGCCCGTCTCGTCGAGGTGCTGGAGCAGCAGCGCCAGGTCGAGCAGATCACGGCTGCGGAAGGGGCGCTCCCAGCGTTCCGCCACCAGGGCGACCGCGCAGACGGCCAGCGGGGAGCGGGAGGGGCGGGTGAGCTGCCAGGCCGGGGCACGCACCTCGGTCGCGATCTCCGCGGTGACCAGGCCGACGGCGTAGGGGTCGGGGGAAGGTTCGGGTGCCGGGCTGCGGAACTCGGCTCCCAGGTGCAGGGGCACGGCGTCGCCGGTCCTGGCGGGGCCGACCGTGAAGGCCGCCAACTCCCATCCCGTCGCCGTCAGTTGCTGTGCGCAGCTCCACAGGTCCTCGTGGAAGGGGCAGACGACGTCGAGATCACCGGCCGCTCGGAGCACCCCGGGCGGGTAGAGGCCGGCGATCGTCATGCCCTTGAGGAGGGAGACGCCGGGCGCCGCCGTCCGCAGCCCGGACCAGACGCGGCGGTAGTGGTCGACGCGTTCCCGGTGCAGGCGCAGTTCGGCCGTCTCCGCCTCGGTGAGCGCTTCGCCGTCCTCGGCCCACAGGCTCAGCAGGGTCGCGGCGAGCTTGTGGCGGCCGTCGCGGGCGGTTCGCAACACGGCCTCGCGCGACGCCGTCGGCCCGGCGTCCAGCAGGGCGAGGACGGTCGCGGCCGACATCTCCACGTCCGTCGCCGTTCCGGTCGGTGCGTCTGTCAACGCCGGCTCCGCCCCGGTGCGCGAAGGTGGACGGGTTCCCCGGGCCGGGGGACTCCGTGGTGGCCGAGGAGGAATGCGATCAGGACCGCTGGAGGGCGAACAGGCCCGGATCCGGATCCCGACCGCATTCGACGGACGACTACTTGCCCGGCTTCGGGCGGACCTTGACCTGCTTGAAGGTGACACTCATGGGGCCCTCCTTGATGTGGTCGGTCATCGAAAGTAGCCTCAGCGTATTGCCCTCGAATGGTGCATGACAATGATGCAACTTGCTTTGCATACAGTGGACTCGGCGTGCCGCGTGGGTGCCGTCCCGGGCCCGGCGGACGAGCGGAATGCCGGAGGAGCATGACGGTTCGCACGTGGTTGAGGGCTCCCTTCACTCATGATCCGGTAAGGCGCCGCACCTATCCCGACGACGTCTATTTCCGGGAAATGGCGGCCTTGCTGGACGGCTGGGAGACGGGAAGGGCGGACCGCGCACTGCTGCGGTCGACTTTCGTGATGTTCAAGCCCGACGCGGTGGTCGGGCGCCGTGTCGGGCCCGCGCTGGCCTTCCTGGCAGGGCACGGCTTCGAACCCCTCGGCGCTCTGACCGTACGGGTCGACGCGCGGGTGTGCCGGGAGCTGTGGCGCTACCAGATCAACGCGGCGCCCCTGGCGGTCATCCGGGCCGTGGACATGATTCTCGAGTCGGGACCGCCCTGCCTCTTCGTCGCGTTCCGCGACACCCGCGATCCCGAACGCACCCGGACGACCGCGGCTGAACGGCTCGCCGAGCTGAAGGGGTCGTCCAAGAACCGCTCGACGGAGGGAGGTTCACTGCGCGGGGCGCTCGGTTGCGAGCTGATGTGCCTCAACTTCGTACACACTCCCGACGATCCGGCCGACCTGATCCGCGAGGTGGGCGTCCTGCTGCCCCGGCGGCGGGAGCAGGCACTCTCCCTCCTGGCCGCCGAGGCGTCGCCGCCCGGCGCGGCCGAACCAGCCTCCCTGGCGGGCGAGTTGTACGCGAGTCATCCGACCCACGCCCTCCGCCGACTGACGCCTTCCGGTACTTCCACCCGGCGAGACTCCTCGGGCGACACCTCGCGCCGCCCGGCCGACCCGCAATCGCTGCTGGCACGGGTGGAACAGCTCGCCGCGGACGAGGACGGCCTTCCGCTGTGGGACCGCATCGTGATCGCCGCGGAGCTGGTGGAGGGCCTCCCCTCCGAAGGCCGGCCGCTGATCGGGCCGCCGCCCGGCACCCGCCTCGGCCACCCCCGCGCGGTCCGCCCGGCCGGGCCCCCGGCCACCGCCGCGGCGGACCGCTGAACACGCGGGGCCCCGCCCGGCGGCTGGACGCACAGACCCTGCCCGAGCCCTGAACGCACGGGCCTGGACCCGAGCCCTGAACGCACGGGTCCGGCCCAAGCCCTGGACGCACGGCCCGCATCCGGCCGAGAACTCCCCAGTCACCAGGAGGAACGACCCCGATGACCGACGCCGACGTCGAACTGCACGGTCCCGCGAACTGGGAGGGTCCGCCACGCCGGTACGGGCCGGCGGCCCGCGTCGCCGTGCTCTCCGATGTGCACGCCAACATCCCCGCCTTCGACGCCGTGCTCGCCGAACCGGACGTCGCCGCCGCCGACTTCGTCGTCCTGTGCGGCGATCTGACGTGGGGGCCGCAGCCGCGGGATACGTACGAACGGATCGTCGCGCTGGGCGAACGCGCCCTGTGCCTACGGGGGAACGCCGACCGCTACGCCGCACAGATCGGCACGGCCGCGCGGACCGCCGACACCCCGCGTCAGTCGTGGATCGCCGCACAGCACCCGCCCGAGGCCATCGCCTTCCTCGACCGTCTCCCCTTCGGGCTCGTCGTCGAGATCGACGGGCTCGGCCCCGTGCACTTCTGCCACGGTTCGCCGCGCAGTGACCACGAGCTGGTCACGCCGGGGACACCACCGGAGCGGTTCGCCGAACTGTCGGCGGCCATCGACGCGCGGGTCCTGGTCACCGGACATTCGCACCTCCAGTTCGACCGGGCCGTGGCGGGCCTGCGCAGCGTGAACCCCGGCAGTGTCGGGCTGCCGTACCACACGGGTGAACCGGGCACCGCGTACTGGGCGCTGCTGGGCCCCGACGTCCGGCTCAGGACCACTCGCTACGACGTCGAGGACGCCGTCGCGCGTGCCCACCGCGTCGCCGATCCGGACGCGGAACGCTACGCGGACACCCTGACGAACGCGCCCGATCCGGAAATGATCGTCGTGGAGGCGGAGAAGCTGATCTTCGTCAATTGATCAGTGAGGGGGCCCTTGATCCGAAAGGGGTCCGCTGATCCATAAGGGGCTTACTCGAAGAAGCCTGCACCGTCGACGGAATTTCTCGTTCCGTCGAATTCGGGAAACGAAAAGCGAGTTGACGGTGGATTCCCGGCATGACGTTGACATGCGAGCTCGCGGTGTGCTGACCTGTGCATGCAAAATTGGCAAGTTGTTTGGCACGTTTCTCTGGCACCGTTCCCGGCAGGAGGAATCCATGCAAACAGCTCCACTTCCCACCGCGAAAGCACCCACCGAGGTGACGCGGACGTCGACCCCGGCGCCCGTCATGCTGCTGCCCCGCCTGGTCGAGCGCATGATCACGGACCGGCAGGCCGCGCACATCGTCAAGTTCCGCACCACCTGCACCGACTGCGTGCCGAACTTCTGAGCACGGCGTCGCGCGTCGGCGGACAGTCGACAGCGTCCGCCGACCTGCGCGTGATCACCGAAGTCGTCGCGGGCACCCTGCGCGCCGCTCCTCGGGGTCTGTGCGTCCTGGCGGTCGACGGCCTGTCGCTCGAAGTGGCCGAGTCCGCGTTCCACCACGCACACGTCCGGCCACTGCGCTCCACCTTCCCGAGCACGTCGACGACGGCCTGGCTCACCGCGGTCACCGGCACCGGTCCCGGCGTCCACGGCGCCGTCGGCATGGTCCACCGCGCACCCGGAGCCGACCGCGTCACCCACCTCGTCACCGGGGACACGTACGCCTTCGGCTCCCGTCGCACACCTGGCACCGCGCTGCTGCACGCGGGACCGACCCTCTTCGACCGCGCGGCCGCGTCGGGCCGGGCCGCCCTCGCGATCGGCGCGGAGCTGGAGCGGCTGACCGGTCCGTGGGTGGACGCGTTGCTGCACGGCGCCCGGATCGTGCCGTCACCGGCCGCCGCCGCGACCCTCACCATCGACCCGGTGAGCGTGGCCGAGCGGACCGTGCGCGAGGTCGAGGCAGTCCTCACGCACACCTACGACGCCCCGCCCCTGGTGTGGGCCTACGTGAACCTCGACGACCACATCCACCGGTCCGGCTACGACTCCCGGCTGCGCGAGGCCCTGTCGCTGCTCGACACGGCGGCCGCCCGCTGGGCCGACACCGGCTGGAGCGTCCTCGCCCACGCCGACCACGGCCAGGTGGAGGCGACCCCCGACGCGGCCCTCGCCGAAGCGTGGGCACGCCTCGACGCCCCCGCCCACTGCCGCATGCCCGGCGGCGGCGCAGGCCGCGTCCGCTGGCTCCATCCGCTCCCCGGGCACGAGGAAACGGTGGCCGACGCACTGCGCGACACGCTGGGAGACCACGCCCTGGTCCTCACCCCGGACGAACTCGACGCACGGGGACTGCTGCCCGCGACACCCGTCGTCCGCGCCCGCATCGGCGAGGTCGTCGCCCTGGCCACCTCCCCCCGCTTCCCCGTCCCCGATCCCACGGTGACCTGGGAGCACGGATCCGTCTCCGACGGCGAGACGCTCGTACCGCTGGCCGCCTGGAACCCCGCACCAGAACCCGCCCCCGCCCTGCCCTGATCCCCCCCCGGAACCACACGACACGATAGGAGAACCCGTGAGCACGGTCGTGTTCCGCAACAAGACCGGTGGTTCGGAGACCCTGCACGCGACACCGGGACAGCCCCTCCTGGACGTGCTGCGCCTCCACGGAATCCCGGCGAACGCCGTGCTCGCCCATCGCGACGGGCAGGTGATCCCCGAGGCCACGGCCGTCGTCGGAACCGACGACGTCATCGAGGTGCGCCAAGTACGCCATTACGACCTCGACGTACTGCGCCGGCCCAAGGAACATGTCTACGCCGCGCCGGACCCCGTCTACGCCAAGTCCGTCCTCTTCGACCACGGCGGCACCCTGGAACGGCGCACCGAGCAGTTCACCGCGGAGACCTTCGTGACGTACGTCGAGGAGACGTTCGTCCAGAGCATCGCCGCCGGCGCCACCATGAGGGCGGGGGACCGGGTCGTCATCGGGCTCTCCGGCGGCCGGGACAGCGTCGCCTATCTCAAGCTCCTCGAACGCACCCGCGGGCGGTGGCCCGAGGTCGACATGACCGCGGTGACCATCACCGGACTGCCCGACTGGGACGAACCCGCCACCTTCCGCACCGCCCTGGACGCCTGCGCGGGCCTCGGCGTCGACCACGTCGTCGTCACCGCCGACGACGTGGCCGAGGTGTTCAAGCTGCGCGAGCCCTTCGTCGACGTCATGAACAAGGTCGTCGCCGGCGAGCACCGCAACATGAACATGGTCATCGGCCATCAGGTACTGCGCCGCATGCTGGAACAGGAGGCCGAACGGCGGGGCGCCCCGGTCGTCGCGTTCGGCTTCAACGCCGACGACCTGGTGGCCAGCATGGTCACCTGGTTCACCACCGGCTACCGGATGGGCGGCATCCCGGTCCGTGAACTCGGCTCCCTGCGCTACGTGTTCCCGCTGTACCGCATCACCAAGAAGGAACTCACGCTCTACCTGGAGCTCGTCGCGCCCGGCCTCAACCGCCAGGGAGCACCGGGCCGGTTCACCACCGGCTCCGACGAACGCTCCCTCGCCTACGCCGTGGCCGACCACCTCTACGACCTGTGGCCGGGCATCGACTACTACCTCTTCAACGCCTTCGAGAACGTCCAGCGCACACTGCTTCCCCTGGTCGACGACCTGTGCCGGGTCTGCGGGGGCCGGTACGTGCTCCAGGAGGGCGTGGCCAACCCCGCCGGCCTGTGCGACGTGTGCGGATTCCTGCACCGCCAGGAGGCGTTGAGGGCGGACGCCGTATGAGCGATGCCCGCCGTCCGGACAGTCCGCCCTGGTATCTCACCTTCTTCGGGGAGGACTTCTGGGCCGTCGCGGACCACGAGTACACGCCCGAACGCACCGCGGCCGAGGCCGGATACCTCGCCGCCGTCCTCGACACCTCGGCACCGGGCCGCCGCGTCCTCGACCTGGGATGCGGCACCGGTCGCCACGCCGTAGCGCTCGCCGCGCGGGGGTTCGGCGTCACCGGGGTCGACTCGGGGGGATGGGCGCTCGGGCGTGCCGAGTCCGCGGCCGCCGCGGCGGGCGTCCCGGTCGACTGGCTGCGCATCGACCTGCTGCGCGAACTGCCATGGCCCGTCGACGAGTTCGACGCCGTCGTCTGCGTCCAGTCGTTCGGGTGGGGGAGTGACGCCCAGCAACTGAGGTTGCTCCAGGAAGTCCGCCGGGTGCTCGTCCCGGGCGGACTGCTGATCCTCGACCACTCCAACGTGCTGGCCATCGCCGGAAAGTACGTGCCGGAGGCCACGTTCGAGACCGAGGGACTGCGCGCCGACTTCCGCCGTACGTACCGGACGGCGTCGGGCCGCAGCACCGGCGAGATCGAGGTACGACGGGGCGAGGCGGAGCCCGTGGTCATCCACGACGACGTGCGGATGTACCAGCCGGCCGAGGTACGTGACCTGCTGACCCGCGCCGGCTTCACCGTCGAGCGCGTCGACGCGGACTTCGCCGTCGGCCGGGAGCCCGCCCCGACGACGCGCTACGTCCAGTTCGTCGCCCGGAGCCGGGCGGACACCCCGGCGGCGATCACCGCATGGGAAGGGAGACGCGACAACCGCGGCTCCACGCAGGACGAGGCCCACCCCTCCACGCAGGACGAGGCCCACCCCTCCACACTGGACCTGCGCTGGTCGCCGGACGAGTTCGAGTTCGTACGACCGTGGGTCGACGCCGCCTTCAGGAGCGCGTACGAGAACGGCGGCCTCGCCGAACCCTCACGCGCCTACCCCCTGTCCGACCCCTACTCCGCGGACATGGCCGCACCCGCGCTGTCCGGGCACTTCGGGCTGGACCTCGCGCCCGACACGGTGACCGCCGGGGCGGGTGCCACCGGTCTGCTGCACGCGTGCGCGGCGCTGGCCGTGCCAGGCCCCGTGCTGCGACTGGCCGGCGGCCACCCGGACCTGCCCCGCTGGGCCGCCCGCCTCGGCGCCGAGACGATCACCACCCGGTTCGAGGACCTCGCCGCCGCTCTCGACCGGCACGCCCCCTCGGTCCTCGTACTGGACCGGCCCACGATCACCGGGGACCTCTTCGGGAGGGAGCGGCTGGAGGAGATCGCCGAGACCGCCCGCGCGTGCGGCACGACCGTCGTCCTCGACGAGGCGTACGCCGTCTACGCAGGGCCCGGCGCGAGCTGTGTCCCGGCCGTCGCCGAACATCCGAACCTGATCGTGCTGCGCAGCATGTCGAAGGGGTACTGCTGCGGCGGTCTCCGGGTCGGATTCGCCTTCGCGGCCCCGGGGTTGACGAGGCGACTGCGCGAGATCGCGCCTCCCCTCGGGGCCGGCGGGGCGGGTCTCGCCGTCGCTCTCCGCCTCCTCGCGCAGGGCGACGTCTTCGGCGCGCTGCGCACCCGGATCGCGGAGGTGAAGCCGGTCGTGGCGAGGACGCTGCGGCGGGCCGGACTGAAGGTCACCGAAGGGGCCGGCTGCCTGCCGTGGGTGACGGTGGACGGAGAGCGGGGGGCCGCGAGCGTGGTGTGGGAGAAGCGCGGGGTGCGGGTGAAGGAGATCGGTCCGGTGGAGGTCGTCTGCGGTGCCGAGGGCGTCTCCGGGGCCGCGTTCGGCGGGAGGCCGTGGGAGGTCCCCGGTTCCGGCGGGAGACCGGGGGAGCATGCCGGTTCCGGCGGCTCCGGCCGTCGCGACGGCCCCCTGTACAAGATCGCCGTACCGCTCTCCGAAGCCCGTCTGACCGCCTTCCTCGACGCCTTCGCCGATGCCCGGTAGCCTCGCCGACCTCGTCGCCGGGATCCATCACGGGATCGACGCCGACGAGGCGATGCGCTGGGTCGCCCGGCTCACCGAGTGGGACCGCTACCAGGGATCGGCGGGCATCGCCGCCGCGGCCGACTTCGTGGCGGGCGAGGCCGAGCGCGCCGGACTGGCCGGAGTGGAGGTACTGAGCTTCCCCGCCGACGGCCGCACCACGTGGTGGACGTTCACCGCGCCCTCCTCCTGGACCCCGCGCGCCGCGCATCTGTCGGTCCCCGGACGGCCCGCGCTGGTCGACTATCCCGCCCAGCCGTACACCCTCGCCGCCCACTCGACCGCCGCGCACACCGAAGCTCCTCTCGTGCGCGCGCAGGACGACGGGTGGCCGCCGGGCGCGGTGGTCCTGGTTTCGTCGGCCGCGCGACTCGACGCGAAACTCCACGCCCGGATACGTCACGAACGGGCGATCGGCTTCTGCGTGTCGACCGGCCCCGACCGGCAGGAGGGCGCGGGACGCCTCGAACTTCCGGGCGGCAGCGCCCTGTTCGGGTTCAGCGTGGTGCCCGGCCAGATGGACGTACTGCACCGCGCGCACAGCCGGGGCGAGCGTGCCCGCGTGGTCGTCGACGTCGACACCACCCCCGCCCGGATGCCGGTGGTCGTCGCCCGAACCCCGGGGCGAGATGCCGGCCTGTCGCCGCTGTCGCCCGACGCCTGCCTGATCACCGCCCATCTGTGCCACCCCGCCCCCGGCGCCAACGACAACGCCTCCGGAGTCGCGGCCGCCCTCGCGGCCGGGCGCGTCCTCGCGGCCCGCCCGCTGCGCCGCCCCGTCCGGTTCCTCTGGGCACCCGAGTTCGTGGGACTCGCCGCCTACGTCCACCGGCTCGTGGAGGAGGGCGCGGGACCGCTGCCCACGATGGCCGTCGACCTCGACATGGTGGGCCAGGACCAACGGAGCTGCGGAGGCCCGCTGATCGTCGAACGCAGCCCGGAGTACCTCCCGCACTTCGTCAACGCCCTGGTCGAAGCCTGTGTGCGTGCCCTGCCGGCCGCCGCCCGCTCCTACAGCGGAGCCGTCGGCTGTGACGTGTGGGCCTGGCGTACGACCCCGTTCGTCGGCGCCTCCGATCACGCGGTTCTCGCCGACCGTGCGATCGGCTGTCCCTCCGTCCAACTGGGCCACTGGCCCGACCGGTTCAACCACTCCGGCGCCGACACGCTGGACAAGGTCGACCCGCAGGAACTGCGCAGGTCCGCCGCGATCGCCGCGTCCGCAGCGGCCGTCGTCGCGACGGCCGGCGCCCCGGAGGCCGACCGGCTCGCCCACCTCCTCACCCGCTGGACGGCACGCCGGATGACCGCCCGCCTCCCGCCCGACGACGACCCGCTCGCCGCCACTTCGCTGGCCCGCCACGCGCGGTACGGACGCGACGCACTGAACACCCTGCGGCCCTTCGGCGCCGACCCCGGCGTCCTCGACCGGCAGGCGGCCCTCCTCGACGGTCTGCACCACACCCTCGCGGCGGCCTGGGACCACGTGCCCGTGCAGCGCCACGGGGGCCCGCCCCTGCGCCGGGCATGGCCGGGCCCCTTCAACCTCCGCGCTCTGATGGGGGCCGTGAACGAGTCCGACCGGCACTGGTTCACGCGTCGCCTCGCCGAGGACCGGGGCCGGTTCTACGCGTCCGCGATGGCCCTGGCCCAGAGCGTCGACGGGGTGTCCGGCACGGCGGACGTGGTCCGAACCGCCCAGCTCGACGCGGGAATCCGGTGGGAGCCGGGCTTCGGGGAACGCTTCCTGGCCGCGATGGCGGGAGCGGGCTGGGTGAAGGAAGGGGAGCGGGAGGAAGAGGGCGAAGGGGAACGGGCCGAGGGAGGGAAAGGGAATTGAGCGCGCCGCGCATCACCGTGACCGTCACCGAGTCCGTCGACGACGTGGACACCGTCCAGTGGGAACAGGTCGCCGCGGCGGACACCGCGCCGGTGCACTACACCCCCGCGTATCTGCGGGCCTATCAGACAAGCCCGTTGAGCCCGTATCTCGCGGCGCGCTATATGACGGTCGCCGACGCGGGCCGCACTCTCGCCGTGCTGCCGTGCTACCTCCAGAAGGAGGGCGACCCGTACGGCTTCCTGCGCGCCGTCGGCATCGAGGGCACCGACGGCCCCGCGCTCCTCGGGCACAACTGGTACTGCTACGACACCCGCGTGCCCGTACGGGCGACGGGCCCGGCGCAACGGGCGCGTGCTCTCGGGGCCGTGCTGGACGCGCTGCGTGAACTGGCGGCCGCCGACGGCGCCTTGACCGCGGGACTCGTCAGCGTCCCCGAGGGCGACCCGGTCCTCGACGTCGCCCGGGACAAGGGGTGGCGGGTGGCGCCGATCGTCACCCGCTTCCAACTCCCGCTGCACAGTGCGGAGGGAGGCTCCTTCGACTCGTACGACTCCTATCTCGCGACCCTCGGCGCCCGCACCCGGCGTACGATCCGCCAGTACCTGCGGCGCGCGGCGGACGCGGGCGTCACGACCGCCGTCGAAGCACCCCGCCCGGACTTCCTGCGCACGGTCGGCGACCTCACCCGCCGTACGGCGGCCAAGTACGGCAGCGCCGGAATGTATCCCGAGAGCGCCTTCACCGACTTCGTCATGGCCCTGGGCGACCACGCCCGTGTGGTCCGCGTCGACCGCGGTGATCTGACGCTGGCCGCCGCGGTCGTCCTCCTGGACGAGGAGCGCCTGCACATGTGGGCGGGCGGCACCAGTCACGCCACCCTCGACGGCTTCAGCCCCAACTACCTTCTGTGGGCCACGGAGATCCGCACGGCCATCGAGTGGCGCAAGCGCTGGGTCGAGGGCGGCCGCAGCAACGAGCCCATGAAGACCCGCCACGGCATGAAACCCCTACGCCTGTACGCCTGCGTCACCCCGTCCGGGGTCTGACCTGTGGCCATGGCGTTTCGCCCGCAGCGACGGAGGGCGGGACGACCCGGCCCGGCTCACGGTCCGCGCCACAGGTTGGCGAAGGCCGCGTTCTCGATGGTCCGCCGCTGGCGTACGGCCTCCAGCTCCATCACCGCGTCGTGGACGGCGGCCACCACCGTCGTCACGGTCTCGTCATCGAGGCCGGTCTCGTCGTCGGGTGGTTCGTCGTCGATGCTCAGGACGGCGACGAGGGCGGTCAGGACGGGTTCCTTCTCTTCCCAGCGGTCGACCGCACGGCGGCGCGCGGGCGTGTCGACCGGTTCCAGGCTTTCCGAGCCGAAGGACAACCGGCTGCTCCGCTGCGGCTTCAGCTCACCGTTCTCCTCCAGGGCGGCCTGGTACGCGGCCGAGAGGTCCCGGCCCCGGCGCCACAGCCAGTCCTCGATCCGCTCGTACGGTGCCTGCCGAGGGAGACCTGCCGCGGCCTCGCCCAGGAATCGATCGCCCGGCGGCGGCGGTCCACCCGGCACGATGCGGTCGCCGTCCACGGCGACCGCCCCCGCACCGATGAGATCGATCAGCTCGGCTCCCGCGAGCGCGAGGGACAGGTCGCCCTGCCCCACGGGATGCTTCAGGTCCAGGGCGATGATGAACAGATCTTTCGCCGTGGTCATGAACGGCTCCCCTCGGAGACATCGACGACGGTGCGTCACCGCCGACCGCGCCCGGTCGGCGGTGACCGCCTCGCGGCTACACGGTGTGCAGGGGTTCCCTGAAGGACTTGCGGAACACCGGACCGGCGAAGGGAATGATCGAGGACTTCATCTTCGACGCGAACGAGTCGGGGTGTCGTTCCAGTCTGACGTCGACACGGGTGCCGTCATCCGTGGGGGTCATCTGGAACTGCCAGCCCCCCGAGCCGAAGGGCACCGAGTCCCGAGTGGTGACCGTGACCCTGTTCGCCGAGGGGTCCCATTCGTAGCGTGCGCGCTCCCACGACTTGTCGTTCCCCTCGGTCACCTCCGCCCAGGTGTCGCCCCGCTCGTGGACCTGGAAGTGCTCGGCATCGATGGAGGGCCACTCGTCGACACGAGAGGGGCTGAAGTTCGTCAGGACGCCCATCACCTCCCCTGGGCTCATCGAGGAGTTCACATGGAAGTGTAGGGACGGCATGACCTACTCCCTGGTTCGAGATGACCTTTGTCCGTCTGCGGCCACCGGTACGCACCTCGCGGGTGCCTGGCTCGCTTCGCCGGCGCCGGTTCGCGGACCCGGCCCTGCTGAGGCCTCGTAAGGGCCTGCTGGGCAGGCTCGCTGACCGGGACGCTCACCTTTCAGAATGCACCTGCGCCCAGCAGCGCGCACCAGCAGGTTCCTGGCCCGCACGCGTGGGACCGTGTCCGGGACCAGAGGTGTTGTCGCGGACCGTGTCCGGGTCCGGACACAGTGTCGCGCGCGGGGTGAAGAGAGGGGCTGTCACAGGACTTCGGCCCCATCGATTCTGCGTCGGTCGAAGATGAGCCGCACCGCCGCGGAACCTTCCCCGACCGCGGCGGCGACTCGTTTCACGCTTCCGCTTCGCGCGTCACCGACGCAGAACACCCCGGGCACGCTGGTTTCGAAGGGCAGCGGCATGCGACGGCCCGCAGGGACGGCGACGTCCTGCCCGGTCAGCAGGAAGCCGTCGGGATCCATCGCAGGCCGCTCGTCGAGCCAGTCCGTGCAGGGCGTGGCACCGATGAACACGAAGACGGCGCTGACCGTCAGGGCGGAGCGGCGTCGGCTCGTCCGGTCCACCACATCAAGCCCTGTCACCTCGGAGTCGGCGGAAAGACCGACCACCTCCGTGTGGACCCGCACATGGATCCTCGGGTCTGCGGCGATCGCGTCGATCAGGTAGTGGGACATCGAACGATCAAGGTCGTCCCCGCGGACCACGAGGTGCACCGGGTCGGACGTCCGGGCCAGGAACAGTGCCGCCTGACCTGCCGAGTTCGCGCCGCCGATCACTGCCACGGGTCGCCCGCGCGAGTACGTCGCCTCGACCACCGTGGCGGCGTAGTAGACGCCGTTGCTCTCCCAGGCCTCGATGCCGGGCACGGCCAGGCGCCGGTGGTTGGCGCCGGTGGCGATGATGACGTCGCGAGCGCTGAACGCCCGGCCGTCGTCGCAGGTGACGGTGTGGACACCGCCCTCGCTGGTGAAGGCCGCCGCGCGGGCGTTCCGGTGAAGCCGCACTCCGAACTTCGCCGCCTGGATCGTCCCTCGCGCCGCCAGTTCGGCACCGGGCAGACCGGCCGGGAATCCGAGATAGTTCTCGATTCTCGATGATGTGGCGGCCTGACCGCCGAAGGCGTCCGCGTCGATGAGGGCGGTCGTCAGTCCCTCGGACGCGCCGTACACCGCGGCCGCCAGACCGCCCGGGCCGCCACCGACGACGAGCAGGTCGCACAACTCTTGATCGTCGACCGCGTGCGGCGATTCCCCGAACTCCGCGGCGATGTCGGCCGGCTGTGGATTGCGCATCAACGGCCGGCCGGGGACGAGGATGATGGGAAGGTCCGCCAGGGACACCTTGAGCCTTCGCAACAGCACCTCGGCCTCGGGCCGGTCCTCCAGGTCCAGCCACTCCACGGCCGTCCTGCTGAGCGAGAACGAATGCAACAGGACTCGGCATCGTTCGTCGTAGCGGGAGCCGATGAGGGTGATACCCGCACCCCGTCTCAACAGGTTCGCCCGGCGTACGAGGAATGTCCGGAGGATGAGCTCGCTCAGATCACTGTCCTGCGCGACGATCGTCTGGATCTGCTCCAGCGGCACCCTCAGCAGTCGGCCCGGGCTCTTCATGACGCCGGAAAAGCGTGAGCGCTCGCCCGTCAGCATGCCTATCTCGCCCAGGAACTCCGCGTGGCCGTAAGACGCGACGAGCCGCTCTTCCGGCTGACCGAGCCGATCGATGATCTCCGCGGTTCCCTCCAGAACGACAAAGAAGTCGTAGGACGCGTCACCTGCCGAGAAGAGGACCGCGCCGACGGGTGCCGGATACTCTGATCCGAGAGCCGCCAGCTTCTCGAGCTGGTCCCGGGACAGCAGCGATACCGGAGCCCACCCCGCGTTCTCCCCCCGCGCGGGCTTGTCCATGGGGCGCCTTCTTCCGCCTGGGCGGGAACAACGTGGCCGTCAGGAGAGTGCTGCTTCGGCGGAGACGCGGTCACGACGGCAGTTCGGTCCCGGCCTGCTCACGCACCATGTACTCGGCGTACCAGTCCGGCCAGTTCGGGTCCTCCGCACCGGTGCGTGCCTCATGCACCCCGTGCGCGGCCGCGGCGCGGCGCAGCGCGCTCGCCAGGTCCTCCGCGGAGGAGAACGTCGTGGTCGCGGGGTCGAGGCGTCCCGGGAGCCGGGTGGTGATCTCCTGGAGGAGCCAGCCGTTGCCGTCCGGGTCGCTGAAGGACAGGAACGAGCCGTAGCTCGTGCGCTGGGGATCCGGCCCCGGCAGCCGGGCGTCCGTTCCGGCGTGGTGGAAGACGCCGCCGGCGTCGTGGAACACCTCGCTCGGCTCGGCGCCGAGCCGTTTCAGCTCGTCGTACGCGGCGTTGATGTCGTCCACGACCAGTTGCAGGCCCTGAGCCGAGCCCGGCGTCTGGGACGTGACCGAGGTGCCGAAGATGACCGACGCCGGCGAGCCCGGCGGCGTCACCTGCACCACCCGGAAGTTCTCGTCCGGGGCGATGTCCGCGTCCAGCCTCCAGCCCAATCGCGTGTAGAAGCTCTTGGCCCGGTCGACGTCGGACACCGGCACCACCACGATTTCGAGTTTCATGTCCATGACTGACACTTCCTCCGCTCGTACAAGATGCCGACATGTCGAGACTCGCACGGCCGGACGCGGGCCGCGTCCGGGAATCCGGTGGACGGTGGCCCGGTCCACACCGGGCCTGCAGCCGGCTTACGGTCTCCGGCCGACGGCGCCGGTGCCGAGTCGGCTGAGCAGCCAGAAGGTGATCGCGGTGCCGGTGCCGTAGGCGACGTGCGCGCCGAGATCCCAGGCCAGGATCTTGGCGTCGTACTGCCAGATCGGCTTGTAGAGCCCCGCGATCGGCAACGCGACGTAGTCACCGGCGAACACCGCGGCACCGAAGGGCACGCCATACACGGGGGAGGGCCTGGGCAGTGATCCGGCCACGATGCCGTAGGCCGCGCCGGCCGCCGATCCGTAGGCCCAGTGAGCGATGGTGCTCGTGAGCCAGGCGGAATCATCTGGGAGCGGGCGCTGGGTGAAGCCCTCGATCACCCGCTTCGCCACCTGCCCCGGATCAGGGGCCTTCTCCCAGCTCTCGACCGGCGCGAATTCCCAGGCGGGCGGGCTGTCCGTCCCGCCCGCGCGACGGTATTTCAGGTAGTGGACGGCATCCAGGCACACCGTTCCCACCGCCCCGGCCAGCAGACCGGCCGTCACGGCCTCCAGGGGAGTCAGCGGGATCCTTTGGGAGCGCATGACGCAATCTCCTCATCGCTCGGGGCCAGGAAGGAAGGTCGATGTTCTTCAGCTCCTGGACTGCGGTCGGGAGGCATTGGGCCCGCATCGAGTATCCGGCGGCCAGGACGCGGGCGCACGAGGAGAACGTCCGGGGGCGGCCTCATCCGGGACAGGGCTCGACGCGCGTGATCGCCCCAGACCTGTTGCCCTGGAATCAGGCCCTTGCACACATCTATCGGAGGGACCGATGAACAGCTACCGAGTTGCGCAGGTGACCGCCCCGGGCGGCTCCTTCGAGATCGTCGAGCGAGAGGTGCCGCAGCCCGGCCCCGGACACGTCAGAATCGCCGTGGAGGCGTGCGGTGTCTGCCACAGCGACGCCGGTTTCGTCGGGGGGCATCTGCCGGGAGTCTCGTTCCCGGAGGTGCCTGGACACGAGATCGCCGGGCGCATCGAGGAACTGGGCGACGGGGTGCACGAGCGCGGGTGGCAGGTGGGTGACCGAGTGGCGGTCGGCTGGTTCGGCGGTAGCTGCGGTCACTGCATCCGCTGCCGTCAAGGCGACTTCATCGTCTGCGAGAACCTGAAGGTCCCCGGCTGGGCCTACGACGGGGGCTTCGGCGACAAGATGATCGCGCCCGCCGACGCGCTCGCCGAAATCCCCGACGATCTCGCGGCGACCGACGCGGGACCCATGGCCTGTGCCGGTGTGACGACGTTCAACGGACTGCGACGCAGTTCCGCCAGGCCCGGAGACCTCGTCGCCGTCCTTGGCCTGGGCGGCCTGGGGCATCTCGGCGTCCAGTACGCGTTCGCCCTCGGCTTCGAGACCGTGGCGATCGCCCGCGGCGCCGAGAAGGCGGAGTTCGCCGAGCGGCTGGGTGCCCACCACTACATCGACAGCACCTCGGACGTCCCGGTCGCGGAGGCGCTGCAGGCCCTCGGCGGTGCGAGGACCGTGCTGGCCACCGCGGGAAATTCCCAGGCCATCAGTGCGACCGTGGAAGGGCTGACACCGCGAGGTGAGCTGGTGGTCATCGGGGCGGATCCCTCGCCGATGAGCATCGCCCCCGCCCAACTGCTTCTCAGCGGCCGTGTCGTCCGCGGCCATCCGTCCGGCACCTCGCAGGACGTGGAGGACACCATGGCCTTCAGCGTCCTGCACGGCATCCGGCCGATGACCGAGACCGTGCCGCTGGACCACGCCGATGAGGCTTTCCAGAAGATGCTCTCCGGAGCCGCCCGCTTCCGGATGGTGCTCACACCCGCCTGACCGACCAGGCAGGTGCGGTCGCGGGCCGGTCACGTCGCCACCCGGTGGAACGGCTCGCGACCGCACCTGCCGGACAGGGCCCGGCGGGGTCAACCGGCCTGGCGGTCCAGCGGGTTGGCGCGGACGCGTTCGGCGAGGCCGCCCCGGACCGACACGGCCGGTGAGCTCTGCGGCTTACGGGCGGCCTGGTCCTGGAAACAGGCCATGAACTCGTCCGCGAGTCCCGCGCGCGGGTACCGGGCCAGGACGTCCGCCTGGAAGCCGGCGGTGAAATCGTCCAGATGCCGCCCCGAGATGTCCACGCCGGTGGCCCGCTCCAGCAGATGACCCTCCGGGTCCTCCCGCACGTCCACCTTGTCCCACATGTGCCGGACGATGACCTCCGACAGGCGCTGTCGACGCTCCGCCGGCCATCCGGCACCCGCCGCGAACACCCAGGCCACATGCCCGCCGGCCACGTCGAAGTCGACCCTGTGACTGTCGAACTCCGCGACCAGCCCTATGTCGTGGAGCAGCGCGGACACGTACAGCAGCTCGGCGTCGTGCTCGATGCCACGCTGCGCGGCATACGCGGAGGCCCACACATAGGACCGCACCGAATGGTTGAGCAGCGCGGGGGAGCAGTACGCGGTGGCGACTTCGAGGGCGGCGGCGCAAGCGGCCGTGTCGGGGGCGACCGGCACGGTCAGGTCTCTGTGGGGGCTGTGATCAGTCATGCCGCCGAGTATGCCTCTCCGCCCTGTCCCGGTCGCTCCCCTTCCGGTGTCGAGACGGCCGCTCCTCGACGGGCCAGGTCCGCGAGGGGATGAGCCGTGGTCCGCGGCACGATCGGCTTCCGCTGCGCCGCACAATTGCGCAAGAATTTGCGTGACTTGCGTTCGCTTGCAGTGTCGCTTCACTTGGCGCGACGAGCCTCACGTATTGGTCCAATTGTCGGCCATGTGGGGGTGCTTGGTCGACCCTTGGTGCTGAGGCGCGGGTGTTGATGGTGAAACTTGTGACGTCATGACGGTAGACGTACTCGCACTGCTCTGCAATATTGCGATGAAACAATGCAAGAAGCTGCGCGTATGCTCCGTTGAGGACGCCGTACGCGCGTGCAGCCGCCTCTTGCCGTTCTTCGCAACGCGCCACCGCTCTGCCCAGGAACGAGCCGACCCCGCCGCCCCTCCGGCGCGCGAACCTCCGCAGGGAGTGAACCCCGCATGACTCCACACAAGCCGAGATCCTGGAGACACCGCGCAGCCACCGCCGCGCTGGCTTCCACCGTCATGGTTCTGGGCCTGCCCGCCGTCGGTGCCCACGCCGCCGGCGGTCCCGATGCCGCCGCGGACGCCGCCACCAAGGCCGGCAGTGCCCGCGCCGCACACGCGGCCGTCAACGTCACCGACGGCGACACCGACACGTATTGGCAGGCCGGAAAGAAGTCGGCCCAGTGGGTGCAGACCGACCTCGGGCGGACCGAGCGTGTCCGCCAGGTCGTGCTGCGCCTGCCCGAGCACTGGCAGACCCGCAAGCAGACGCTGGCACTCCAGGGAAGCGCCGACGGAAAGAGCTTCGCCACGCTCAAGTCGTCGGCGCAGTACGTCTTCAGCCCCGGCAACGACAACACGGTGAAGGTCTCCTTCCCCGCGACCCTCGCCCGGTACGTACGGGCCGACTTCAGCGGCAACTCGGTGGCACCCACGGCCCAGCTCGCCGAGATGCAGGTCCTCACGGCCGCCGCCTCGACCCCCAACCTCGCGCAGGGCAAGCCCTTCACCGAGAGCGGGCACGCCGACGTCTACCCCGCCGCCAACGCGGGTGACGGCAACCGCAACACCTACTGGGAGAGCACCAACAACGCCTTCCCGCAGTGGATCCAGGTCGACCTCGGCTCATCGGTCAAGGTGAACCAGGTGACGCTGCGGCTGCCCGGCGGCTGGCCGAGCCGCAGCCAGACCCTGAAGGTCCAGGGCTCCACCGACAACCAGAACTTCACCGATCTGACGGCCTCGAAGGCGTACACCTTCGACAGCTCCAACGACCAGTCGACGACCATCTCCCTCGACACGGTCACCACGCGGTACGTGCGCGTGCTGATCACCGCCAACACCGGCTGGCCGGCGGGGCAGTTATCCGAGCTGGAGGTCTACGGACCCGCCACCGGCGACACCCAGGCGCCGACCGCTCCGTCGAACCTGGCCCTCACCGAGCCGGCCACCGGGCAGATCAAGCTGACCTGGAACGCGGCGAGCGACGACACGGCCGTCACCGGGTACGACGTCTACGCCAACGGCCAACTGCGGGCGAGCGTCGCCGGGAACGTCCTGACCTACACCGACACCCAGCCGGCCGGCACCGCCATCACGTACTTCGTGCGGGCCAAGGACGCCGCGGGCAACGTCTCCTCCAACAGCAACAGCGTGACCCGGCAGGGATCGGGCGGGGACACCCAGGCACCGACGGCCCCCGGCAACCTCGCCTACACCCAGTCCGGCAACGACGTGAAGCTCACCTGGCAGGCGTCGAGCGACAACGTCAAGGTGACCGGCTACGACGTCTACGCGGGCGGCCAGCTGCTCAAGTCCGTCGCGGGCGACGTCACGACGTACACCGACACCCCCTCGGCGACGGCCACCGTCACCTACTACGTGAAGGCGAAGGACGCCGCCGGGAACGTGTCGGCGGCCGGCAACAGCGTCACCCGGACCGGCTCGACCGGCTCCGGCTCCAACCTCGCCGAGGGCAAGCCCATCGAGGCCTCCTCCTCCACCTTCACCTACGTCGCCGCCAACGCCAACGACGGTCAGATCGGCACCTATTGGGAGAGCGGAGGCGGCGCCTACCCGGCCACGCTGACCACCAGGCTGGGGGCCAACGCCGACCTCGCCCAGGTCGTCGTCAAGCTCAACCCGGACGCCGCCTGGGCGACCCGCACCCAGAACATCCAGGTGCTCGGCCGTGACCAGGACGCGGCGGCCTTCACCGGCCTCGTCGCGGCGAAGGACTACACCTTCAACCCGTCGAGCGGGAACACCGTGACCATCCCGGTCACCGGGGCCGCCGCCGACATCCAACTCAAGTTCACGTCCAACTCCGGTGCCCCGGGCGGACAGGTCGCCGAGTTCCAGGTGATCGGCACCCCGGCCGCCAACCCCGACCTCAAGGTCACCGGCATCACCAACACACCCGCGGCACCGGTCGAGTCGGACGCCATCAGCCTGACGGCGACCGTCACCAACAGCGGGACCAAGGCGTCCAAGGCCACCGACCTCAACTTCACCCTCGGCGGCACCAAGGTCGCCACGGCCGACGTCCCGGCGCTCACGGCCGGTGAGACGAAGACGGTCACCGCGAGCATCGGGGCCCGGGACGCGGGCAGTTACCCCGTCGGCGCCGAGGTGGACCCGTCGAACAAGGTGATCGAGCAGAACGAGGCGAACAACACCTTCACCCGCTCCGACGCCCTGGTCGTCAAGCCCGTCTCCAGCTCCGACCTCCTGGCCGCACCGGTCTCCTGGAGTCCCTCCAGCGCCTCGGCGGGCGACGAGGTCAAGTTCACCGTCGCGATCAAGAACCAGGGCACGGTGGCCTCCGCCTCCGGCACCCACGGGGTGACGCTGACGGTCCAGAACTCCAACGGCGCCACGGTCAAGACGCTCAGCGGCTCCTACAGCGGTGCCATCGCCGCGGGCCAGACGACCGCGCCGGTCAGTCTGGGCTCGTGGACGGCCGCCAACGGCAAGTACACCGTCAAGACCGTCATCGCCGACGACGCGAACGAACTGCCGGTCAAGCGGACCAACAACACCACCACGCAGGCCCTGTTCGTCGGCCGCGGCGCCGACATGCCGTACGACATGTACGAGGCGGAGGACGGCACCCTCGGTGGCGGCGCCAAGGTCGTGGGACCGAACCGGACCGTCGGCGATGTCGCCGGCGAGGCGAGCGGCCGCAAGGCGGTGACCCTCAACGGGACCGGACAGTACGTCGAATGGACCACCCGTGCGGCCACCAACACCCTGGTGACCCGTTTCTCGATCCCGGACGGCACCGACTCGACGCTCAACGTCTACGTGGACGGCCAGTTCCTCAAGGCGATCGACCTCACCTCGAAGTACGCCTGGCTGTACGGCAGTGAGACCGCGCCCGGCAACTCGCCCGGCTCCGGTGCCCCGCGCCACATCTACGACGAGGCGAGCCTGCAACTCGGCAGGACCGTCGCGGCCGGCTCCAAGATCCGGCTCCAGAAGGACGCGGCCAACTCCTCCACGTACGCCGTCGACTTCATCAACACCGAGCAGGCGACGGCGGCCGCCAACCCGGACCCGGCCGCGTACGCGGTCCCGACCGGATTCACCCACCAGGACGTGCAGAACGCCCTGGACAAGGTCCGCATGGACACCACCGGCAAGCTCGTCGGTGTCTACCTGCCCGCCGGTGACTACGACACCTCCAGCAAGTTCCAGGTCTACGGCAAGGCGGTCAAGGTCGTCGGGGCGGGCCCCTGGTTCACCCGCTTCCACGCCCCCTCCTCGCAGGAGAACACGGACGTCGGCTTCCGCGCCGACTCCACGGCCAACGGCTCGACGTTCGCCGGCTTCACCTACCTCGGCAACTACACGTCCCGCATCGACGGCCCGGGCAAGGTGTTCGACTTCGCCAACGTCGCGAACATCACCATCGACAACATCTGGGTCGAGCACATGGTGTGCATGTACTGGGGCGCCAACACCGACAGCATGACCATCAAGAACTCCCGTATCCGTAACACGTTCGCCGACGGCATCAACATGACGAACGGCTCCACGGACAACCACGTCGTCAACAACGACGCCCGTGCCACCGGCGACGACAGCTTCGCCCTCTTCTCGGCGATCGACGCCGGAGGCGCCGACGAGAAGAACAACCTCTACGAGAACCTGACATCGACGCTCACCTGGAGAGCGGCCGGCATCGCCGTCTACGGCGGGTACAACAACACCTTCCGCAACCTCCGGGTGGCCGACACCCTGGTCTACTCCGGCATCACCATCTCCTCGCTGGACTTCGGCTATCCGATGAACGGCTTCGGGACCGAGCCCACGACCATCGAGAACGTGTCCCTGGAGCGGACGGGCGGCCACTTCTGGGGCTCGCAGGTCTTCCCCGCCATCTGGGCGTTCTCCGCCTCGAAGGTCTTCCAGGGCATCCGGGTCAACGACGTCGACATCGACGACTCCACCTATGGAGGCGTGATGTTCCAGACCAACTACGTCGGTGGGCAGCCCCAGTTCCCGGTGAAGGACACCATTTTCACCGACGTCTCCATCACGAACTCCAAGAAGAGCGGGGACGCCTTCGACGCCAAGTCCGGATTCGGCATCTGGGCCAACGAGTTGCCGGAGCCCGGCCAGGGGCCGGCGGTCGGTGAAGCCACCTTCCGCAACCTGCGGATGAGCGGCAACGCCCAGGACATCCGCAACACGACCAGCACCTTCAGGATCAACGTCGAGTAGGTGCCGGACACCACCGATCGGTACGGGGCCGCCCTCACCGGGGGCGGCCCCGTACCCGTGCTTCGAACGAGTGCCGCATGCGCGGCCGTTTCGGAGCGGGGCGCGCTCTTTGCCGTGGTTATGGTGGGTCAACGCGATTTGGGCGAGGCCGAGTAGGGCTCCTCGTAGGGTACGGGCCTGCCGGTGAACGCGTCGAGGAGGATGCGCTCACCGACCGGGCGGCGCAGCTTCACCGTCACCTTCTTGGCGAGTGCCTGGCTGGTGCACGGTCCGTCGGAGGTGCCACGGATCGAGGCCGAGAGCACCACGCTGCCCTCGGCCTCGAGCACATCGACGGCCGGGCCGTCGTCGCACGCGCCGTGCTTGGCGAGCACGGTGAGCGTCCGGCCGTCCCGCGCGACGGTGTTCAGCCCGTAGAGCGGTACCAGTTCGTCCGTCTCCTGCTGTACGGCCCCGATCGGGAAGCGGAGCGGTTTCGGGGGAGTGACCGCGACGCGTTTGAGCGGGGTGTCGTAGCCCTTGACCGTGAAGAGCCAGGCGGGCACGGTCGCTTTCCCCCTGCTGGTCAGTACCGTCATGTCGCCGAGCCGGGCACCGGTCACGGTGAGTGCCGGGCCGGGGTTCTCGCCGCGGTCCAGCTTGTCGTAGGCCGCTCGTGCCGAGGTGAGGGGGAAGGAGAGGGCTTCGCCGTCGGTCCACCGGATCCTCCCCGGCTTCTTCGGAGCGTCGGGGAGGGGGGTGCGCAGGTCGAAGTTCTGGGCGGCGTACGCGCGTTTGTCGGCGTCGTTGTGAAAGGCGCCGTCCGGCAGCTGAACGGGGTCGCCGAGCAGGTAGTAGTCCTGATACCACGCGCGCGCCGTCTCGGAACCCTCCCAGGCGGCGGCGACGCGGCGGGCGCGCTCGGCGGTGTCGTCGTCGCGGACGTGCCCACCGCCGGGCACACTCAGGTCGCCGCATCCGACGACCGCGGCGGCGACCAGGCCGAGGGTTACGAGTAGTTTGCAGGACCGCATGATGCCCCCATGGAAAGACGGTCGAACGGAGCCGGATCCGGTTCCGCACCTGTGACGCCCAGGGCATGCCGGACGTTCGGCTTCCCGCGTGAGCCGTGCATTTGCCGTCATCGCCGGGATGTCCTCATTCCCCTCCCTCGTCTGGTAACGGCTGTTACCATGCTGGTATGGCGAAGACACAGCTGGGCGCGCGTGTGGACGAGGACATCGCGGACCTCGCGAAGAAGCGAGCCGCCGACCTGGGGCTGAGTATCGGGGACTATCTCGCCCGACTGGTGCAGGACGACACCAGCGGCCTGCGTGCCCGTGCGGTGGACGCGGCAGCCCGCTTCCTGAGCGAACACCAGAGTGTCTTCGACGAGGTCGAACAGGCCCAGCAGACGGCCCGGGGAGCGCACGCGGCCTGATGGATCTGCACATCGACGTTCCCTGGATCCTTCAGGTGGCCGAGGCCGCCGGAGCCGACGATCCGGCTCCGGACGACTACGGCGTTCCCGCCTCGGCGGTCGCGCGCCACCGCGCCGAACTGTTCGAGCGACCCGTCTACGAGGGCCCCTACGCCAAAGCCGCCGCCCTGGTGCACACCCTGGGCCGGTGCCGCTGGCTGGAGCGCTCCAATCTCGCCGTCGCCGCGGCCAGCGGCGTCATGTACCTCGAAGCCGCCGGGATCGGCGTCAAGCCCGTACGCGAGGACGCCATCGCCCTCAGGGACCTGCTCCTCGACCCCGCCTGCACCGCCGGGAAGATCGCCGCCCTGCTGCGGACCTGGCCCACCACCACCTGACGCCCACTGGCCAGGCGCTGCTTTGCCTTCGCCCTTGTTCCGTGTGTGCGGAACCGCATCTGCGCGCCCGCGAACCCGCCCTGTTCGATGCTCTTGAGAAGGCCGCCGTCCCGGTGACACCTGCTGACCGGGAAGGGGCGGGCGTCGGGGGCACGCGTGCGCACCGCATGGAGGACACCGATGAACTCACTCCGAACCGCGCACGCCCGCGGCTTGGCGCTGACCATGGCGGTCGGCCTGTCCGTCACGGCGTGCACGAGTGCCGACCCCGGTGAACCCGACCGCGGTGCCAAGAGCAAGGTGTACGGCCCCCCTCCGGCCAGCTGGTGTGTGAACGGCGTGCCGAGCGCGTCGTCCGGTGCCGGCGAGCTCCACCGTGGAGCGCTCCATGACGACCTCAACGGCGACGGCTACTCCGATGTCGCCTTCCCTGTTCCGCGCGGCGACCTCGGCCGGAGCAAAGCCCGTCGAAAGCCCGGCTATGTGGCCGTCGTGTACGGCTCGTCCCACGGTCTGCGGATCTCGTCCAAGCAGATCTTCGACCAGGACAAGCCCGGCGTGCCGGGAGTCGGCGAACCGGGTGACTACTACGGCAGTTCCGTGACCACCGCGGACCTCGACCAGGACGGGTACGCGGATCTGATCGTCGGGTCCCGCGAGAACAGTCACGACGAGGCGTACGGAAGCGGTGGGGTCGAGGACGGGCGACTCCGCCGGTATCACTGGCAGGGATCCCTCTCGGTCATCTGGGGAGGCCGGCACGGGCTGTCCGGCTCGGTCACGCTGCCCAGTCGCGCCGCCTCCCGCGACGGGGTCGGTTCGCTCGTCGTGGCGGGGGACTTCGACGGCGACGGTGCGCCGGATGTGGCGACCCAGGTCCGGGGCGGCGACCTGCGCGTCCTGTCCGGGCCGTTCGGGCATGACGGCACGCCGGCCGGCGGCGTGCACGACGTGAAGGGCCCGCGCGAAGCCGGGATGAGGGACCTGGCCGCCGGGGACGTGAACGGCGACGGCATCACCGACCTGGTCTCCGTGGGTGAGACGGAGAACGGGAGCACGAGCCGAAGCGACGTCCTGTACTGGAAGGGCACCCCTGACGGCCTCACCGCCGGCGTCGCCCTGAGCGGTATCCACGGTCCACAGGACGCCGGTCATGCGGTGGCCGTCGGGGATGTGAACGGCGACGGTTACGCCGACATCGTCACCAACGCCTTCTTCGAGTTCGTCCCCGTCGACAGCGGCGCCGGCGGCAGTGGGGTGGAGGAGCAGGAGTACGCCAGGAAGTACCGCCTGCCGCACCTCAAGAGCGGGGCGGTCGTCTATCTGCCGGGCGGCAGGAGCGGCCCCGACGTCGAGAAGATGACGATGCTCAACCAGGACAGTCCTGGAATACCCGGCGTCGCCCATGAGGATTCCGGAGCCGACGAGGAGGGCGGGACCGAGTACTTCGGCGCCGGCGTCTCGGTCGGCGACATCGACGGTGACGGGTACGCGGACGTATCCGCCGGAATACCGCAGAAGGACGTCGGCGGCGCGGACGGCGCGGGCAGTGTCGTCACGCTGCGGGGAACCGCGCACGGCCTGACCGGAAAGGGCGCGCAGCTCCTCACCCAGGACACCGTAGGCGTGCCCGGCACCGCTCAGGGCGCCGACGCGTTCGGGTCAGCGACCAAGATCGTCGACGTCGACGGCGACGGCCGTGCCGATGTGCTCGCCGGGGGTGAGGTCGCTCCGGACGGCACCCCGCACGGCGCTCGCGGCGCGGTCTGGGTGTTTCCGTCGACGGCGTGCGGGGTGACCCCGAAGGGCTCGATCGTCATCGGACCCAGCACCCTCGGCGCCCCCGAACAGTTCAACTCCGCGCTGGGCGCGGACTTCAACTCCTGACCACGGGATCCGTCAGCACGGCACGGCCATGATGATCACACGCAGCCTCATCGACGCCGCCGCGATCACCGACGCCGAGCTGAACGCCCTGCTCGGCTACGAACGGCGCTCGCGCCTGACCGCCGCCTGGCTGATCGGTGTCGCCCGCCGCACGTCGTTCCGCGAGCGCCTCGGGGACCTGCTCCTGGCCAGCGAGGTCTGCTACTCCGGCGGCGCCTACTGCTTCGCCCTGGCCCGCCTCGGCACGCACGCGGACGCCGAGATCCTCACCGCCTACCTCGACCACTACCTGCCGCGCACCGACCTGCGCTACGACCAGCCCGCCGCCCTCGGTGCACTCCTCCGCCTCGACGCCCACCTCGGCACCCGCCACGCGGATCGCTTCACCGGACCCGACGGCCTCTGGGAGCAGTGGGTCGACTCCCTGGCCCACCTCCGGGGCGACCCCCGCTGGATCCCCGCCGAACAGCGTCGCCGGACCGACCTCCGGTGCGACTTCGCCAACGGCTGGACCCTCGGGTAGGCAGATCCCGGCCCGCGGCCCGCGGCCCGGACAGCCGGAGCCCAGCTCGGCCGGGTGGCGGCAGGTCGTGCGCAACCGGCGCTGCACAGGCGCCGGTTGCACACGACAGTTTCGGGTCGGCGCCGCTACAGGGACATCTCGTACGCGCCGGACAGTGCCTCCACGCGCTTCCAGATCCCGGCCGAGCGCGCCTCGTCCACGACGGGACGGCGGATCGCGCCCAGTGCCCAAGCCTGCTGCTGCTCGGTCGCGGAGTCCTTGCCGTGCAGTTCGACGCAGTGGCCGGAGAAGTCGCGGACCAGCACGGAGAACAGCTCGTCGAGCACCGACTCGTCCAGGTCCGTCAGACGCGCCTGCTCCAGGATGAGTTGTCCGTGCACCACCAGCGCGAACAACTGCCCCACGGCGAGGAGGAAGTCGAGGTCGCGGCTCTGCGCCTCGTCAGGGGCCATGGTGGTGACGAACTCGCACAGCGCGTCGGCCTGTTCGCGGAGGCGGGCGACGTTCGGGACCTCGGCGTAGGCGTCGTAGGCGGCGCGCCAGTCGTGGAAGCGGACGGAACCCAGGCCACGGGCCGGTCCCTGCCGGAAGAGGAAGTCGTCGTCGGCCGCGTCGAGTCGGGTCGGCACGGCGGGCACGTCGATCGGGTCCAGCAGGTGGTTGCGCATGAACTTGAGGATCAGCGCGAGGTTGACGTGGACCGTGCCCTCCAGCTTGGGCAGGCCCCGGATCTCGATCGCGGCCTGGGAGAAGTAGTTGTCCTTCTCGAAGCCCTTGGCGGCGATCACGTCCCACATCAGGTCGATGACCTTCTCGCCCTCCGTGGTCACCTTCATCTTCGTCATCGGGTTGAAGAGGAGGTAGCGCCGGTCCTCAGGACCCGCCGTACGGAAGTAGTCGACGGCGCGGTCGCTGAACAGCTTCATGCCGATGAGTCGGACGTACGCCTCGGCCAGCTCCCGGCGGACGTGCGGGAACGCGGTGACGGGTCGGCCGTAGAGGATGCGGTTCTGCGCGTGGGTGACGGCCTCGTACATCGCGTGCTCGCAGATGCCGATCGAGGCGGTGCAGAGGTTGAACTTGCCGACGTTGACCGTGTTGAGGGCCGCGTCGAAAGCGGCTCGGCCGGTGTGCAGGACGTCCTCGGAGGCGACCGGGTAGTTCTCCAGGCGGAACTCGCTGACGAACTTGGAGGAGTCGACGACGTTCTTCACCAGGTGGTACGCCGGGTGGCGGCTGTCGGCGGCGAAGAAGACGTATCCGTCCGGGCCCTCGACGTCGGTGCGGCGGCCGAACACGGAGACGAGGCCGGCGGCGTTGCCGTTGCCGATGTAGTACTTGGAGCCGGTGGCCAGGAAACCGCCGTCGGCCTGGGGCTCCAGCAGCATGTCGGTGGAGTAGATGTCGGCGCCGTGGGCCTTCTCGGACAGACCGAAGGCGAACACCTCGCCCTGGGACAGGAGGTCCGCGGCACGCGTGCGGGCCGTGGCGTTCTCGCTCTGCCAGACCGGGCCCAGACCGAGGATGGTCACCTGCCAGGCGTACCAGTAGTCGAGACCGTAGAAGCCGAGGATCTCGTTCAGCGCGGCGATCCGGGCGGTGTCCCAGCGCTGGTCCTCGTCCGTGGCGGCGGAGGCCGGGGTGAGGAAGGTGGCGAACAGGCGCTCCTTGGCGGCGAAGGCGAGGAAGTCACCGAGCCAGGCGCGGGTGCGGTAGTCCTCGATGATCCGGCGCTTGCCGCGCTCCTCGAACCAGTCGACGGTGGCGCGCAGCAGCCTGCGGGTCTCGGGGTCGAAGTGCGCCGGGTCGTAGGTGTGCGGGTTGAACAGCAAGGGAGTGGTGGTCACAGAGGTTCGCCTTCCGAGGGATGGAGGGTTGGGGATTGCCTGACGGGGAGAGGGAGGAAGCTTGGGTGAGTCAGGGCGACTGCCGCGCCGGGTCGCCCTGCGGGTCGCCGCCCGTGACACCGGTCGTCGTGCCGAGGGCGCGGAGCGTGGCGAGGACGTCGTCGAGCCAGGCGATCGTCATCCGCTCGTAGGCGATGCCGCCGCGCAGCACGACATGCTGCAGCTCCTGACCGGCGTCGAGCGGTGCGGGCGCGTCCGGACCGGTGAAGTCGCGCAGTTCCCCGGCGAGATAGCGCGCGAGCCGGTCGCTGTGGATCCGGTGGTGCCGTTCGACCTCGTCGACGAGCGCCGCCGGGTCATCGAAGGCGGCGCCGCGGATCTTCACCGCCAGTTCGTGACGGATGCTCTCCGGTTCGATCGGCTCGTGCAGCCACCGGGAGAGCGCGGCACGCCCGGGGCCGGCGACCGAGTACACCTTCTTGTCCGGCCGCCCCTGCTGCGGCACGTCCCGGACGGCGAGCACGCCCTCGCTCTCCATGCGCTTGAGCACGCGGTAGATCTGCTGGTGCGTGGCGGTCCAGAAGTACCCGATGGACCGCTCGAACCGCCGGGCCAGCTCATAGCCGGACCCCGGCTTTTCCAGCAGGGAGACGAGGATCGCGTGTTCGAGCGCCATACCGCACAGCTTTCTATGCAACTCGTTGCATAGGCAAGCGCCGCAGCCCTTGTGAGACACGGCTCACCCGGGCCGCCGCGCACGTCATGGGATCCCGCGAGGCGCTCACGGCGACGTCGTCGGCCTGCCCGCACGAGGGAAGCCGGGAAGTTCCGTCGTCGGCCCCGGAGGCGGCGGGCGGATCAGAACCACGGGGTGAAAGGGCCCGTGGCTCTGATCCAGCGGCCCAGCAACCTGACGATCTGCAGCACGGTCAGCGGCCACAGAACCGCGAAGCACCAGAGAAACGCGGCGTCCGACGTGCGGATGCCGACCACCGCGAGGACCACCGAGCACACCAGCATCAGTGCGACCGCGACGGGGAGGCGGCGCCCGCCGGACGGGTGGTGCGGCGCAGGCGCCGGCGCGTGGTCCCGCCGTAGCCCCTCCTCGATCTCCGCCAGCGCGGCACGTTCGCGCGCTGTGAGCCGGACACCGTCCGCGTGGTCCTTTTCGTCCACGGCCACGCACCTCCTGAGCGTTCTTCCACGGCGGCCGGTGGCTGCGAGCCTCCGGCGCCGGGGCGGCGGGTCACGTCACGCGAGGGCCGTCCTGCGGTTCCTCGTCCGGTTCGTCCGGCAGGCGCACGTCGCCGACGGCGACATTCACCTCCACGACCTCCAGGCCGGTCATGCGCTCGACGGCGGAGACCACGGCGACGCGCATGTCCGCGACCACGTCCGTGATGGCGTACCCGTACTCGACGACGACGTCGAGATCCACCGCGGTCTGCCGTTCACCGACCTCGACGCTCACGCCGCGGGTCTGACCGGGGCGCCCGGCGGGCACGCGGTCGCGGACGGACCCGAGGGCCCGGGTCATGCCCGTGCCGAGGTCGTGGACGCCCATCACCTCGCGCGCGGACGCCGCCGCGATCTTCGCCACCACGCCGTCGGCGATGGTGGTCCGTCCCTTGCCTCCCGGATCACCGGTGCCGGAGCGCCGGCTCCCCGTGGCCTCGCCCGTTTCGTTCCTGGTGGTCGCGGAGCGGGTGGTCAGGTCCGTCATCAGGACCTCCTCGGTATTCCGTGCGGACACCTCGCGTGACACTCGAGGGGGAGGGTCCATGCCCCTCAGTCATCGTCACACGAATGGCGCAATTCGTGCGATCCGGAGTGAATGCCGCGACGTCCGAACCGGGGCGTCGTCACAGCGCTCGCGCCGCGTAGGCCCGTACATCCGCGTCCGGGTCCGTCGTCGCCGTGGCCAGGGCCGCGCGGGCGCCCTCGGTGGCACGGTGGCGGGTCAGCGCGAGTACGGCGGCCTTGCGCACGTCGGCGTTCGGGTCGGCGAGGGTTCGGGCGAGGGCGGGGACGGCCGTGCCGGGGTCCGCGGCCGACAGGGCCTTGGCGGAGCCGGCCCGGACCTGCCAGGCCGGGTCGTTCAGGGCGGCCACGGCGCCGGCGTCCAGGGGCGCCGGGCAGCCGGTGGCCGCCAGCGCCTCGTAGGCGGCCGCTCGCACCAGGGCGTCCGGGTCGGCGACGAGCTCGGTCAGGACCGCGCGGGCCGGTCCTGAAGCCCTCGGTGTCGTGTCGTCGAGCCGCCCGGAGACGCCGGTGCCCAGCGCCCTGGCGATCGTGACGCGGACCTCGCGGGACGGATCCCCGGCCGCACGGGCAACCGCTTCAGTGGCGTCGACCGACACGAGCGCCCGTACGGCCTCGATCCGGACGGCGATGCTGGAGTCGGACAGAGACCCCCTGAAGAGTCCGGCGTCACCGAGGCGAAGGGCGCGCAGGACGTCGAGTGCGGCGGCGCGTACGACGGGGTCGTCGGCGGACAGGGCGGAGGCGAGGCCCTCGCGCAGGGCTTCTCCGGGCGGCAGCGTCTCGACGAGTTCGCGCAGTGAGCCCGCCGCGGCCTCGCGCACGCCGGCGTCGGTGTCGACGAGCGCGGCGGCGAGGGCCGGGCCGGTGCCGGTCGGCACGGTCTCCGTCAGAACGGTGACGGCGGTCCTGCGGACGACGGGGTCGGGGTCGGTCAAGTAGGGCGCGACGGCAGCGAGTTCGGGTTCCTCCTCCGCGAGCGAGAGGAGCTGGAGCAGGCGTGGCGTGGCAGGCGCCCCGGTGGCGGCACCGTGGGGGAGGGCCGTGCCCACCGGAGTGTGCTCGGGCCCCATCGCCACCGGTGCCGCTTCCCGGGTCCCGGCCGTCGCCACCTGCTCCGGGTGGACCTCACCGAGGTGACGGGAAGGACCGCCGACCGGGCGGAAGCCGTCGACCGGTACCGCGTACGGAGCCACCGGACGGGCCGTGAACTCCATCGCTCCGGAAGGGGACTTGTACAGGTCCAGGTGGTGGAACCAGGACGTGTCGTCGCGCCGAGGGTGGTCCAGGCGGTCGTGGTAGAGACCCCAGCGGGACTCCGTACGGGCCAGGGAGGATCGCGCCGCCATCTCCGCGCAGTCGCGGATGAAGGTGACCTCGGCGCAGCGCATCAGCTCGTGCGGGGTACGGGCGCCCATCGCGGAGATGTCGGCCCGCATCCGCTCGAACGCCTCCAGGGCGAGGGACAGCCGGGCCCCGGACTTCGGCGGGGCCACGTAGTCGTTCACGAAGCGGCGCAGCTTGTACTCGACCTGCGGCTGCGGGGGACCGTCCGGGTTGCGCAGCGGACGGTAGACCAGTTCGTGGGCCTCGCGCAGTTGCCCGGACGGCAACTCGCCCTCGTACGCCGTGTACCGGGCGGCGTCCGCGCCCGCCAGGTCGCCGAACACGAACGCGCCGATCATGTAGTTGTGCGGTACGCAGGCCAGGTCCCCGGCGGCGTACAGGCGCGGGACGGTCGTACGGGCGTGGTCGTCCACCCGTACCCCCGAGGCCGAATGGCCCCCGCACAGACCGATCTCGGAGATGTGCATCTCCACGTCGTGCGTACGGTAGTCGTGGCCGCGGCCGGAGTGGAACGTGCCCCGCGTCGGGCGTTCGGTCGAGTGGAGGATGGTCTCCAGGGCGGCGACCGACTCCTCCGGGAGATGGCTCAGCTTCAGGTACACCGGGCCGCGGTCGGACGCCACCTCGGCGGCGAACTCGGCCATCATCTGCCCGGACCAGTAGTCGGAGTCGACGAACCGCTCTCCGTGCCGGTTGACCTGGTAGCCGCCGAAGGGGTTGGCCACGTAGGCGCAGGCCGGACCGTTGTAGTCCTTGATCAGCGGGTTGATCTGGAAGCATTCGATACCGGTGAGTTCGGCGCCCGCGTGATACGCCATGGCGTAGCCGTCGCCCGCGTTGGTCGGGTTCTCGTACGTGCCGTACAGGTACCCGGAGGCGGGCAGGCCGAGGCGGCCGCAGGCGCCGGTCGCCAGGATCACGGCGCCCGCGCGGACGGTGACGAACCGCCCCGTACGGGTGTTGAACCCGGCCGCACCCACGGCCTTCCCGTCCGCCGTCAGCACGCGCACCGGCATCACCCGGTTCTCGATGCGGATCCGCTCCCGCATCTCACGCCGCCGCAACTGCCGGTACAGGACCTTCTTGACGTCCTTGCCCTCCGGCATCGGCAGCACGTAGGAGCCGGAGCGGTGCACCTGGCGGACCGCGTACTCGCCGTGTTCGTCCTTCTCGAACTTCACCCCGTACGACTCCAGGCGCTGCACCATCGCGAAGCCGCGGGTGGCGGTCTGGCGGACGGTGGACTGGTCGACGATGCCGTCGTTGGCGCGGGTGATCTCGGCGACGTAGTCGTCGGGCTCGGCGCGACCCGGGACGACCGCGTTGTTGACGCCGTCCATGCCCATCGCGAGCGCGCCGGAATGGCGGACGTGGGCCTTCTCCAACAGGAGGACGTCCGCGCCGTGTTCGGCGGCCGTCAGCGCCGCCATGGTGCCGGCGGTGCCGCCCCCGATGACGAGGACGTCGCAGCTCAGCTCCTCGGCGTCGGCGAGGGCGGGGATCTCCAGGGGGGTGTTCACGGAGGTGGTCACCGAAGGGCCTTTCAGGTACCGGGCGAGGAGAGGACTTCGCGTCGCAGCGCCACGCGCGCCGGGTCGTCGTGCGCGGTGCGGTCGCGGGGGCGCGGCACGTCGTGCAGCGCGGCGAGCCGGCCGGAGCCGAGCAGCGCCACCCGGTCGCCGAGGAACAGGGCCTCGTCGACGTCGTGGGTCACGAACACGACGGTCGCGCCCGTCCCCCGCAACACCTCCACCAGCAGATCCTGCATGCCGGCGCGGGTCTGGGCGTCGAGTGCGCCGAAGGGTTCGTCCATGAGGACGGCGCGCGGCGCCGGTGCCAGGGCGCGGGCCAGTTGGGCGCGCTGGCGCTGGCCGCCGGACACGCGGTGGGGCAACTGCCCCGACTGGTCGGCGAGTCCGACCCGGGTGAGCCAGGACTCGGCCTGGGCACGGCGATCGGCACGCGACAACCCTTGGATGGCGAGGGGCAGTTCGACGTTCGCGCGCAGGGTCCGCCAGGGCAGCAGGGCGTCCTCCTGGAAGACCAGGGCACGGTCGGCGGAGGGGCCCGTCAGCCGGTGCTCGTCCTGGGTGACCTCCCCGGTGAGGGGAGACAGCAGTCCGGCGAGCGTGCGCAGCAGCGTCGACTTGCCGCAGCCGGAGGGGCCGACGACGGTGAGGATCCCGCCGGGGGCGACGTCGAGGTCCACCCCCTGCAGCACGGGCGCGCCCGGGCGGCCGAGGGAGGCGTCGCGCAGCGCGAGGGCCGCCCCGGTGCGCGACGGTGAACGCACGTCAGACGAACTGGTCATGGGGCACGTCCTTCTCGGTCCTGGGCACGGTCCGTACGGGGACGGCGGCGCCGCGCGCCTGCCGCGGCACCCGCGCGCCGGGCACGTACGACGTACGTGGCAGCCAGCGGGTCAGACGACGGCCCAGGACCTCCACGGCCGTCGACGTGATCCAGCCGAGGACACCGATCGTGACCATCCCCACGAACACACCGGGATAGTTGACGATCGTGTAGTCCTGCCAGGTGCGGTAGCCGACGCCGTACTGGCCGGAGATCATCTCGGCGGAGATGACACAGATCCACGAGACGCCGAGGCCGACCGACAGGCCGCCGAAGACACCGGGCAGCGCGCCCGGCAGGACGACCGAGCCGAGGACGCGCAGACGTCCGGCGCCCATGGTGCGCACCGCCTCCTCCCACACCGGGGTCAGCGCCCGCACGGCGTGCCGGGTCGACACGAGTACCGGGAAGAAGGCGGCGGTGAAGGTGATGAAGACGATGCCCTGTTCGTTGGAGGGGAACAGGAGGATCGCCACGGGGACCAGGGCGATGGCCGGGATGGGCCGGACGACTTCCAGCAGCGGGCCGAGCAGGTCCTCGGCGAGGCGTGAGCGGGCCACGAGCACGCCCGTGGCCACGCCCAGGACGGCGGCGAGCAGGAAGCCGGTGAGGATGCGGGTGAGGCTGTCGGTGAGGTCCGTCCAGTAGTCGGGGCCGGACAGACGGTCGGCGAAGGCGCGTGCCACGTCGGCGACGGTGGGGAACTGCGAGAAGCGCAGCCACAGGTCGACGTCGAGGCCGGTCAGCAACTGCCAGACGCCGAGAGCGCCCGCGAGCGAGCCGAACCGCAGGGCGAACCGGCCCGCCCGCCCCGGGTATCGGGGCGTGAAGCGGGCGGCTTGTCGCGGGGCGCGGCTCATGACGCCCGCCGCAGTGCGTCGGCGTACGTGATGACACGGGCGCCGGTGTGCCCGGTGACGTACGCCTTCGCGGTCGCCGGTGCGACGAAGGGGAGCAGCCGGCCGCCGTCCGTCACCCAGACCGCCTTGTCGGCGAACCACAGGGTGCCGGTGGTGGCGTCGGGTACGTACGCGGCGCGGATCGTGGCCTTGTGCTCGGCGACATGACCCAGCAGTTGTTCCGGGGACTCGAAGGTACGGGTCTGCTGGGCGTCCTTGGGCCACACCTCCCCGGCGGCCGCCGGGGGCCGGGTGGCCAGGTGTTCGGCGTAGCCGGCTCCGAGTGCCTTCCTGACGTACCGGTCGTCGACGAAGGCGTCGACGTCCACGTCACCGGTGAGCTTCGCGGCCTTGAGGATCGTCACGTCCTGCTTCAGGGCGGAGACGAGCCGCGGTTTGACCGCCGGGTCGAAGGTGGAGATGCCGTGGGCGCCGTTGTAGAGGTAGACGACCTCGGCGGGCAGTCCGGTGGCCTCGGCGACCTTCTCGGCGGCGGGGACGGGGTGGGCGTCGAGATACTCCGTGGCCTCGGCCTGGGCCCTGAGGAAGGCTTCCAGGACGGCGGGCCGCTTCCGGGCGAAGTCCTCGCGCGCGGTGACACCGTGGAAGGTCGGCAGGTTGAGCTCGGCGCCGTCGTACAGGGCCTTCGCCTTGCCCTGGTAGGCGAGCAGACCCGGCCAGGCGACGAACTGGGACAGTGCGTCGGCGCTGCCCGCGGAGAGGGCTGAAGCCCCCACGGCGGGCTGCTGGTTGAGCTTCCGGATGCCCTTGTCGGGATCGATGCCGGCGCGTTGCAGGGCCCGGATGAGTGTGCCGTCGGCGGCCGAGCCGATGCTCGTCGAGACCTTCTTGCCCTTGAGACCAGCGAGCGAGCCGATCTTGGAGTCGGGAGCGGTGACGATGGTGTTGAGGCCGCCGCGGAGGTTGTAGCCGGTGACCGACACGAGGCGCGTGGGGCGGTTGAGCTGCCTGCCCCGGGCCGCGTTGATGAGGAGGGGGAAGTCGCCCATCGAGCCGATGTCGATCTTGCCCGCGGTCATCTGGGCGGTGATGGGGGCGCCGGTGGCGTAGTCCTGCCAGTCGACCTTGTAGGTGTGGCCGTCGTGGAGGGCGTCGAGTTCCTTCTCGAACGCGCCGAGCGAGCGCAGGAGGGTGCCCGCCGTGACGGTGTTGATGGTCTTGGACTGGTAGCCGACCGTGACGGTGACGGTGGAGCCGTCGCCTCCCGCCGCGGTGGTGCCGCCGCACGCCGTCAGCGGGAGGAGCAGGAGGAAGGTGGAGGCAACTGCTGTGCGTTTCATGGGAGTTCGAGACCTTTCGGGACCTGTCACCGGAGCAGGTAGGGCATGTTGACCGTGACGGCTCCGGTGGGACAGCGGGCCGCGCACGGGCCGCAGTACCAGCACTCGTCGACGTGCATGTACGCCTTGCCGTTGCTCTCGTCGATGGCGAGGGAGTCCAGCGGGCACATGTCCACGCAGAGCGTGCAGCCGTCGATGCACTTCGACTGGTCGATGGTCACGGGCACGTCGGCCCGCTGGGGCGCCAAGGGCATGGCTGTCTCCCGAAAGGTCGTGCGGAGGAAGGTGGTTGTGTTCAGTGCGAGCGGTGCAGGAGGCCGCTCATGGTGATGCGGTCGCCGCGGAACCGGATGAACTCCAGGTCGACCGGGCGGCCGTCGGCGAGGTGCGTGAGCCGTTCCAGCATGAGGACGGCCGTGCCGCGCGGGGCTTCGAGCACGGCGGCGGAGTGCGCGTCCGCGGTGACCGCCTCCAGGGTGATCTCGGCGTGCCCCAGGGGCCGGCCGGTGATCGTCTCCAGGAGACGGAAGACGTCGGTGTTCTCCAGGTCGGCGCCGAGCAGGGCGGTGCCGATGTCGAGGGGGATGTAGGTGAGGTCGAGGGAGAGGGGGAGGCCGGCCAGGCGGCGCAGGCGTTCGATGTAGAGGACGTCGGTGCCGGGCGGGACCTGGAGGCGTTCGGCGACCGGGGCCGGTGCCGGGGCGGGGCCCGCCGTGCGGACCTCGTTGGTGATCCGGCCGTGCTCATGGAGGGTTTCGGCGAGGCCCATCAGGCGGTCGAGTCCGTGACGGTACTTCCGGGCGACGACCACGGTGCCGACGCCCGGCTGGCGTTCGACGAGCCCTTCGGCGCGCAGCAGGTCGAGGGCCTGGCGGACGGTGTTGCGGGAGGCGCGGTAGTCGCCGGCGAGGATCGACTCGTGAGGCAACGTGTCCGTGGGGAAGCCGCCGGTGAGGAGCTGGTGGCGGAGCAGGTCGGCGAGCTGCCGGGCCCGGTCGGCGCGCAGCCGGCGCCGCGCGCGGTGGGCGGCGACGGTGGTCGCGCCCTGGCCGGCGTGGTCTCGGACGCGGTCGGTGGGAGGCACGGATCGAACCCTACCGATCGGATGGGGAAAGCCGTGTTGCCGGAATGTTGCGCCACCTGATGCCCGGCCGGATGCCCCGCTCACCTGGGGTTTCCGGCGGCTGACACGAACATGTGCCGCTTGCCGCCGCTTCGGGGACGGGATGCCGGGCGCGATCCGCCGTGGCGCCGGCGGCGGCTTCGGCGCGGTGGATCAGAGCGTCGGCCGGACAGGGACACCGTCCCGGCTTCCCTGTCCGGGGAGGGAGGCCGCGGGCGCGCGGCGTCAGAGGTTCGCCCACCTCCGCGGGTGTCGGTCGACGCGCGGACATCAGCGGCAGTCGGGCTGCCGCGACGCCGGCGAACGTGACGCCTTCGAGGATCTCGCCCTGGCTGAAATCCGCGCGGGCGCACCATCCGTACGGCTCGGGTCGGTTTCGACGCTCTCTCGTTCAGACGGGCAGGACGAACGGGGGGTGCGCGCCGTTGAGGAAGTAGTCCCCGACGTCACGGAGACGGTGACCGACGGGCTCGTACAACGTGTGGGTCCGCACGTTGCGCCAGAAGCGGTCGAAGCCCAGCCGTGTGGACGCCGAGCGGGCACCGATGACGTCGAGGGCGCGCGTGGTGGACTCCTGCGCGGCCCTGGACGCGGCGGCTTCGGCCATGGCCACGAGGACGGAGATCTCCGCGTACTCGTCGTAGTTCAGGTCTTCGCCGCGTGCCAGTCCGCCGTGCACGGCTCGCACCGCCTGCTCGGCGAGCGCCGCGGCGGAGCGGGTGAGAACGGTGAGTTCTCCGTGCAGGGTCAGCGCCTGCGGGTCGGGGGCGGAGCCGTCCGGCCAGGCGGGGTGCCGGAGCCGGTGGCCCGCCCTGCTGTACTCGCGTACCTCGGTGAGCACTCCCTCGGCGATGCCGAGAAGGAGCTGGACGGAAAGAAGGTGTCCGACCGGCGAGGTGAAGGCGGTCAGCGGCGACAGGACGTCCTCGTCCGCGGACAGGGATCCGAGCACGTTGGCGGCCGCGACCGGCACGGCGTGGAAGTCCACGCTGCCGCCGGCCGCGAGCCGCTGCCCGAAGGCGTCCGAGTCGCCCTCGATCCGTACGCCGGGATGGGAGGGATCGACGACTACGGCGAAGGGCTCTCCGGTGTCGGTCCGCTCGCCCCGTACGGCCAGGCGGTCGGCGACCAGGACCCCCGTGGCGTAGCTCTGCCGGCCGTCCAGGACGAAACCGCCGCCCTTCCTGGCCAGTCTCAGGGACGGTTCCTGACGGGCGAAGCCGCCACCCCAGAGACAGGGCTTCCTCGTGGAGCGCTGCACGGCCTCGGTGGCGCGGGCGGAGTCGGCGAAGGACAGTGCGCTCCACGACAAGAAGTAGTGACAGCCCAGCAGTTGACCGATGGCGCCGTCGGCGGCGGAGATCTCCCGGACGACGGCGTAGGCCGTCGTCCAGTCCGCGCCGCCTCCCCCCGCGTCGGCCGGTACCAGCAGCGTCAGCAGTCCCGCCTCGCGCAGCCGGGACACCTCGTCGAAGGGGGTCTTGCCCGCCTGCTCCCTGGTCACCGCGTCCGTGGCCAGGTCATCGGCCGTCTCACGGGCCGCGCGCAGCCAGTGCGCGTGGTCGGGTCCGGTCTGGTCGGATGCGGAGTCGGCTCCGGACGGTGCGGTGGCAACGGCCATGATGATGGTTTCCTCAAAATTCGGCGGCCAGGCGCCGTGTCGGGAATCTTCTGCCGGCCGGGCACGCGCGCGTGGCCCATGCGCCGGACGGTGACGATGCGGTGCCCGCTGGGTCCCGCCCCGCTTGTGGCGGGGGCGGTTTCGCGGGGATCGCCGGGGAGTGAGGGTCAGGCGGCACGCGCGGCGGGTGCCGGGCGCCCTACGCGGCGCGACAGATGGCGCTGGCGACGTGACCGAAGTCGACGTGCCGACGGCGAACCAGTCGCTGCTGCGTGGGGGGCATGTACATCATCCTGCGCATCCGTTGGACGTGCGGTCAACGGTTTCCTAGTAAATCAATAGGAAATCGGCGGGAGCGGTCCCACGGACGGTGGAGCGGGCCGGTGGGTACCGGCCAAGGCCGGTCGTCCGGCATGCGGGCCGTAGTTGACGGGACGCCAGATGTATTGCTCAATGAGTCGCATGAACGCGGAGCATCGCCTGGTCACCCGCGACCACATCGACTTCGGTCGGGTGTGGTCCGCCGCCTGTTGCGCCTGACGCGGCAGCGGGCCGTCCGAACGGCCCGCTCCTTCCCCCGGTGACCCGTCCCGGGCGGAGTTCTCCCTTCGCGGCATCGCCGTGAGCGTGTGCTGAACACCCGCTGAATCCGTCCTCGTCTTCTTCTCAGCCTTCTTCTTCCCAGCCTTCTTCCTTGTCTTCGTGTACGGGCGGTCCTGCGCGACCTGTCACGCGCTCCCGTCGCCCGACGCGACCCGGGCCCGGATCCGGGCACACCCACAGGACCGCAGAAAGGCCATCTCCCATGCCCGTGGAGTTCCTCGGCATCGCAGCCACCCATGACGGCTCCGAGACCACCCCGCGCTCCGGCGCGGCCTTCGACAAGGAGTACACGCTCCGGCTCGCGCGGGCGCACGAGGACAACGGCTGGGACCGGGTGCTGTTCGCCTACGGTTCCGGATCGCCGGATCCCGCCCCGGCCGCCGCCTACATCGCGAGCAGGCTGGACCGCCTCCAGATCCTGCTCGCCCACCGGCCCAACGTCTCGTACCCGACCTTCGCCGCGAAGACCTTCGCCACCCTCGACCAGATCAGCGAGGGCCGGCTCACCGTGCACTTCATCACCGGCGGCAACGACCGTGAGCAGGGCCGCGAGGGCGACACCCTCACCAAGGACGAACGCTACGCCCGCACACGGGAGTACATCCGGATCGTCAAGAAGATCTGGACCACCCACGAGCCCTTCGACCACGAAGGCGAGCACTACAGCTTCCACGACTTCGTGAGTGACGTCTTTCCGGTCCAGCAACCGCGTCCCGCCGTGTCGTTCGGCGGCTCCTCGCCCGCCGCGTACGCCGCCGGAGGCGCCGAGGCGGACGTCTACTGCCTGTGGGGCGAGCCGTTGGAGAGGACCGCCGAACAGATCGAGGCGGTGAAGGCCGCGGCGAAGGCGGCGGGGCGTACCGAAGTGCCGCGCATCCAGGTGGCGTTCCGCCCGATCATCGCCCCGACCGAGGAACTGGCCTGGGAGAAGGCACACCGCACCGTCGGCGCGATCAAGGCCCGCAGGGAGAAGGGCGAGCCGCTCACCAGGCGGCACAGCGGTGGTGGCCGGCCGCAGAACACCGGCTCGCAGCGGCTGATCGCCATCGCCGAGGCGGGGGAGCGGTACGACCGCGCCCTGTGGACCCCCACCGCCGCCGCGACCGGAGGCGCGGGCAACTCCAACGCCCTGGTCGGAACCCCGGAGACGGTGGCCCGGGCGCTGCTGGACTACTACGACCTGGGCGTCGACATCCTCTCCGCCCGCGGCTACGACCTGCTGGACGACGCGATCGACTTCGGCCGGTACGTGATCCCGATCGTCCGGGAAGAGGTCGCCAAGCGCGACGCCGAGCGAGCGACGCGCGGCACCCGGAGCTCCGTGGCGGTACAGGGCTGACGCCCCTCGCACGGCGGCCCTCACTCGCGTGAGAGTCGAGGGCCGCCGGCTCCTCCCGGTTCCGGGAGCGGCTTCAGCCGACTGTCTGCCGTGCCGTCAGGGACGCCGGGCGCCAGCCCAGTTCGGGTGCGACCAGGTGCAGGGTGTCGTGCAGGATCTGTTCGTACTCCTCCCGGTGGAACTCGTACGGCAGTTCAAGGCGCAGCTCCGACACCTGCGCGAGGACCGGGTCGGCGGTGAGCTGTTCGAGGATCTGCTCGGCGGTGCCCACCACGTCGGGGGCGAACAAGGTCCGCTTGGGTCCCTGAGGCGTCAGGGTTCGGGCGTGGCGGCCGGCCGCGTAGGCGCGGTAACGGGCCCGGCAGGCCGCGTCGGCGCCGTCGAAGGGCACGATCACCCGGCCCAGGGCCACCCGTGCCGGACGCTCCGCACCCTGCCGGGACAGCGCCCGCCGGTACTCGGCCAGCAGATTGAGCTGGGCCGTGGTGAAGTCGTCGGTGCCCTCACCGGAGACGATGTTGCCGGAGAGCAGGTTCAGGCCGTTCTCCGCCGCCCAGCGGACCGAACGCAGGCTCCCGCCGCCGTACCAGATGCGGTGCGCCAGACCGGGATCGTGCGGTTGCAGACGGGGACGCTGCACGTTGCCCGGCGAGTGGATGACCGTGTCGGGACCGCCGAGATGGTCGCCGCGCAGGTTGTCGAGGACACGGGCGATCCTGCCGTACGAGAGGTCGAAACCGCGCCAGTCCCCGTCGTACACCAGGTCTCCGAGCAGCTCGGCGTGCGGCATGCCGGTGCTGAAGCCGATCTGGAGTCGGCCCCGGGACAGTACGTCGGCCAGCGCCAGATCCTCGGCGAGGCGGAAGGGGCTCTCGTAGCCGATCGGGATGACGGCGGTGCCGAGCTCGATCCGCTCGGTGCGCTGGCCCGCCGCGGCGAGGAACACAGCCGCCGAGGAGACGCCGTGTTCGAGGTGCCGCTGCCTGATCCAGGCACCGTCGAAGCCCGACCGTTCGCCGTACTCGAACAGCTGGAGCGTCTCCTCCAGGCCGGTGTACGGGTCGTCGTCGGCGAAGTTGCCCGGGGTGAGAAACGCGAGGGACGTGATGGTGGGAGTGGTCATGTGAGGCCCGTCCTCAGCTCGTGATGGTCTCGGCGGCGGGGGAGGGGACCCGGCCGCCGGGGATCGCCGCGAGCAGCTCGCGGGTGTAGGCGTGGCGGGGGCGGGTGAAGAGCTCCTCCGGAGGACCCGCCTCCACGACGCGGCCGGCCCGCATGACCGCGACCTGGTGCGCGATCTGGCGTACGACGGCCAGGTCATGGGAGATGAAGAGGTAGGCCACCCCCGTGCCGGCCTGCAACTCGGCCAGCAACTCCAGCACTTGGGCCTGCACCGAGACGTCGAGCGCGGACACGGGCTCGTCGCACACCACCAGGTCGGGGGAGAGGGCCAGCGCACGGGCGATCGCCACGCGCTGACGCTGCCCGCCGGACAGCTCCGCCGGCCGGCGTTCGAGCACGGCCGCAGGAAGAGCCACCCGGTCGAGCAGTTCGCGGGCCCGCGCCAGCCGGGAGGCACGGTCGCCGACCTTGAAGGCACGCAGCGGCTCGGTGATCACCTCACCGATGGAGAAACGCGGATCGAGGGACGCGTACGGGTTCTGGTAGACGAGTTGGGCACGGCGGCGCAGCACCCTGGCACGGGCGGCCCCGGCGGTGGTGACGTCGATGCCGTCGAACAGGACCTGCCCGGCGGTCGCGTCGGCCAGCCGGAGCACCAGCCGTGCGGTGGTGGACTTGCCCGAGCCCGACTCACCCACCAGGGCGAGGGTCCGCCCGTGATGGACGGCGAAGCTGACGTCGTCGACCGCGCGCAGGGTCCGGGGCCCGTCCGCGGTGCGAGGCAGCCGGAACTCCTTGACCAGGTTGCGCGCTTCCACCAGAGGAACCGTGTCCGCCGTGGCCACGGGCGCGGACGGGCGGCGGCGAGCCGCGGTCATGCTCGGGGCGCTCGCCAGCAGATGCCGGGTGTACGCGTCCTGGGGATCGGCGAGGACGTCACGGGTGGCTCCCGCCTCCACCACCCGGCCCCGCGCCATGACCACCAGCCGCTGCGCCCGTTCGGCGGCGACCCCGAGGTCGTGGGTCACCAGCAGGATCGCCGTGCCCGACTCCTCGGCCAGGCGCTGGAGATGGTCGAGGATGACCCGCTGCACGGTGACGTCGAGCGCGCTGGTCGGCTCGTCGGCGATGATCAGCTCGGGTCGCGCGGCGATCGCGACGGCGATCAGGGCGCGTTGCCGCATGCCTCCGGAGAGTTCGTGCGGGTACTGCCGGGCCCGGAGGGCGGCGTCGGGCAGTCCGGCCCGGTCCAGAACGGCGAGCGCCTCGACGGCGGCCGAGCGGCGGTTCGCCAGACCGTGGATGCGCAGCACCTCCGCGACCTGTTCGCCGATCCGCTTGACCGGGTTGAGCGACACGGTCGGGTCCTGCGGCACCAGCCCGATCCGTGCCCCGCGTACGGTGCGCAGTTCCGCCTCCGACAGCGTGGCCAGGTCGTGCCGGCCGAAGCGCACCGAGCCCGCGTCGATGACGCCGTTGTCCGGGAGGAGACGGGTGATCGCGTGCGCGGTCGTGCTCTTGCCGGAGCCGGACTCACCGACCACCGCGGTCACCTGTCCCGGCCATACGTCGAGGTCCACGCCCCGGACGGCCGCCACGCCGTCACCGCCGCGGGTGCGGTACGAGACGGACAGGCCGCGGATCTCCAGCAGTGGTGTGGTCATGTCCTCGCCGTTCTCGGCTTCGTCGGTCATCGCTGCCGGGACCATTCGCCGTCCAGAGCCCGCGCGACGCGGTTGGTGGCCAGTACGGTCGCGGCGATCGCCAGTCCGGGCAGCGCGGTCAGCCACCAGGCGTTGGCCAGGTAGTTGCGGCCCTCGGAGATCAACGTGCCCCACTCCGGGGCCGGCGGGGGAGCGCCGTACCCGAGGAAGCTCAGCGCCGACACGGCCAGGATGGAGGCGCCGAAGTCGAGCGTGGCCAGGACGATCACCGGGCCCGCAGCGTTGGGCAGCACATGCCGGCCCAGCACCGAGTACCAGCGGGCCCCGCAGGAGCGCGACGCCTCGACGAACACCGCCTGACGCACCCGGAGCACCTCGGCGCGGGCGACGCGGGCGAAGGAGGCGACGCTGGCGATGCCGACCGCGACGGCCACCTTCACCGTCCCGTATCCCAGCGCGGTCACCAGGGCCAGTGACAGGAACAGCGCGGGGATGGCGAGCAGGACGTCGACGAAGCGCATCAGCACGTCGTCCACCCAGCGGCCGACGAACCCGGCGACCACGCCGAGCAGGCCACCCACCACGAACGCCACGAGCACCGCGATCAGCGTGGCCTTCAGGGACAGCTGCGCGCCGTGCACCACCCGGGAGAACACATCGCGCCCCAGCTCGTCCGTGCCGAACCAGTGCGCGCCGCTCGGGCCGCGGAAGTTCTGCGCCGGTACCCCCTTCAGCGGGTCGCGAGAGGTGAACAGCCGCGGCCGGAACGAGGCCAGCACCACCAGCACGAGGACGGCGGCGGACAGCAGCAGACCGGGCCGGCGCAGCACGAACCGCAGCACCCGCCGTACGCGGACGCGGCTTCCCGGTGCGGGATCCGGCGGTGCGCCCACCGGCCGGACGAGACCGGGCGCGGCCTCGGCGGGGTCGTCGACAAGACTCTGGCTCATGCGATGCGTGCCCTTCTGTCCGAGGCCACCACGATCCGGGGGTCGAGCAGCGGATAGACCAGGTCGACGACGAGGTTCGTCGTCACGAAGATCAGTGCGCCGAACGCCACCACCCCCTGGACCACCGGGATGTCCTGGGCCGTGACGGCCGCCGCGGTCACGCGGCCCAGGCCGTCACGGGAGAACACCGTCTCGACGACGACCGAACCGGCGATCAGCTGCCCCACCAGCAGGCCGGCGACCGTCAGCGCCGGCAGGGACGCGTTGCGCAGCGCGTGCCGCAGATGGACCCGCCATCGGCCCGCGCCCTTCGCGCGGGCGGTCTCCACATACGGCTGGTCGAGCGCGGTGAGCAGACTCTTGGCCAGCACCTGCGCGATCAGGGCGCCGGTCGGGACCGCGAGGGTCAGTGCCGGCAGCACCAGCCCCTTCGGCCCGTCGTTGCCGAACGCGGGGAACCAGCGCAGCCGGAAGGAGAACGCCTCGACGAGCAGGAGTCCCACCCAGAACGTCGGGACGGACACTCCCAGCGGCGGCAGCGACAGCAGCAGCTGCCGCAGCCAGCGCCGTGTGGTGTACGTCGCCGCCACCGCCAGCCCGCCGCCGAGGACCACCGCGAACAGCAGTGCCGAAGCCGTCAGTTGGAGGGTCTGGGGCAGCGCGTCGGCCAGTGTCGAGGCGACCGGGCGGCCGGTGGCGACCGAGTCGCCGAAGTCCCCGCGCACCGCCCGGCCGAGGTACTCGGCGTACTGCGTGAGCACCGGCTTGTCGAAGCCGTACTCGTGCCGCAGGGCGGCGATCTGCCGGGGATCGACCTGCCCCGAGTCCATCCCGGCACCGGCCATCGCGGTGACCGGGTCGCCCGGCAGGTAGTACAGCACCAGGAACGACACGGTGTACGCCGCCCACAGCACCCCGACCGCCTGCGCGAGCCGTTTGAGCACGTAACCGCGCACGGGTCAGCCGATCCACGTGTCGTGCAGCTGGATCCGGCTGGAGGCGTCGAAGGCGAGGCTGTGCACCTTCGTGGACAGGCCCAGCTGGGTCTGCAGTTCCACCACCGGCACGTTGTAGGCGTCGCGCACGATCGACCGCTGTGCCTGGGCCACGAGCTTGCTGCGCCCCGCCGGGTCGGTGGTCGCGGCCTGCGCGGACAGGGTGCTGTCCAGGCCGCTCGCCGGAACGCGGTAGAAGTTGGCCAGCTTCGTGGAGAAGGAGCTGCGCAGGATGTCGGGGTCGGCGCGGGTGATGTTCCCCCAGGTCGCGTCGAATTCGCCCGACTGCTGTGTCGGTGTCAGCTGGGTGAGCTGGAGCTGCTTGAGGGTCACCTGGACCCCGACGGCCTTCAGTTGCTGCTGTATCAGCTCCAACGCGGGCTGATTCGTGGCCGCGTTGGGAACCCAGTCGATGGTCAGGCTCAGCTTCCTGCCGTCCTTGGTGCGCGTGCCGTCGCCGCCCGCCTTCCAGCCGGCCGCGTCCAGCAGGGACTTCGCCTTGGCCGCGTCGAAGGCCAGGTCCGGGGCGAGGCTGGTGTAGTCGGGCGTGGTGTGCGCGAGGACGCTGGTCGCCGCCCGGGTGCCGGTGGGGAAGACGGTGTCGGCGATCTGCTCGCGGTCGATGGCGGACAGGATCGCCCGGCGGACCCTGGCGTCTTTCAGGAGGGGCCGCGCGTTGTTGAAGCCGAGTCCGAAGACGATGCCGGGGTTGGCCCGCCTCTGGAGGGTGACCTGGCCGCCCTTGAGCGCCGCCTCGTCGGCCCGGCCCACACTGCCGATCGCGTCCACCTGGCCGGAGCGGAGACTGCCGGCGCGCACGCCCGCTTCCGGCACGACCTTGAACACGAGCTCGTCCAGGTACGCCTCGCCCTTCTTGTCCCACCGTGAGGAACCCCAGGCGTAGCCGTGGCGCTTGGCCAGGGTGATCGACTGGTTCTGCACGTACCGCTTCAGCACGAAGGGTCCGGATCCGATGACCCCGTCACTGCACTTCTGCTGCGGTGACCTCTTCGCGCTCGCCGACGACTCGATCCCCAGGGAATGCGTGGAAGTCGCCTGCAGGAACTGGGCGTTGGGCTGTTGGAAGGTGACCTTGACGGTGAGCGGGTCGACCACCGTGGTGCTCTTGACGCCGCTCAGGTAGCCCTCGGCCAGGGTCCCCAGGACACCGAGACGCGGCACCGCGTCGAAGTTGTCCTTGACCACCTGGGCGGTCAGCGGGGATCCGTCGCTGAAGGTGACACCCGAGCGCAGGTGGAAGGTGAAGGAGGTCGCGTCGGCACTGATGTCCCAGCTCTTCGCCAGCCACGGCACGATCTTGCCGGTCCTGGGGTCCTGGTCCGTCAGGGAGTCCACGACCTGGCGCACCGAGTAGATCGTGTCGTTGCTGCCGACCTGCTGGGGATCCACACAGCCGGCGTCCGACCCCACGGCGAAGGTCAGGGTCCCGCCGGAACGCGGCTTGCCGCCACCGGCGCCGGAGCCGCCGGTGCCCGGCCCGCAGGCGGTCAGCAGCACACTGGTGGTGAGAAGGGCGGTGAGCGCCGCCCATCGGGGAGATCTGAAGTCCGGAAGTGCTCTCACGGAGGGTTCTCCTCATGGTGTCGCCAGGCACGTGACACCGCGCGGGGCACGGCCACGCACAGGCGTGCCGGCCCGGCCGGCGCGGTGCCGTGACGGGGGTGATGCCCTGCGGACAGGGGCCAGTCGGAAGGTGGATCCGAAGGATCAGGAGGAGCGGGAGGAAGCGGGACCCGGGCGGGGACACATACCCCGATCGCCGGTCACGGACGGGGACCCTCGGCGGGCAGGCCCGTCAGCGCTCCGCTGCGGAAAGGGCCGTCAGGCCTGACAGAAGCAGCTGGTCGAGCGCTTCAGATCGATGTGGCGCCGGCGCGCCAGCCGGGAGAACACCATGGCGACGGAGAAGGAGGCACGAGGGCCACCACCGTGTCGCATAACGGTCCTCCCCCCATCTCCGGCCCCGGTCATGGGGCCACGCGCTTGCGCGGATCGTCGCTGATCCCGCCGGGCTTTCACCTGGAGCACCCCACCGCGCGGGAGGGTTGCCGGTCAGCAAGCCAGGGCTTGACGCTGACACTCGATGCCGTTCGTGATCGTACGGAGCGGTTCTGACGTACGTCAATGGCGGCACCGGACTCCGCCGGAGAGCACCGGCCGGCCGCCCGTCATGTCGGCGACCCGGGGCCGGCCGCGGACATGTCGGGCGACACGGGGTAGGCCGCGGTCGTGCCGGGGGCACGGGCCGGCCGCCGTCACGGTGGGGGAGATCCGGCGTTCGGGAACGGACACCTTCGCGCAGGTCCGCCGGTCAGGTGCGGGATCGCGGGGGCGCGGCCGCCACGCCGGCCACGCCAACCGACGTGCCCGGACGCCTGGTTCACCGGCACGAGTGCTCCGTTGACGCCTTCCGCCCCGTGTGCTTTCATCCCGCCATGCCGATGTCGGAGCCACTGACCCGCCGCCGCGCCGTGGACCTCGTCCGCGTCGCCGCCGCGCTGTGTCGGACGACCGGCTGATCACGCGCTTCCGCGAACTTCCGCTCCGGACAAGCCGGTAGAGCGCATACCGGTCGACCTCGCGCACGCCCGCGCCGACTTGTGCCGAGCCCTCTCGTTCCTCTCGCCCCGTCATGACGAGGACCCGCCATGCCTTCGCCCACCCCCGTCGGTCGCCGCTACGAAACCGAGTACGACCGCCGCAGGCTGCGCCAGTGGCTCGCGGGTGAGGCCAGAGCCGAGGGGGTCACCCGCCGCCGGCTGCTCACCCTGCTCACCGCTGCCGCCGCCGGAACCGCACTCGGCACCCCGCAGCCCGCCCGCGCCGCCGACAGGCCGATCGTCAAGCCGCTGCCCGCCGAGTGGTTCATCGAGCGCGGCACCAACGCCGAGACCCGGTGGGAGGCGCTGCGCGGAACCGGCCACCACACCCCCAACGAACTGTTCTTCGTGCGCAACCACACCGCCACACCCGTCCTGAACGCCGACGACTGGCGGCTGCGGCTGTGGGGGAGCGGGTTGCGCGGCAACCACGGCGAGGACCGTCCGGTGGAGTTCGGGTACGACGATCTGCGCGCACTGCCGGCCGTCACCCGGACCGCGTTCGTCGAATGCGCCGGGAACGGCCGCTCCTACTACACGACGCAACAGGGGGAGACGGTCACCGGTACCGCGTGGACCCTGGGAGCGATCGGCGTCGCCCGCTGGCGCGGGGTGCGGCTCGGCGACGTGCTGCGCAGGGCGGGGCTGTCCCCGCGCGCCGTGGACGTGCAGCCGCGCGGTCTGGACGCCGAGTACGTCAGCGGCGGCGAGAGCCTGGGGCGGGTACGACGTCCGCTGCCGCTGGCCAAAGCCCTGGACGACGTACTGCTCGCGTACGAGATGAACGGCGAACCGCTTCCGTACGACCACGGTCATCCGGTGCGGGTGCTGGTGCCCTCCTGGGTGGGGATCGCGTCGATCAAGTGGGTCGGCGACATCGAAGTGTCCGCACAGCCGCTCTACTCGCCCTGGAACACCACCTTCTACCGGCTGTTCGGCCCCGCCCACCCCGAGGGCGGGAGCGCTCCGCTGACCCGGCAGGCCACCAAGAGCGCCTTCGAACTGGCGAGCGGGGCCACGTTCACGGCCGGAAACAGGCACGTCCTGCACGGACGGTCATGGTCGGGGGCCGGAGGCGTCACCAAGGTCGACGTCAGTACGGACGGCGGTGCCAACTGGCGGCCCGCCCGGCTGCACGACCGGCCCCGGACCGGCACCTGGACCCGGTGGTCGCTCGGCTGGCGCCCCGACACACCCGGCGCCACCCACCTGCTGGCGCGCGCCACGGACACAGCCGGCCGGACCCAGCCGGACACCGCCGTACCGAACACACAGGGATACCTGTTCGGCGCGGTGGTGCGGCATCCGGTGAGTGTGGTGTGACGGACGGCGGCCCTGGCCGGGACGGCGGAACGGATGCCAACAGGCCTCGGACGAAGGGCCGTTCGGCCCCACGGCGCCGGCCCTTCGGCATCGGGTGCCGCGCGTCGCGGGGGACGACGGTGAGACGGGTCAGGCAATGATCCGACCGTTCCCGAAGGGGTTCCGCCATGGCCGTTCACGAGCACCCGCACCAGGGCTCCGGTCTCCGCCCGTCCTCCCCGCGCGGGAACCGCGCGGCCGCGTCCGACTCCGGGCCCGGCGCGGCGGAGGAAGCCGCCCCCGCGGACACCCTCCCCTCCCGCGAGGCCCCGCTGGTCGTCGGCGTGGACGGATCGGAGCCGAGTCTGCGGGCCGCGGACTGGGCGGCCGACGAGGCCGCGCTGCGCGGTGTCCCCCTGCGTGTGGTCTACGCCTCCCTCTGGGAGCGCTACGAGGGCACGGCGCTCGCCGCGGAGCACAAACCCTTCGAAGAGGTCCGTGCCGAGGACATCGTGGCGGTCGGCGCCGAGGACATCGTGGCGGTCGGCCTCCGCCGGGTCCTGAAGCGTCACCCGGACCTCGACGTATCGGCCGAGATCCTGGCCGAGGAGCCCGAGTACGCCTTGGCGCGGGAAGGGCGCGACGCCTCCGCGCTGGTCCTCGGCACCCGTGGCCGCAGCGATTTCGTCGAGACGCTGCTCGGCTCCGTCAGTCTGGCGGTGGCCGCGTACGCCGACTGCCCGGTCGTCGTGCTGCGCGGCTGCCACGACAACCAGGTCGGCGCCGCGCCCGCGCGCCGCGTGGTCGTGGGTGTCGGTGGCACGGGCAAGGGGTCGGCGGCGCTGCGGTTCGCCGTGGAGGAGGCGAGGCTGCGCCGGGCACCCCTGGACGCCGTACGGGCCTGGCGTTGCCCCGCGCACGAGAGCGTGGACCACCCGCTGCTCGCCGGTGAGCCCGCGCGGCTGCACGAGGAGCAGGCCGTCAAGGCGCTCGGCGAGGCGCTGGAGGACGTGCCGGCCGACGTGGATCTGCGTCGCCGCACCGTCGAGGGACCGGCCCGCCATGTCCTCCTGGACGCGTCCCGCGACGCCGGTCTGCTGGTGGTCGGTGCCCGGCGCGACAAGGGCCGTTTCGGGCTCCAGCTCGGCCGTGTCGCCCACGGAGTCCTGCACCACGCCGCCCGCCTCGCTCCGCTCACCGACCGGGACGTCCACGAGCTGATCACCTCGCCGCGGTGCGCCCCGCTGCTGCTGGGCGCGAACGGAAACGCCCCCGTCGACCTCGAAGGACTGGAGCAACTGCTCCAGCGGCTGTCCCGGATGGCCGCGGACCTGCCGCAGCTCGCCGAGGCCGACCTCAATCCCGTGCTGGCGGCGCCGGGCGGCATCACCGTGCTCGACGCACGGGTGCGCCCGCTGCCACGCCGCTCTCAGGACCCTTACCTGCGCAGACTGCGCTGAGGATCAGGAGGACCGGCTGCGCCGACTGTGAAAGGCCGACCGTGAACCGCGCAACGCGGACAGTGAAAGGAGGCGGACCGTCATGGCCGAGACCGTGCTGGTCGCCTATGGAACGACGAACGGATCGACGGCGGAGATCGCCGAAACGGTCGCGGAAACCCTGCGCGAGGGCGGTTTGACCGCCCGGGCCCTTCCGGCCCGGTCGGTCACCAGCGTGGCGCCCTACGACGCCGTCGTGGTCGGCGGCGGACTTTACGCGGGACGCTGGCACAAGGACGCGCGGGGGTTCGTCCGCCGGCACCGCGCGGAGCTCGCGCACCGTCCGGTGTGGCTCTTCAGCAGCGGACCGCTCGACAACTCCGCCGCCGACCGGGACATCCCGCCGGTGCGGGGCGTCCGGCGGACCATGAACAAGCTGGATGTCCAGGGCCACGTCACCTTCGGCGGGTGCCTGAAGGAAGGAGCCAAGGGGCGTATCGCCAAGATGATCATCAGCTCCGGGAAAGGCGGAGACTTCCGGGACTTCGGTGTCATCGAGGAGTGGGCGAAGGGCATCGCGGTCTCGCTCGCCCGCCTGCAGCGGCTCTCCGGTCAGCTGTAGTGGCTCCTTCGGCCGGCCGGTCCTGCGCCCCCGGCGCGGTTCCACCAGAACCCGTTCCCGGCCCCACGCGTCGAAACGGCGCCGGCCGAGCCGTCGGCGGGCGACCGCGCCGGCACCGAACGCCAGGCCGCCGAGGACGGCCGGAGCCCGCGCCCGGCCCGGAGGCGGTCGGCGGGACGTCGTGCAGGACCACGGGGCGGACCGACTGCCGTTCGGCGCGTTGCCGCGCGAACACGTCGTCAGCGGCCGGTAGGTGTCGTGGCGTGGCCGCTCGGGACCGGGGCCGGGGCCGAGGCCGGGCGGCGGGTATCGAGGGCCGGACGGCCCAAGCGGAACACCGCGCAACGGAACAAGCTGGACTCGAGAGGTCATCTCGTACCGGACAGGGAAGGGTGAGGGCGATCATGAAGGGCTACGTCTTCCACGGTCCCGGGCAGTCCGCCTGGGAGGATGTCCCGGACCCGGCGGTCAAGGAACCCACCGACGCCATCGTGCGGGTCGGCGCCGTCACCATCTGCGGCACGGACCTGCACATCCTCAAGGGCGATGTCCCCGAAGTGCGTCCCGGAACGGTCCTCGGACACGAGGCGGTCGGCGAGATCATGGAGGTCGGCGGCGATGTGCGGACCGTACGCCCCGGCGACCGGGTGCTGGTCTCCTGCATCAGCTCCTGCGGCCGCTGCCGCTTCTGCCGGGAGGGCGTGTACGGCCAGTGCCGGGGCGGCGGAGGCTGGATCCTCGGCCATCTGATCGACGGCACCCAGGCCGAGTACGTCCGCGTCCCCTTCGCCGACCTGTCGGTGCACGCTCTGCCCGGAACCGTGGAGAGCAGGGACGCCGTCCTGCTCGCGGACATCTTCCCGACCTCCTACGAGGTCGGTGTCCTCAACGGGCGGGTACGTCCGGGCGACACGGTCGCGGTCGTCGGGGCGGGGCCCATCGGACTCGCGGCGATCGCCACGGCCCGGCTGTTCTCGCCCGAGCGGATCGTCGCCGTCGACCTGGCCGCATCCCGGCTGGAGGCGGCCCGTCGGCTGGGCGCCGACGCGGTGGCCGACGCGGGGGAGGACCCGGAGCAGCTGCTCGCCGATCTCACCGACGGTCTCGGCGCGGACGTGGTCATCGAGGCGGTCGGGGTGTCGGAGAGCTTCGAACTGTGCACACGCATGGTGCGGCCCGGCGGCCACGTGGCCAACATCGGCGTCCACGGCAAACCCGCGACGCTGCACCTGGAAGACCTGTGGATCAAGAACGTGACCATCACCACCGGCCTGGTGGACACCCACTCCACCCCCACCCTGCTGCGCATGGCCGCCGCCGGCCGGCTGCCCACCGCGGAGCTGGTCACCCACACCTTCCCGCTGGACGACATGGAGACGGCGTACGACGTCTTCTCCCGCGCCGCCGACACCGGCGCCCTCAAGGTGGTGCTCGGCGCACCGTCGCACGAGGACCTCGCCGTTCCCGCGGCCTGAGCCACGCACAGGGGCCCGGTCGGTGCATGACGCCGACCGGGCCCCTGTCCTCAGGGACTCACGCGGTCCTGGTTTCCTCCACCGTGCTTCACCTGCTGTCGCTCGTCCGCGTCGAGGAGAGTGCGGCCCGTCCGGCCTCCAGGCGTGCGACGGGGACGCGGAACGGCGAACAGGACACGTAGTCCAGCCCGGCCGCGTGGAAGAAGTGCACGGAGTCGGGGTCCCCGCCGTGCTCACCGCAGACGCCGATCTTCAGGTCGGGGCGTGCGGCGCGGCCCTCGTCCACCGCGATGCGGACCAGTCGGCCCACACCGTCACGGTCGAGGGTCTCGAAGGGTGAGGTGGTGAAGATGCCCTTGTCGAGGTAGGCGGAGAAGAACGCCGCCTCGACGTCGTCGCGCGAGAAGCCCCAGGTGGTCTGGGTGAGGTCGTTGGTGCCGAAGGAGAAGAACTCCGCCTCCTCGGCGATCCGGCCGGCCGTGAGCGCGGCTCGCGGGAGCTCGATCATGGTGCCGACCGGGCAGTGCACGGGGATGCCCGACTCCTCGGAGACCTCGGCCAGGACGCGTTCCACTTCGGCCCGCTCGATGCGCAGTTCCTCGACGGCGCCCACCAGCGGCACCATGATCTCCGCCCTGGGCCGGCCTCCGGCCCGCGTGCGCTCCACGACCGCCTCGGCGATCGCGCGGACCTGCATGGCGACCAGTCCCGGGACGACCAGGCCCAGCCGCACGCCGCGCAGCCCGAGCATCGGGTTCTCCTCGTGCATACGGTTCACCGCGTCGAGCAGTTCGGTGTCGTGCGGGTCCGGCCGCTCGCCCCGGGCCTCGGCGGCGGCGATCCGCACGGCGAGTCCGGTGTGGTCGGGCAGGAACTCGTGCAGAGGCGGGTCGATGAGCCGGATGGTGACCGGCAGAGCGTCCATCGCCTCCAGGATGCCGGTGAAGTCCTGCCGCTGGAGGGGCAGCAGCGCGGCCAGGGCCCGCTCACGCTCGCGATCGTCCCGGGCCAGGATCATCGCCTCGACCAGCTTGCGGCGCTCGCCGAGGAACATGTGCTCGGTGCGGCACAGGCCGATGCCCTGGGCGCCGAACCGCCGGGCGCGGGCCGCGTCCTCGGGGGTGTCGGCGTTCGCACGGACCTCCAGGCGCCGCAGGCCGTCCGCCCGTTCCATGGCGCCGGCGACGGCCCCGACCAGCCCGTCGGACCGCTCACCCGTCTCGAAGTAGCGCATCACCGCGGAGTCGACGAGCGGGGCGGCGCCCAGGTACACGGCGCCTTCCGAGCCGTCGACGGAGACGACCGTGCCCTCCTCGACGACGGTGTCCCCCACCGTGAACCGGCGCGCCGCGGTGTCCACGGTGATCTCCTCGGTCCCGCACACGCACACCGTGCCCATGCCGCGGGCGACGACGGCCGCGTGACTGGTCTTGCCGCCCCGGCTGGTCAGCACCGCCTGGGCGGCGATCATGCCGGGCAGATCGTCCGGGGTGGTCTCCTGGCGGACCAGGACGACCTTCTCGCCGGCCGCGGACCGCCGTACCGCCTCCGCGGAGTCGAACACCGCGGCGCCCACGGCCGCGCCCGGGGAGGCCGGCAGGCCGTGCGCCAGGGCCTCGCCGACGGCCGAGGTGTCGAACCGGGGGAACATCAGCCGGGCGAGACCCTCCCCGCTGACCCGGGCCAACCCCTCGTCCGGGGTGATCAGACCCTCCTCGGCCAGTTCCGTGGCGATGGCGAACGCGGCCTCCGCGGTGCGCTTGCCGACCCGGGTCTGCAGCATCCAGAGCCGGCCGCGCTCGATCGTGAACTCGATGTCGCACAGATCCCGGTAGTGCGACTCCAGCGTCCTCATGTGGGAGAGGAGCCGTTCGTACGACACCGGATCCAGCTCCGCGAGAGCGGTCAGCGGGACGGTGTTGCGGATGCCCGCGACGACGTCCTCGCCCTGAGCGTTCGCGAGGTAGTCGCCGTACATGCCGGGCCGTCCCGTGGCGGGGTCGCGTGTGAACGCGACCCCGCTGCCGGAGTCGGCGCCGAGATTGCCGAAGACCATGGTCTGCACGTTGACCGCGGTGCCGAGGTCGTCGGGGATGTGTTCACGGCGGCGGTAGATCCGGGCGCGCTCGCCGTTCCAGGACTCGAACACGGCGAGCACCGCCTGCCGGAGCTGCTCGGCGGGCGCCTGCGGGAAGTACTCACCGGTCGCCTGGCGCACGAGACTCCGGTACGACTCGACGAGTCCCGCCAGGTCCGCCGCCGTCAGGTCCACGTCGCTCGCCGCGCCCCGCACCCGCTTGAGGTCGGCGAGGACGCCCTCGAAGAGGGCGCTGTCGACGCCCATGACCGTGCTGCCGAACATCTGCACGAGGCGGCGATAGGAGTCCCAGGCGAAGCGCTCGTTGCCGGAGACCTTCGCCAGACCGAGGACGGACTCGTCGTTGAGTCCGACGTCGAGGATCGTCTCCATCATGCCGGGCATGGAGAAGCGGGCCCCGGAGCGCACGGACAGCAGCAGGGGATCGTCCGGCTGTCCCAGCCGCCGTCCCGCCTCCTCCTCCAGGACCGTGAGCCGGTCGGAGATCTCCCGCATCAGGCCGGCCGGCTCGCTGCCGGTGGCGAGAAAGGCCCGGCACGCGTCCGTGGTCACGGTGAAGCCCGGCGGGACGGGCAGCCCCAGCCGGGTCATCTCGGCGAGGTTGGCTCCCTTGCCGCCCAGCAGGTCGGCCTGGTCGCGGCCGCCTTCTGCGAAGTCGTACACGTAGCGGACCATGTCGCCGGTCTCCTCTGTCGGGTTGCGGGCCGGAGCGTGCGACTCCAGCCTCCGACCGGCGCGGACGGAGGGGCAGGTGCTGTCGGGCCCCTTCGCGGGGCCGGTCGGCCCACCTTCGCGAGCGTGCTGCTCCCACCGTGACACACGGCCGCGGCGGATGGATGCGCGGCGACGGGGACGTGCAGGAGCGCCCGCGCCGGGTGATGTCCTCCGATGTCTTCGCGGACCGGCACCGTCTCGTCGGCCGGGGGCCGACGACAGCCGGTCGGCTCCGCACCGGTGGGCCGACGACTCGCCGTGCCGGTGGGCCGATCGGGACAGGACGGGCCGGGACCAGTGGTCCCGGCCGGGGAGGTTCGGCCACTGACCACGGTCGCCGCCGTCGCGAAGGATCGTGTCCGGACCGACTCACCCGGAGCGACCCGGCGCGGAACCGACCGCCCCCGTCGAGGCCGCCCCCGGTCGCCACCCTGGAGGACTGAGGCATGCGCATCGTCATCGCTCTCGGCGGCAACGCCCTGCTGCGCCGCGGCGAACACCCCGACGCGGCGGTCCAGGCGGCCGACGTCGACCGTGTCGTCGGCGCGATAGCCGCCCTCGCCCCCGCCCCGGCCCGTCCGGTCTGAGGCGCCCGCGTCACCGCCCTCCCGGAGGCGCCGAGTCGGCCGGGACCACGGACCGGGACGGGGGCGAAGCGGTCATCGCGATGGCGAGCCGTCAGGCGGAACTGGCCTCTATCCCCTTCAGGATCGCCCGCTCCTCTTCGCGTATCCGGTTCCGCTCCCGGACCTGTGCGCAGTAGGCGGCCAGGGCTCGAGGATCGGCGGCGGTGTCGCTGTCCACGACCGTGCGGGAGCCGTCACCGACCTCGATGATCGTCTGGTCCAGGCGACCGCTGCCAAGGATGCCCATGATGGTCAGCCACTCGTCATGGACGGCCGGGGTCATGACGACCTCCAGGTGACGCTCGGGGTCGGGATCGTCCGGGTCGATGGGCTCGGTCATCGCCTGGAGCAGCGTGAAGACGAGGAGACGCAGGTCCGCGTACTCCTTGGGATCCATGATGTCTTCGAGGGCGTCGAGGTAGAACCTCGCCAGTTCGTGGGCTTTGGGGCCGGGCGTGCCGGCAGAACTCTCGTGATCGCTCAAAGGGTGCTGTCTCTTCTCTTCCCTCTTGCCGGGCCCCTGGCCGAGGCGGGCCGGAGCATCGTCGCACGAGGACGGCCGAACCGAATCACCGTTTTGTGCGGGCAGTCGAGGTCGCTCACCGACCTGAACCGAATCCCGTGCGCGGTGCTCCGATATCCGTCAGGCGGACCCGTGCGGCTGCACGGGCAGCGCGGCCAGCCGGCGGTGCAGATAGCCGCCGCCCCACGTCAGTTCGTTCAGCGGCACCGCCGGCTCCAGTCGGCTCCAGCGGCCCAGCACGGCCGTCAGGGCCACCGTGAGCTCAAGACGGGCCAGAGCCGATCCGGGGCAGTAGTGCGGACCGAGGCCGAAGGACAGGTGGCGTGCGGCGGTACCGCGGTCCGGGTCCAGCGTGCCGGGGTCGGCATGGCAGCGCGGGTCGTGGTTGGCCGCCGCCACGGAGAGCAGGACTCCGCTGCCCGCCGGAATGACCGTGTCCCCGAACCGGACGTCCTCCAGCGCCACCCTCTTGGTGCTGAAAGGCCCCGGGGTGTCCCAGCGCAGCAACTCGTCCACCGCGCGCGGGATCCGCGACGGCTCCTCCCGCAGGGAGTCCTGTACGTCGTGGTGACCCAGCAGCGCCACCACGCTCATGCCGATCGCCTGCACCGTGCTGTCGAAGCCGGCCAGCAGCAGCATCGCCAGGAGGGAGGCGACCTCGTCCTCGGTCGCGCCGCCCTGCTGGCGCCATGCCGCGAGGACGCGCGAGACGACGTCGTCACCCGGAGCGGCCGCGCGGCGGGCCATCTCGCCGCGGACGAACGCGTCGATACGGGCCACGCTCTCCTCGACGGCGCGGGCGGAGCGGCCCGCCTTCTCCGCGAGGAGCGCCACCGGTTCGTACAGTGCGGCCCGCTCCTCCTCACGTACCTCGAACACCTCGCACAGCGACCGGAAGGCGAACGGGCGGGCGAAGGCGTCCATCAGCTCCAGCGGCCCCTGCCCCCGCGCCGCGTCCGCCGCGTCGAGCAGTTCACCGGCGGCTTGCCCGATGCGCTCCCGGTGGGCGGCCATGCGTGCCGGGGTGAGGGCCGGAGTCGCCAGGCGGCGGATCCGCGTGTGGTCCGGCGGATCGTAGTTGACCAGCGTCACGTCCAGCGCGCGTCGGCGCACGCCAGGGTCGGGAACGTGGCCGCCGCTCAGGGAGAGGCGGGGGTCCAGGAACCCGGCCCGCACGTCCTCGGCACGGGTCACCAGCCAAGCGGGCCGTCCGGCGGGCGTCCTGATCCGGGCCACGGGACACGTCTCCCGGATCCCGGCCAGCGTCTCCTCGGGACGGGCCAGGAACGCGGCCCCGAGCGGCTCCGGCAGTCGCTGCCGTCGCGCCGCCGCGGGCTGGGCGGACGGCGCGGCCGTGACGACGGGCTCGGTGTCCATACGGAGGCGTCCTCTCGCGGTCGCGGAGCGTGCGGCGGCCACCGTAGGAACGGCCGGTTGCCCGCCGGTTCGCGCCCGGTGCGATTCCGGTATGCGGCCGGCGCGGCCCGCCTCGCCGGCGACACCCCCGAGACGCCTGGCCCCCCGTCGCGGTCCCGGCCGGCCGTCATGGGCTGAGCCGACGTGCCCACCAGGGGTTTCACCACGGGCCAACCGGCGGTGAACCGGTGTCGAACCCCCTCCTCCTAGCTTCCTGCCGGTCGGCGCACCGCTGCCGTCCGTCGTCCCGAACGCCCGTCGTATGGAGGACCATCATGGCCGAGAACGTCGAGCCCAACGAGGAGACCACCGAGACGCCCGCGGAGGAGACTCCCGAGGTCGTCGCGCACGCCGCGTCGAACGTCGCCTGGTGCGGGGTGCACCAGGAGTCCGCCGTCGACGAGCCCGAGGTCGTCGCGCACGCCGCGTCGAACGTCGCCTGGTGTGGCGTGCACCAGGAGTCCGCCGTCGACGAGCCCGAGGTGATCGCCCACTCCGAGGAGGGCGAGGACACCCCCTGGTGCGGCGTCCACCAGGAGCACAACGCCTGATCGGCTCACCCCCGGCGCGGTCCTCCCGGTCGCGGTGGCGCCTGACGCCGCCGCGACCGGGCCGCGCCCGCCCCCATCCCCCGCCCCCGCTCCGGAGGTTGCCGTGCCCGGTACGCAGTCCGTCGCCGTCCCCGCCGCCGGGGCCCGTCTGATCCAGGCCGACAGGGGGTGGTGGTTCCTGGGCGCGGGCGGATACGCGCTGATGCGTCCCGGCCAGGTGGAGGCCGACGGCACCCTGCGGCCCTCCGCCGAACGCTATCTCCGCGAGGCGGGCCTGTACGACGTACAGCCCTACACCTCGTACTCGCTGACCGTGCTCACCAGCACGGACTGCAACCTCGGCTGCGGCTACTGCTTCCAGAACACCGCACAGGACCCCAAGGGCGGAAGCCGGCCGCCGCGCATCCGGCACGCCCGGCTGACCCCCGAAGCCGTGGGACAGGTCCTGGACTTCACCCGGGAACGCATGACCGCGGCCGGCATGGACAAGCTGTCGCTGCTGCTCTTCGGCGGCGAGCCGCTGCTCAACCCGCGAGGCTGCCGCGACCTGCTGACCAGGGCCGGTGAACTCGGCGCCCTCACCGCGTCGATGACGTCCAACGGCACCCTGCTCACCCCGCTGGTCGCCAAGGAGCTCAACGCCGCGGGCCTCGGTTCCGTGCAGGTGACCTTCGACGGCGACCGGGCCGACCACGACGCCATCCGGGTACGCCGCTCCGGAGGCGGCACCTTCGACGTCATCGTCTCCAACATCGCGCGCGCCATCGAGAAGACGTCCCTGCGCTGGATGCTGCGGGTCAACGTCTCGCACCTGAACAGCCACGGCGTGGACGACCTGGTCGAACGGCTCGGCGCACGTCTCGATCCGGCCCGCTGCGGTATCCACTTCGCCCGCGTCGGCGACGTCGGCGTCGGCTACGCGAACAACCTGCTGCACGAGAACGGCCTCGTCGACGACTTCGTCCGCTGGCACGCCCGCGCGCTGGAACTCGGTTTCACGGTGGCCCGTCCGCGCGCCCATGTCCCCTGCCAGGCCTGCTCCTTCGCCGACGGCCGTTACGGCGCGGTCGTCAACGCCGATGGGGTCCTGGCCAGTTGCTGGGAGACCGCGGGCAAGCCCGGCATGGAGGTCGGCACCATCACCGACGGCTATCTCGACGCCGAGCAGACGAAGGGCCGTTGGGTCAGCTGCCACGACCATTACCAGTACGACGAGGAAGCCGCCGTCCGCGCCGTCTTCCAGGACCGGGTCGACGCCGGAGTCCTGGACAGTCTCCACGCCGTCGGGCGGCTGGGGTGAAGAGCGCCGGCATCCTGCGGACCAACGCCGACTTCCGCCGCTACTGGCTCAGTACGACCCTGTCCACCCTCGGCTCTCAACTGTCCCTGCTCGCCTTCCCGTTGCTCGTCCTCTCCATCGGCGGCAGCGCGGCACAAGCCGGTACGGTCGCGACCTTCTCGCTGGTGACCCGGACCCTGCTGCGCCTGCCCGCGGGCCAGCTCGCCGACCGGCTCGACCGGCGGATGATCATGGTCGGGACCGATCTGCTGCGGCTCGTGGCGCTGGCCAGCATTCCCCTGGCGTCGGCACTGGGAGATCTCGGGCAGGCACACCTCCTCGGCGTCGCCGTGGTCGAGGGCGCGGCCACCGCGCTCTTCGCGCCGGCCGCCACGATCGCCGTCCGCGACGTGGTCCCGGAGAAGGACCTCACCGACGCGCTGAGCCGCAGCCAGGCCGCCATCGCGACGAGCTCGCTCCTCGGCCCGTTCCTCGGCGGCTGGCTGTACACGATGGATCCGATGCTGCCGTTCGCCGCCGACGCCCTTTCCTATGGTGTGTCCGCCGTCCTGCTGCTGCGGATCGCCACCAAACCCCCTCGCCCGGTGGCCGCCACCGACCGCGACGACCGGCTCACGGCCGGGCTCCGGTGGCTGACGCACCAACGGACCCTCCTGGCAGCGCTGTTGTTCGCCGCGGGCATCAACGTCGTCTCGGCGGCGGCCCAGACGACCATGGTCGTCTCCCTGCGGCAGAGCGGCGCCGGCGGGACGGCGATCGGAGCGGTGATGGGCTGCGCGGGCATCGGGGCGATGCTGGGCGCCGCCGCGGCGCCATGGCTGATCAAGAGGATCACCGCCGCCCGTCTGTTCCTGCTCATCGGCGCCGTCTGGGCGATCGGCCTCGCCGTGTTCGCCGGGACCACGCACCCCTGGACGATCGGCCCCGTGCTGGTCGTGGTCGTGTTCTTCAGCCCGCCCGCGGGCATCGTCGTGGGCCGCGCGATGCTGGTGCTCGCGCCACGGGACCTGCTCGGCAGGGTCAGCACCGCGACCGGACTGGTCATGGCCGGTCTCGCCTCCCTGGGACCGCTCCTGGCCGGCTCCTTCGTGGACTCCCTGGGGGCGAGCCACACCTGGCTGGCACTCGCCGGGACAGCGGCCGTCGTCACGGTGGTGTCCTCCGTGCCCCTGCTGCGCGAGACCAGCCTCGACGCCGTGGCGGACGACGCGAAGCCCGGCGTCGACGCCGTGGCGGACGAGGCGAAGGACACCGGCCTCGGCGCCGTCGCGGCCGACGCGCAGAAGTCCACTGTGGACGCCGTGGCGCCCGACGTGAAGAAGTCCCACCTCGGGTCCCACCTCGGGTCCCACCTCGGGTCCCACCTCGGCGCCGTCGCGGCCGACGTGAAGAGGGTCCGCCCCGTCGGCCTCCCGGACGTGCCCGAGCCCGCGGACACCATCGCTGCCTCCGGCTTCCTGAACACTCCGGCCCTCGCGGGTACGAGCCGTGCCGAGCGGCCGGCGGTCGAGGCGCACGGCGAACCGGCCCCGGCCGACGGCTCCACGCCCGAGGACCCGTCTCCGGCGTCCCCCGCGCAACGCCCGGGCACCGGTGACGCCTAGCCCGTCCCCCTCCACGTGACCGACGTGATCCGTTCTCCCTGGAGCGCCGCGATGACCCAGTCCCCGCCCCGCGACGCCAGGCCGGCGCCCGCCCCGTACACCTACCCGCCGGCCCCCCGCAGCGGACCGGAGGAGATCATCCACGGAGTGCGGGTGACCGACCCCTACCGCTGGCTGGAGGATCCGCAGGACCCCGCCACCGCCGCGTGGTGCGCCGCCCAGGATCTGCTCTACGCCGAGGAGGAGGCCCGCTGGCCGGCCCGGGACGCGTTGCTCGCGCGGATGACCGCCCTGCTCGCCGCAGGAGGCGCCCGTCCGCCGGTGGCGCGCGGCGGGCGGGAGTTCCACCTGCGCAGGGAACCCGGGCGCGAACTCGCCGCGCTGGCCGTGCGCGAGGCCGGCCGGACGCGGATCCTGCTCGACCCGCTGGACACCGATCCGTCCGGTACGACGGTCCTCGACGCCTTCGAACCCTCCTGGGAGGGCGACCTCGTCGCCGTCCAGCTGTCCTCGGGCGGAACGGAGCACTCGGTGCTGCGTGTGCTCGACACGGCGACGGGCGAGACGCTCGACGGGCCCGTGGACCGGGTCCGCCGTTCCCCCGTGGCATGGCTGCCGGGCGGCAGGGCCTTCTACTACGTACGCCGCCTCCCGTCCGGGCACACGGCCGCCGGGGCGGGACCCCGCCGCCGCGTGTATCTGCACCAGGTCGGCACACCGGCCGACCAGGACGCGGAGATCTTCGGGGCCGGACGGTCGGACACCCAGTACTACACCGTGGCCACCGCACCCGACGGCCGGCTCCTGGTCGTCGGCGCCAGCGAGGGCACCTCCCCGCGCACCGATCTCTGGACCGCCGACCTGACCGGGACCGGTCCCCGCCGGCCGGACCTGCGCCGCCTCCAGCACGGCGCCGACGGCCACACCGCGGTCCGCCTCAGGCCGGGCGGGGGACCGCTGCTGCTGAGGACCACCGTCGGCGCGCCGCGCGGCCGGATCGCCGCAGCGCCTCGCGACGCCACGGATCCGCGCCGCTGGCGCACCCTGGTCCCCGAGCAACCCGGCACCGTACTGCAGGACTTCGCGGTCCTGGACGGCCCGGCGCTGGACCGGACCCTGCTGGCGGTCGTACGAACCCGGCACGCCGTCGGCGAGTTGACCCTGCACGACGCCCGCACCGGCACCCCGACCGGGACCGTGCCCCTGCCCGGACGGGGGACGATCACGTCCCTGACCGCACGTCAAAATCCTGGCCACGAACTCTGGTTCACGTACACCGACCACGTCACACCCGCCGTCGTCCTGCACTACGACGCCGCCGCCGGACGTCTGAGTCCCTGGCCCGGCCACTTCCCGGCGGTGGCCCCCGCCGAGGGCGTGAACGTCACCCAGGAGGTCCTGCGCTCCCGCGACGGCACCGAGGTGCGCATGTTCGTGATGTCCCCCACGGGCCGCCCCGACAGACCCCGCCCCGCCGTCCTCACCGGCTACGGCGGCTTCGGCGCCTCGATGACCCCCGGCTTCACCCCACAGGCCGTGCCCTGGGTACGCGCGGGCGGGGTGTACGCGGTGGCCTGTGTGCGAGGCGGGGGAGAGGAAGGGGAGGAGTGGCACCGGGCCGGGCGCCGCGAGCACAAGCACAACACCTTCGACGACTTCGACGCCGCGGCGGACCGTCTGCTCCGTGACGGATGGGCCGCGCCCGGCCGGCTCGGCGTCCTCGGCAGCTCCAACGGCGGCCTGCTGGCCGCCGCCGCGCTCACCCGCCGTCCGGAGACCTACGCGGCCGTCGTCTGCGCGGCACCCCTGCTCGACATGGTGCGCTACGAACTGTCGGGGATGGGGGCGAGCTGGCGTGACGAGTACGGAAGCGCCGCGGACCCCGCTCAGTTCACCCGTCTCCTGTCGTACTCGCCCTACCACCAGGTCCGTGAGGGCGCGCGCTACCCGGCCGTGCTGCTGGCCGTCTTCGACAGCGACACACGCGTCGACCCCGCGCACGCACGCAAGATGTGCGCCGCCCTGCAATGGGCCGGTACCGGTGACGCGCCGGTCGTGCTGCGCACCGAGCACGGCGTCGGACACGGCGCGCGTGCCACCTCGCGCAGCGCCCGCCTCTACGCGGACGTCATGGCCTTCTTCGCCCACTATCTGGGCCTTCCACTGCCGGGGGACGGCTGACATGAACGTGCTGCTGTGCCCGCTCAACGACCCGGGCTACCTGTACCCCGCCCTCGCGGTCGGCCGCGAACTGCGCCGCCGCGCCCATACGGTGCACGTCCTCGCCGGGCCGCGAGCCGCTCCGCCGACGACCGCGGCGGGCCTGGAGGTGTCCGCCGTCACCGACGCCACAGCCGTGTCGGTGACCCATTGGACGGTCCGCGGCCCCGAGCAGTACACCGAGGTGGCGCGGGCGGTGCGGCGGTTGCGGCCCGACGTCCTGGTCACCTCCGTGCTCTGCCACGGCGCGCTCGTGGCCGCCGAGGCCGCCGGCCTGCCGGTCGTGGTGCTCGGACTCACCGCACACCTGTGGCCCTACCGCTCCGGAGGCACCGGCCCGGCGGACACGCACGACCGCGCGTGGCGGCTGACGGAGACCCTGAAGCACTATCAAGCGGTACGAGAAGCTGCCAGCCTCGCACCACGGCACGACCGCCACCCCGACACCCCGCTGCTCGGCACCGCCTTCCTGCTGCGCGGCCACCCCGCTCTGGAACCGGCCGGCGCCGAACTGCCCCCGGCCGTACGGCATGCCGGCCCCTGCTGGTGGGAGCCGGAGCCTTCGTCCACCGAACCGCTGCCGGATTCCAAACCCCTGGCCTACGTCCATCTCGGCCGGACCTTCGGCGGCGCTTCCCTCTGGCCGCGGCTCAACGCGGCCTTCGCCTCGGGCACTTACCGGGCCGTCGTGGAACTGGGACGGTCGGGCGCGCCCGAGGCCGCCGCCGACGCCGACCTGATCGTCGGCCGCCGCCCTTGGATGGGGCCGCTCGTCGACCGGGCCGACCTCGTCCTGACGAACGCGACCTCCGCCCCCGTACTCGCCGCCCTCCTTCACGGCAAACCCCTGCTCGTCGCCCCCAACGGCTCGGAACAGCAGGTCCTGGCCGCCGCCTGCCTGCGCGCCGGCGTCGCCCGCAGGCTGCCGGAGCCGGGCGCTCCCGCTGCGGAACTGCGGGCCGCGGTCGAGACGACAGCACGCGATCCCCGACTGCGGGCGCGCGCCGAGGAGATCGGCGGCCTGCTCGCCGAGGGCAAGAGCGAGAGTCGTGCCGCCGACGCCGTGGAATCGGCGGCACACTGAATTCCGGAGGCTGTTCGCCAAGGGGCTGTTCCCCGAGTCCCGGCGGGAATGCGGGGGCCGGGGCCGCCCCCGAAAGCGCGGCGGCAGCCCCGGTCCCACCTCACCCCTCGTACGACCCCTGGGGCGGTACTCCGTCGAGCAGTACGTCCCGTAGCGCGGCCAGCAGTTCCAGGCCCCGGGCGCGGACCGCCGACGGCGTCTCCTCGTGGCGCCGGTCGGCGATGACCGCGAGAGCCGCCGCGGCCTGCCGGGCGAAGAGGGCCAGGAGGTCGAGTTCGGAGAGGCTGGAACGGGACTGCTCGGCGGGGTCGAGCACTTCGAGTACGCCGAGCACCCGGTCGCGGTGCGCGAGCGGCGCCGCCATCAGCGCGTTCGGCACGTACCCGGTCGACTTCGCGACGTCCTCGGCGAACATGCTCTGTTCCCGGAGGTCGTCCGCGATCATGGGTTCACCCGAGACGAGCACCCAGCCCGCCAGGCCCCGCCCCGCGGGGAACCTCGAGCCCACGAGGGAGTCCTCTCCCTCCCCGGCCACGGCCTGGAAGACCAGCTCGTCGGTCTCCCGGTCGTGCAGCAGCACGGAGCTGGCCGCGGCGCCGAAGATGGCCCGCGCGGTGTCGACGACGGACTGCAGCAGATCGTGCTCCGCGCTGCCGGCGCCTGTCGCGGGATCCACGCCTGTGGCGGGGACGAGGCCGGGGGACTGGGTCATGAGTCACCTCTGATTCCTGGTTCGCCGATGCGCACGTTCGCGGCGGAGAGGTAGAGCGCGTGTTTGATCTGGAACGGTGTCAGCTTCGGGTGCGTGCCGAGCAGGCGTGCGCACATCCCGCTGATGAAGGGGGTGGCGAAGCTGTTGCCCGTGGTGCGGATGGTCTTGCCGCCCGTCCAGGCCACCTGCACGTTCTGGCCCGGTGCGAAGAACTCGACGGGTGGCGCGGGGTTGTAGAGGAAGAGCCCGGAGTCGTCCTCGCGGTGCGTACCGACCGAGATGACGGACGAGAACCGCCAGGGGAAGCTCTCCACCGGTGTGTTGTGGGCGGACGCCACGAGCGTGGTCCCGGTGAAGAACGCCTGGTCGGCCAGGGCCCGCAGCGTTTCGAGGAACTTCGGACGGGTCGTGGACAGACTGAGGTTGACCACGTCGAAACCCTGGTCGACGGCCCACCGCAACCCGGTGAGCAGGGCTTCGCCCGTGCCGGTGAAGCCCTCGCCCAGCACCCGCACGCTGTACAGCTCACAGTCCGGTGCCACGCGCCGGACGATGCCGGCGCACGCCGTTCCGTGCCCGCAGCCGTCGCCGGCGCCGTCGGGCAGCGGGCCGCTGTCGACGACGCGCAGGCCTCCGTCGGGGGCCTGCGCCACCTCGTACGAACCCTGGACGGTGCCGACCGAGGGGTGGCCGCACTCCACCCCCGTGTCGACCACGCACACCCGCACCCCGGCGCCGTCCGACCACGCCGAGGGATCGGCGGGCAGGTCCGGCACCGTGTCGGCGAGCATCGTGAGGTCCTCGGGGGAGCGGTCACGCAGGCTCCAGGTGAGCCCTCCCGCCGTTCCTGTGGTCATCCGGTCCCGCCTTCCCGTCCGGCCGGGCGTTCCGCGCCCCGGACCGTGGCCGTCGTCTCGTCGGCGAACACGGACGCGCGGTCCGTGCCCGGCCGGTGTCCCTTGGCGGCGAAGTGTCCCCGTGCCGTGTGCGCTTCCCGCGCCGCGTCCGCGGCCAGGCCGAGTGCGCGCAGCGTGTGAGCGAGGTCGAGGGCCGCGGTACCCCGTACGACCGGGGAGTCCGTCTCACCCGCCGCGGCGACGGCCCGGCCCGCGCAGACACGCGCCAGGTCCGGCTCACCGGCGAGCGCCAGGGCACGGGCCCGCAGTCCGTAGGCGTCGGCGGACTCGGCCGGAGGCAGCGCGGACCGCTCGGGGTCCGGCAGAGCCAGTGCCCGCGCCGGCTCTCCGCGGTCCAGCAGGATCCGCGCCCGCTCCCGGGCGATGCCGGGCAGGACGCCCGTGGCGCCCAGTTCACGGCCCGCGCGTTCCGCCTCCTCCAGCAGCGGCAGAGCACGGGCCGGCGTACCGCTCAGGGCCTCGACCTCCGCGGCGAACAGCGGGATGAACAACGCGCTCTCCGCGTAGCCGAGGCCGCGGGCCAGCCGCGCCGCCTCGGTGAGCCGCACGTGTGCCTCCTCGTGCCGGCCCTGCAGCGCCAGGAGCACGGCGAGCGGGCAGCCCAGCGTGGCGCGCACGGTCGGCCGGCCGGCGCCGTGGGCCGACAGCAGTTCCTCGCAGCGCCCGACGGCGCGCCCGACCGGGGTGGGTCCGCGCCACAGGGAGATACCGACCGCGCCGAGCGCCAGCGCCCGTTCGGGTTCGGCGTCGGCGCGGTCGGCGTGTTCCAGGGCCCGCTGGAGCAGTTCCTCGGCCTCGGCGTGCAGTCCGCGCCGCTGACGGTCCTGGGCGATACGGACGCAGGCACGGGCGATTCCCTGGTCGTCGCCCGCCCGGGCGAACAGCGGGAGGGCGGCCTCCGCCACCTCGGCGGCGGAACCGTGCCGGGGGTCGAGCGCGGTCAGCGCGAGCCGGGCGTGGGCGGCGTCCAGCGGATCCCCGGCCCGGTCCGCCGCGTCGAGCGCGTCCGCCAGCAGTTCCCGGCCGCGCTCGGGCTCACCGCGGGCGGCCTTCGTCTCGCCGAGCCGGCGGGCGGCCGCGCGGGCGACGGGCTCGCCGGGCGCGGCCAGGTCCAGGGCCTGGGTGAGCAGGTCGTCGGCCCACGGCAGGTCGGAGCGCGCCAGGGCGGCCGTACCGGCCCGGGTGAGCAGAGCGGCGGCGCGAGTCCGCAACGCGTCGGTGTCGCCGTCGTGGATGCCCAGTTCGGTGAGCAGACGGTGGGCGCGGGCCAGATGGGAGCCGACGGCGGCATCGCCCGCGTCGTGGCGGACGAGGACCCGGGCGGCGTGCTCGTGGCGCCGGGCACGTACCTTCTTGGCCATCCCGCGGTACGCGGTCTCCTGCACCAGCGCGCTGCCGAACCGGAGTACGGAGCCGGTGGACCGGGCGCGGCCACCGGTCTCGATGAGCCGCCGTCGCACGAGGCCGCGCAGCAGACCGCCGGGGGACTCCGCCGGGTCCCCGGGCTCCTCGGCGGTGGCCAGTTCGGTCAGGTCGGCGCGCTGGAACTCCCTTCCCAGGACGGCGGCCACCTGCAGCAGCGTCCGCTCCTCGGGGGGCAGCGCGTCGATGCGGGCGCCGAGCAGGGCATGCACGGTCAGCGGCAGGTCGTCGCACTCGGCGGCCATCGCCGTCAGGTGTTCCAGGTACAGCGGATTGCCCTCGGCGCGGTCGAGCGCGCCCTCCAGCACGTCCTGCCGGTGGGCCGCCACCTCGACCAGTTCCCCGGCGAGTGCGGCGGCCTCCTCCCGGGTGAGTGGTGTGAGCAGCAGCGACGCGGACCGCATCCGCCCGCTGCCCCAGCCGGGACGGGTCTCCAGGAGCTCGGGCCGCGCGACGCACACCAGGGCCACGGGGGAGCGGTCGAGTTCGTCCAGCAGCCGGTCCGCCAGGTCGAGCAGCGGCCCGGACGCCCAGTGACAGTCGTCCAGCACCAGCACCACGGGCCGCTCACGGGACAGCGCGTCCAGGAGGCAGGCCAGGGCCATGAGGGTGTCGTCCGCCGAAGGGCTGGGCGTGCCGTCCGCGAGGAGGCCGGTCCGCAGCAGGCGCAGCGCCTGTTCCGCCTCCGTGCGCTCGGGGGCCGGCAGCGCGGCGAGGGCCAGGTCCTCGCCGACGGCGCCGAGGACCTGGCGTACCGCTTCGGCGAGCGGCGACAGGGAGCCGGACTCGCCGTAGGGCCGGCACCGGCCCTCGCCGTACGCCGGGCAGTCCCGCAGCCACTCGCGCAGCAGGCGCGTCTTGCCGAGGCCCGCCTCGCCGTAGACGGTCACCAGGTGCGAGCGCGGGTCCGTCTCCAGTTTGCGCGACAGCAGGCGGAGTTCGGCCAGTTCCTGCTCCCGCCCGATGAAGGGGGTGTCGAACCGGCGTACCCGCTCCGGGTCGTCCTCGTGGAGTGCGACCAGGCGGTGGGCCGGGACGGGGACTCCGACGCCCTTGAGGGACAGTGATCCGGCGGATTCGGTGACCGCCGAGGGACCGGCGGCGTCGAGTGTGGCGGGGCCGATCAGGATGTCCCCCGCGCCGGCGTGCTGTTCGAGCCGGGCCCCGATGTTGACGACCTCGCCGGAGACGAGGGCCTGCCGGGCGGCGGGATCGACGCTCACGACGACCTCACCGGTGTTCACACCGATGCGGACGGCGAGCCGTACGCCGTGCTCGCGCTCCAGCTCGGCGTTGAGCCCGTCGAGGCCGGTGACCATGCCGCGCGCCGCTGCGAGCGCCCGGTGGGCGTCGTCCTCGTGGCGCACGGGCACCCCGAACACCGCCATCACCGCGTCGCCGATGAACTTCTCCACCGTGCCGCCGTGCTCCTCGATCCGCGCCCGCATCAGCGCGAAGTACCGGAGGGTGACCGTGCGCAGGGTCTCCGGGTCGAGCCGCCCGGACAGGGCCGTGGATCCGACGAGGTCGCAGAAGAGCACCGTCACCACCCGGCGCTCCTCGGCCGCGGCGGCGTCGCCCGCGGCCACGCACGCGGTTCCGCACCGGGGGCAGAACGCCGCGCCGTCCGGCGGGGGTTCGGGGCACCGCGGGCACTTCACGCGCGTGCCGCCGGTCATCGAGCCCGTCATCAGAACAGCGCTCCGCCGGCGATCTCGCTGTGCGCCTGCACCTCCGGCTCGGCCGCGTCCAGTCGCTCCTTCAGGCCCAGCAGCAGGGTCAGCTCCTGTGCGCTGAGGTCCTGGAGCACCTCTCGCTGCTCGGGGGAGAGGCTGTGCAGAGGGAACCCGGCGTCCTCCAGCGCGCGGAGGCGGTCGCGATCGGGTGCGGGGTCAGTCATCGGTGCTCTCCCATTCGGTTGGTACCGCGGTGATGCGGTCGAACAGCTCGGCGAGGGAGGCGACCGTGTGCAGCGCGCTGACGGCGACCAGGGAACGCTGCGCGGCGTCCAGGGGCAGCCGCTCGATCAGCCGGTCCAGGTCGGCGCCGTGTCCGTCGTCGAGGTCCGCGTGGAGGCGTACGGTCTCGAAGGCGGCCGGCGGCAGCCCGGTCTCGCGGGCCAGCCGGCCGGCCAGGCCGGGCGCGGGCGCGTTGCCCTCCAGTACCGCGATGTAGCCGAGCAGGGCCACCGGATGACTGTGCTCGATCCAGTAGTACTGGGCCCCCACCAGGGCGGCCACATGGGCCGGCGGCACGGTGCCGGTCAGCTCGTCCGGCGGAGTCCCGGCCGCCGCGGCGTCGGTGAGCAGCCAGTCGTCGTGGCCTCGTTCCTCCTCGGCGTGCGCCCGCAGGTACCGCGCGAGGGGGCGCGCCACCGGGTCCCGCGGCAGCGCTTCGCAGCGGGTGGCGGCCCGCTCCATGAGCGGAACGGAGGCGCGGATCACCTGGTGCATGGCGCACAGGTAGCGCCGGTAGCGGCCGGGGAGCCCGGAGTCGGTTCGCCACATGCGCGCGGTGGCGGTCCACAGCACGGGCCGTACGAGGGACAGTTCGAGTCGCAGGCTCGCGACGGCCGACGGGCTCACCCGGACACCTCCTCGTCCCCGGGACCTCCGAGCAGCACGAGCGGTGCGTACCGGTCGCTTCCGTACCGTCGCAGCAGTGAGGCGGCCCCCGCGTCGTGCTGGAGCCGGGCGCCGAGCGCGTCCATCGCACCGGCCGCTGGGCGCGAACCGGACCGTTCGGCCGCGTCCAGGGCCGCGGGCCGCCGGGCCAGACTTCGGCAGTCCGCGCACGATCCGACTCCGGCCGTACGGATGGTGCGCAGCACGGGAGAGGCCTGGCAGCGGCGCCGTATCGTGGCCCAGTCGTCCCGTGCGATGTGCCCCAGGCGCAGGTGTTCCGGGACGGGGCGGGCGTCCACCACGCGCTGGTTGCAGCAGGCCGCGACGGTGCCGTCGAAGGCCACGGTCGGCCAGGCGGCCATCGCGCACGGTGCCGGGGGCGCCCCGGAGGAACTCTCCTCCGCGGTGTCCCGGAACCGGACGGTCCGCGCGGACGCCCAGCCCGCCGCCCGGCCCACCGGCCGGATGTGATTGACCAGGACGGCCGCCTGGTCGTGGAATTCCGTACGAATGGACGCGGTGATGTCCGCGAGATAGGCGTCGTCCGCCGGTGTTCCCGCCACGTGGAAACTCACGTCGATTCCGCTTTCCCTGATGCGGTGCATCGCGCGAAAGACCGCGGCGCGCGGTACTTCGCGTTCGTGGAACACGTCGATGCTCGCCGAGAAGTGGGCGACGTGCCGCAGGGCGCGCAGGATGCGGTCAGGGACCCGGCCGTCGGCGGCGAAGAACATGCCGCTCAGGACCGACGTACGCGTTCCGGCCGCCGTCGCGAGCTCCGCGAGGTCCGTCACGAGCGCGGGCCGCAGCAGCGGCTCGCCCCCCGTGAGCATGAGGACCTCCGGACGGTCGCCGGGGGCGAAGCCGCCGACGAAGCGGCGCAGCGCCTCGGCCGGGGTGTCCTCGCCGCGCGGCCCCGACGAGGTGGAGCAGTGGGCGCAGCTCAGCGGGCAGCGCCTGGTGAGGGTGGCGAGGAGCCCGGCCGCCGGCACCGGACGTAGCTCGATGATCTCGGCCAGCCGCATCTCGTCACCTCCGTAGGCCACCGGGACGTGCGGGCTCAGCGTGCGGTGCGCCGGTTCGGTCGTGGTTGGCGGACGGTTCGGAGCCGGTACGCGGCGCGGGGCGGACCGGCCGTGGGGGCGGACCGCGGCACGGCCGGTCGATTCGAGCAGATTTGTGCACTTGTTCGCTCTTTATCCCGGCGGGTGTGTTGCTGCATGCACCTTGAGCCATCCTCGAGTCCATGGCCCCGGAACCGGCCCGTGCGCATCCTGTGAAGGCCGAAGGAATTCCACCGAATTCCCGAAGGGTTCACGGCTCCTCGCGGATTCCCTCACCCCCTGCCGCTCCTCGGAGGCTTTCGTGCACAGAATTCCCTTCCTCTGTCAGACCTCCGACGACACCGGCTGGGGAAGGGGCTGAGGGGGCGAGATGGCCGAAGCACTCACGGAAACCCGCGGCACGGCATCGGCTCCCGGAATTCCGCGAGAGCCGGCCGGTGAAATCGGCCGTGAAACCGCCGCCCCCTTACGGCTGACCCTCCTCGGGCCGCTGCGGGCCTCCCGCGGTGGTCTGCCGCTCGCGCTCGGACCGCTGAAGCAGCGCCTCGTCCTGGCGGTCCTGCTCACTCGCCCCAACACGCCGGTGTCGGTGGAGGAACTGACCGACGCCCTCTGGCCGGACGACCCGCCCCGTACGGCCCGCAAGAACCTTCAGGCGTACGTGTCGGTCCTGCGCCGCGTGCTCGACCCCGACGACCTGGGCCGGCTGAGCCACGGTCCCGGCGGCTACGTACTGCACCTCACCGCGGAGGAATGCGACACCCTGCGCTTCGACGAACTCGCCCGGCGCGGCGACACCGAGGCGCGCGCGGGCGCGCCGAGTCACGCGGCCCGTACGTACCGCCAGGCGCTGGACCTGTGGCGGCACGACCCCTTCAGCGACCTGGCCCCCCGGGCCGACGTGCTGCGCGCCGCCGTCGAACGGCAGCACGCCCGGCGACTGGCCGTCTACGAGGCCTGGGCGGAGGCGCAGCTGGAGATCGGTGACCCGGGCCCGGTCGCGGACAGCGTGGACGAGATGGTGAGCCGCCACCCGCTGCGGGAGCGGCTGCGCGCCGCCCAGCTCACCGCGCTGCACCAGGTGGGCCGCAGAACGGAGGCGCTGGCCGCCTACGACGACTGCCGCCAGCGGCTGTCCCGGGAACTGGGCCTGGAGCCCGGTGCGGCGCTGCACGGCGCCTACCGCTCCCTGCTGGACGACATGGCCCCGCCCCGGCCGTGCGGCGGCCCCACCGGATCACGGCTGCTGCTCCCGCCGGACCTCGCCGACTTCACCGGGCGCACAGGGGAACTGGAGGCCGTCCGGGCCCGGTTGGAGACCGAGGGCGGCCCCCCGGTCCTCGTCACCGGCGCGGTCGGCGTCGGCAAGTCGGCCTTCGCCGTACGTGTCGCGCACCGTCTCGCCGCGCACTACCCCGACGGCGTGGTCGCCACCCGGCTGTGCGCCGAGGACGGCTCGACGCGTCCCTGGGCGTCGGTACTGGCGGAGCTGGCCCGATCCCTCGGCTGCACCGAGCGGCTGCCCGCCGACCGGGAGGAGGCCGCCACCGTCTGGCGCTCCTGGCTGTCCGGGCGCCGGATCCTGCTGCTCCTGGACGACGCCCCCGACGCCACCGCCCTCGGCCCGCTGCTGCCGCCGTCGGGCAGCGCCGCCGCGCTGGTCACCTCCCGCGGCCGGCTGCCCTGCCTGGAGTGCGCGCACCGGGTGGAACTCCCGCCGCTGTCCCCCGAGGAGGCACGGGACCTGCTCGGAGGAATCATCGGTCGGCCCCGGCTGGCCGCCGAGCGCGCGGCGGCGGAACGTGTCGTCGCCGCCACGGGGTTCCTCCCGTTCGCTCTGCGAGCGGCCGGAAACCGCCTGTCCGTGCTGCGCCACATGCCGCTCGGCCAGTACGCGGACCGCCTCGAACACCCTCGGGAGGCGCTGGACGAACTCGCGTCCGGCGGCCTCGGGGTCCGCGCCCGTCTCGCCGGGGCCTGGGCCCGGCTGCCCGTTCCCGTCCGTGACTCCCTCCACGCGCTGGCCGCACTGCCGGACGTCTCCTTCACCCTCCCCTCCGCCGCCCGCGTCCTGGGCAAGGCCGGACGGGACGCGCAGCGCTCCCTGGAGGAGCTGATCGACGTCGGCGTCCTGCCACCGCCGTCCCTGCCCGAGGTGACCGCGCACACGACCACGGCCCCGGAAGCGGTGCGCTACGAACTGCCCTGGCTGACCCTGCTGTTCGCCCGCGAGCAGGCAGCCGCGTCGGGAGAGCGGTGCTAGGGCCTGTCGTCCGGATCACACGGCGGGACGCGGGGCCCGCCCGGGCCGGCCGGCAAGGCGCCGGGTTCCGCCGCCACCTGATCCGAACGACGGACCCCGGGCCGAGTCCGCGATCTCCTGGGAGCGGGATCAGGAGGCCGACGACGGTGGCCACGGCCGTGCTGGGGCGGCCGACGTGTCGTGACGGGTGAGGCCGGCTCCGCACCGGGATCGATATCGGCACCGGCACCGGCACCGGCACGGGTACAGGCACCGGCACGGGTACAGGCACCGGCACGGGTACAGGTACAGGCACCGGTATCCGTATCGGCACCGGTATCGGTATCGGCGCGTCGCCCGGCCCTCAGCGGCCCGAGGCTCGCCCCGGCAGGGCTGTCAGGCTCCGCCCGTCGTGGCCGAGGCCGGACCGGAGGACTGCACACGGGCCAGATATCCGGCCTGGAAGCGGCTGGCCGCGCCCAACTGCTCCATGATCTCGGCGATGTGCTTGCGGCAGGTGCGCAGCGACATCCCGAGCCGCCGGGCCACCATCTCGTCCTTCATGCCCTCGGCCAGCAGCCGGACGATCGCCTGCTTCACCTCGTCCCGCGCCGAACTCTCCGTCCAGGCCGGTTGATAGGGCTCGGCCAGGGACCAGGCGTGATCGAAGGTCGCGCAGAGATAGGAGACCGTGGACGGCTCCTGGATGACGATGGCCGCGTCCAGGTCGTCCTGGTGCGGGATGAACACCGTCTCCCCGTCGAAGGCGACCATGCGGCCGAAGAGTTCGCTCAGCGTCCTGATCTCGGCGCCCTCGTCGGTCATCCGCCGCGCGTACTCCTGCGTGGGCAGGTGGTAGCGGGCGGTGTGCTGGTACAGGGTGCGCATCCGTATGCCGCGGCGCAGCATGTCGCGGTCCTGCACGAACGCCTGCTCCAGCAGCGCCGGGGAGCGGCCGCCGCCGGGGTGACAGGTGCGGACCTCCTTCCGGCACCGCATGGTCGCCTCGGTGATCATTCCCACGACGGTCTTCAGGTCCGTGATCTCCGTCAGCGGAGCCCGCCCCTGCCACTGCCGCCGGCCTTCCGTATAGAACGGCGCCAGGAGGGAAAGCTCTGCCCGCAGCCGATCGATCTCGGCGAGCTGCCGGCGCAACCCCGCCTCCCGCGGCGCGACCAGCGCGGCGAGGGCCGCGTCCGGCGCCATCGCCACGAACCGGTCGGGGTCCCCGGGCAGACGGCGCAGCAGCAGGAGTTCGGTCAGCGTCGCCACCGCCGAGGCCGCCCGGCTCTCCGGCAGCCCCAGCGTCGCGCCCAGCGTCCCCGCGTCGCACGATCCCTGGTCGCTCACCCACCGGAACACCCGGACGGCGTCCTCGGACAACTGCGCTTCGTGCGACGGCCACCCCGCCGCCGTACGCAGGACCGGAACCGTGCCGTCCTCACCGATGCCGCCCACCCAGCCCCCTCATCAGCCACAAGACCTCAGCAGCCGCTGCTGTGTCCATTGTTCAGATGTGCGATGGAGTTTCCCAGACCCCCTCGGAAGGAATCACTGTGAAACCGGCCAAAGGCGCATTCGTCCTGCTCTTCGAGCGCTTCACCGTGCTCGGCCACCGGGTGCGTGCCCGGCGGCGCCGAGGCGGTGGCGCCGGCACCACGGCACGCGAGATCCTCGACCAGCCTCCGCGCCCGCTGCGCGAGGGCGACGACGACTCGCCGACCGTGCCCACGCCGCACTGGTGACGGGTCGGCGACCCCGCGCTCGACGCCGGGCGCCGCCGGCCCGGCTGTCGAGAAGTCCCCTCCGCGTCCCGGCAGCCGGCGTTTCCGATCCCGGCGTTCCCCGCGCACGGGATCGCGGGTTAGGGTCGGGTTCCGCGAGGATCATGTACGGAGGGGCCGGCGGATGGAGAACAGCACGCCAGTACGCCGGGGACGACCCCCGGGCGTACAGGCCGTCGAAGGTGAGCTGACGGCCCGCCAGGCGGCCATCGTCCGCTACATCACCGAGTCCGTCGCCCGGCAGGGGTACCCGCCGTCGATGCGCGAGATCGGCCAGGCCGTGGAGCTCTCCAGCACCAGCTCGGTCTCCCACCAACTGGGCGCCCTGGAACACAAGGGTGTGCTCTACCGCGACCCGCACCGTCCCCGCGCCTACCGTGTGCGCCCTTCCTGGGCCCCCGAGCTCGCCGCCCGGAGTTCGAAGCCGGCCGAGGTGCCGCTCGTCGGACGGATCGCGGCCGGCGCGCCCCTGCTCGCCGACGAGATGGTCGAGGACGTCTACTTCCTGCCCCGTCAGGTGGTCGGTGAGGGGGAGCTGTTCGCCTTGACCGTGTCCGGCGACAGCATGATCGACGCGGCGATCTGCGACGGCGACATCGTGACCGTCCGCAAGCAGGACAGCGCCGAACACGGCGATATCGTCGCCGCTCTCCTGGAGGACGAGGCCACCGTCAAGGTCCTGCACCGGCAGGACGGACAGGTGTGGCTGATGCCGCGCAACGCGTCCTTCGCCCCGATCCCCGGCGACGACGCGCGCATCCTCGGCAAGGTGGTCGGCGTCCTGCGCGTGCTCTAGAGCAGGGGTCCTGGCACACATGCCGTGAGAGGCAGAACGCCTGGGCGGGCTCCGGCCCCGGCGCGTGTCCTCGACGCGACGCCCGGCGATTACCTCCGAGGTAATCGCACGGGCCAACCACCCTCGGCTACGTTCCGGTCATCGCACACCCCGGAACGAAAGGAGCCCTGTGGTGCCCGCTTACGGCTTCGCCCATCTCCGCAGCCGCCGGAATCACTCCGACATCATCGAGTACCTGGAACGCATCCAGGCGACCCTCGACCCCTTCGCCGGCCGCTTCGTCATCCACGGTCCGCCGGTCGAGGTCGTGGAGGGCACGTGGCCCGGCAGCATGGTGCTGATCGAGTTCCCCGGCCTGGCCGAAGCCCGTGCCTGGTACGACTCTCCCGCCTACCGGGCCATCCTGCGTCTGCGCACCGACCACGTGGAGGGCGACTTGGTGCTGATCGAGGGCGTCGGCCCGGACTACGACCCGGCCGAGCGAGCGCGCACGTTGCGAACGGAAGCCGGCCGAGCGGGCATTCACCCCGGCCCCGAAGAACCGGGCACCCTGCCCGAAAGCAAGGTGGAAACGCCGCACAGCTTGTGCGCCCGTGACTGATGACCCGAAGACGCGCCCGGATCGACAAGACCTCGATCGACAAGACCTCGGTCGGCTGTTCAACGAGGTGCCGGAGCTCTACGACCGGGTCCGGCCGGGATACCCCGACGAGCTGTTCGCGGACCTTGTCACGGTCACCGGCATGGACGAAGGGTCGTCGGTGCTGGAGGTGGGCTGCGGCACCGGTCAGGCGACGCGCTCGCTGGCGGCGCTCGGATGCTCCGTGACCGCTGTCGAACCGGGCGAGGGAATGGCCGCACTCGCTCGCCGACGGATCGCCGCTCTCGGCAACGTCGAGATCGAGACCTCGACCTTCGAGGAGTGGGACGACGGCGGTGGACGTTTCGACGTCCTCGTGGCCGCGTCGTCGTGGCACTGGGTCGACCCGTCGACCGGCTGGCGACGGGCGCACGACGTGCTGAATCCCGGAGGTTGGATGGCACTGCTCGGCAACGTCGTCGTCCGCCGGACGGGAGAGCCGGAGGTGTACGCCGAGACCGCCGATCTGCACGAGCGGTTCTGCCCCGGGAACCCCGGCTGGGGCCATCCGCCGCTGGAGAGCGCCGTGCGCACCACCGGCGAGGGCTGGGGACCGGTCGAAGATCCCGGCGGATTGTTCGGCCCGACGATCGTGCGCTGGTACCCGACCGTTCAGTGGTTCGACGGCGACGGCTTCGCCGATCTCCTTCGCTCGACGTCGCTGTACCGGAGGCTCGACCGCGGCGTCCGAGAACCCCTGCTCGACGCGATCGCCGAACGCGTCCGCACCCGGATGGGCGACCGAGCGGCACGCCGCTACCTGAGCGTCCTCCGTGTCGGGCAGCGCGCCGAGTGAGCCCGGTGGTGAAGGACCTGCCGCATCAGCGGCGACCGCGCGGCTTCCCCGGGCGCCGGCGTCGGCTGAACCTCCGGAGCGGGCGTTGCGTATCAATTCCGGAGGGACAGCTCAGGTCTCCACCACGGGACGGAAGGAGAGTGCCATGCCCACACCGCCCGCGTCCGGCTCATCGGACGACGACCACGCGCTGGAGCCCATCCGCGTGCTGCGCCCGCGCCGCACCGACGCGCTGGCCCAGCTGCTCGACGAGATACGCCAGGACAAGGACTACCGCGGTCACGAGACCGTGGCCGCACCCGACCCACACACCCTGACCGGCGGCGAGACGGAGGAACTCGAGTCTGTCCCCGGCGGCGAGACGGAGGAACGTCCCGCACCCGACGGCGACGTCCGCCCACCGCATTCCTCGGGCCGCCCGCGCCTCGGGCCCGGACAGCGCCGGGCAGCCGTGGTGATCGCGGTCGTCGCGGCGGCCGTCGTCGGCTTCGGCGGCTCCCTCCTGATCCCCGGCCGCACCGACGCCACCCCGGCCGCACCCGGGGCGAGCGCGTCGGCGGCCCCGACGCCGGTCGTCCCGGGCGCGGCCGGGGCCGCCGACGTCCTGACCGACCCCGGCTTCGAGTCGGGCGGCCTCTCGCCGTGGAGGTGCACCGGCAACCTGGGCTCGATCGTCTCCTCCCCGGTCCATGCGGGCTCCAAGGCCCTCCAGGGGAAGGTGAGTTCGAGCGACACCGCGCAGTGCGACCAGACCGTCGCCGTACGGCCGGACACCACCTACTCACTCAGCGGCTGGGTCCGCGGCTCCAACGTCTACCTGGGCGTGAACGGCGGTGCCTCGACCTGGACCACTTCCCCCTCCGGATACAGCCCACTGACCGTCTCCTTCACGACGAAGGCCTCCCAGACCAGCGTGACGGTCTACGTGCATGGCTGGTACGCGCAGGGCACCTACTACGCCGATGACATCACCCTGGACGGGCCCCGGGGCGGCGGCGCCTAGAGCTTCTGGTGCGGCGGCGTACCAGCCGGTCCGGCCGTCGGGGAACCTGGCGTTTCCGCCATCGTCCACCGGCACAGGCGTTCACCGTCACAGGGTGATGTCCACACCCGTCCCGGCGGGCAACAGGCGGAAGCGGTCCCGGATGTCCTCGGGGGCGGCGGCCAGGTGCCGTTCCATGGTCGCGCGGCTCTCGTGGAAGTGGTGCCAGCCCTCGTAGTGGACCGGGATGACGGTGCGCGGGGCGAGCAGACGGCAGAGTTCCACGCCCTCGGCCGCCGTCATCGTGTAGCGGACCGGGCCGGTCAACGGGAAGCGGACACCGCCCAGGTGCATCAGGGCCGTCCCCACGTCCAGACGCCGGGCCACCTGCCGTACACCGTCGTACAGGACGGTGTCGCCCGACATCCACAGGGCCCCGTGCCGCTGCCCCTCCCAGTGCAGGGCGAAGCCGGTCACCTCGCCCGTGAAGGGGCGGGACAGCGGTGGACCGTGGCGCGCGGGGGTCGCCGTGACAGTGATGGCCGGTCGGCCCGGAGCCTCCAGGCGGTGGGTCGTCCAGGGAGCGAGGGCGCGCGCGTTGCCGCCGAGGCGGCGGGCGCCGGACGGCGTGGTGAGGACGGTGTCCGCGGAGGCGAGCAGGGCCCGTCCCGCGAGGTCCAGGTTGTCGCCGTGGTGGTCGTGGCTGAGCAGAACGGCGTCGATCGGAGGGAGTTCGGCCGGGGTGAGCGCGGGGCCGGCCGTCTTGTACGAGGACGTTCCCCAGCCGAAGCGGTAGCGGTGGCCGGGCGGGTCGAACGTCGGGTCGGTGAGCAGTCGCCAGCCACCGGCCTCGATCAGGGTGGTCGGACCGCCGATGTGGGTGATGCGTGCTTCGCTCATGCCGGTCCCCGTTCACGGTCTCGTCGTCGGCTGTCTCGTCGTCCGGAGTCTCGTCGTCCGCGGTGCCGCCTGTGCGGTCCGGTCGTTCGCGGTGTCACCGGGGCCGTCCAGCCGTTCGCGGTGTCACCGTATGCGGTGTCGGCCGCACGCGGTCCCCCGGGCCGGGACGGATCGCGTACGTCCGCCCCGGCCGGGCTGTTCCGTGCCGTGCCGTGCCGTTCGGTTCCGTCTAGCGGGTGGCGTGCTCCAGCGCCCACGACAGGGCGTGGTCCGCGACCTCTTCCCAGCCGGGCGAGGCCGGCATGAGGTGCGGTTGACCGGGATACACCTTCACCTCGGTGACGGTGTCCGACTTGTAGTGCCGGGCGTTGGACTGCTGGACCTTGGGCGGCATCAGATGGTCGAGTTCGCCGGAGAGGAACAGCAGCGGCGCGCGGTCGTCGTTGTGGTAGTTCACCCAGATGTCCTGGTGGCCGGGCTGGAGGTTGGCCAGCACGCTGTTCCACAGGATGCGGCCCGAGGCGGGGACCGCGTAGCGCTCGTACAGCGCGCGCGACTCCTCCTCCGTGAACGTGTTGGTGAAGGCGTAGTGCCACTCGTCATGGGTGAGGCCGACGGCCTTGTGATGGTTCGCCGGGTTCTTCAGCACCGGGAAGGTGGCCTTCACCTGCGTCAGGGGCACCACCGATACGCCCTCGGTGGGGGCGGAGTTGATGGCGACGCCGGCCGCGCCGTAGCCATGGTCGAGCAGGACCTGCGTGAAGGCACCGCCGGCGGAGTGGCCGATCAGGACGGGCGGCCTGTCGAGCCCGCGGACCACGTTCGCCAGGCTCTCGATGATCCGCGGGGCGGTGATCTTCTCGATCGGCGCGGGGTCGGCGTTCAGGGACTCGACCTCCACCTCGAAGCCGGGGTACGCGGGAGCGATCACGCGGTAGCCCTGCTTCTCGTAGCGGTCGATCCAGTGCTCCCAACTACGGGGTGTGACCCAGAAACCGTGGATCAGGACGATGGTGTCGGGGGCAGTGCTCATCAAAGCTCCTCGGGAGGCGGTGACAGGTGTCAGCGGGTGGCGCGGTGCGCGGCCAGGATCTGGCGGACCACGACGTCCGGGTGGGACATCATCACGACGTGCGAGGCACCCTTGACCTCGACGGTCGCGCTGCCCGCCCGCTCGGCCATGAAGCGCTGCGCCGCGGGCGGGATGACGTGGTCGGCGGTCGGGATCACGTACCAGGACGGCAGGCTCTTCCAGGCCGGGACACCGCTTCCGGCGCCCAACCCGCCCACGGAGCCGGGGCGTTGGGTCGCCGCCATCAGCCGTGTCACGGAGCGCGGGAGATCCTGCGCGAACACGTCGTGGAACTTGGCCGGGTCGATGTATCCGTCGATGCCGCCGGGGGTGCCGTCCGGCAGGGGGAACGGCCGGGTCAGCAGCGCGTCCGGCAGCATGCTGCCCGGGAACATCGAGGCGAGTCGCAGCGCGCTCTCGCCCTCGTCGGGCGCGAACGCACCCACGTAGACCAGTGCCTTGACGTTGGTGTGCCCGCGTCCCGCGTTGGTGATGACCTCGCCGCCGTAGGAGTGCCCGACGAGGATGACCGGACCCGGAACGGTGTCGACGACGCTGGAGACGTACGCGGAGTCGCCCGCGAGGTCCCGCAGCGGGTTGGCGGGGGCGATGACCGGGAAGCCGGCCCTCTGCAGCCGGGCGATGGTGTCGTTCCACCCGGACGCGTCGGCGAACACGCCGTGGACGAGGACGACGGTCGGTCTGCTCGTGTCGCCGGTACGGGCCGTCGCGGAGGCGGACGCGGTGCCACCGGCGAGCGTGAACGCGCCGGTCGCGAGCAGGCCGCCGAGGACGCGGCGGCGGGGGTGGGCGGGGGAGGTCACGGTATGGCTCCTTCGGCTCGGGCGGGCGGGAGGCCCTCCGGACAGCGGGCGAGGAATCGCCCGGCACGATGCGGGAAGCTCGCTCGCTCCCGCTCAGGAGTTGAGGAACTCCAGCAGATCGGCGCCCAGTTGGTCCTTGTGCGTGTCCGTGATGCCGTGCGGTGCGCCCGGATAGACCTTGAGGGTCGCGTTCTTGATACGGGCGGCCGACGCCTTGCCCCCGACCTCGAAGGGCACGACCTGGTCGTCGTCGCCGTGGACGACCAGCGTGGGGACGTCGAAGGCGTCCAGGTCGGACCGGAAGTCGGTGGCGGAGAAGGCCGCGACGCACTCGTAGGCGTTGCGGTGTCCCGCCTCCAGGCCCTGCCGCCAGAACGCGTCCCGGATGCCCTGCGAGACCTCGGCGCCGGGCCGGTTGTTGCCGAAGAACGGTCCGTCGGCGAGGTCGTGGTAGAGCTGTGAGCGGTCGGCGAGGGAGCCGGCGCGCAGCGCGTCGAACTCCTCGAGGGGCACCCCGCCGGGGTTGTCGTCGGTCTTGAGCATGAAGGGCGGTACGGCGGAGACCAGGACGAGCTGGGCGAGGCGTGCGGTGCCGTGCCGACCGACGTAGCGGGCGACCTCGCCGCCGCCGGTGGAGAAGCCGACGAGGGTCGCGTCGCGCAGGTCGAGGGTGTCGATGAGGGTGGCGAGGTCGTCGGCGTAGGTGTTCATCTCGTTGCCGTTCCAGGTCTGGTCGGAACGGCCGTGCCCGCGCCGGTCGTGGGCGATGGCGCGGAAGCCGTTCGCGGCGAGGAACAGCTGCTGCGCCTCCCAGCTGTCGGCGTTCAGCGGCCAGCCGTGGCTGAGCACGACCGGCCTGCCCTGGCCCCAGTCCTTGTAGTGGATCCGCGCTCCGTCGGCCGCGGTGACGTACGGCATGGGTGCTCCCGTCTTCGGACGATTTCCGACCGGTTGATCGTCCGCCGGGACCGGGCGGCCCCGAATCCCGTACGGCGCGTAGTCGTGACCGCCGCGCGCCGGACGCGTCACCGGGTGACCGCCCTGCGACCGGTCCGCCCGGTCGCCCGGACCGGGCGGACCGGTCCCTGCGCCGCGGGTCCGAAGGGAGTGCCTGGGCCCGCTCCGGGCTCAGAGCCCCGGCGCCTCGCCGAGCCGGCGTCGGGAGGTGACGTCGAGCTTCCGGAAGATCTTTCTCAGGTGGTAGTCGACCGTGCCGGCGCTGATGAAGAGCTGTGCGGCGATCTCGGCGTTGGTCGCGCCGTCCTTCGCGAGCCGGGCGATCGTGAGTTCCTGCGGGGTCAGCGCGGGCTGCGGCCCCGCGGATCCACGACGGGGGTGTTCCCCGGTCGCGGCCAGCTCCTGGGCGCTGCGCGCCGCGTAGCCCATGGCCCGCATGCCGTCGAACATCGCCAGGGCCGTACGTAATTGCTCACGGGCGTCCTTCCGGCGCCTGCGGCGGCGCAGCCACTCGCCGTACAGCAGATGGGCGACGGCACGATCGGAGCGGGCCCTGGTGCCGGAGAGCAGGGTGACCGCCTCGCGATAGAGCGGTTCGGCTTCGTCGGCGGGAGCGAGCAGCGCCTCCGAACGAGCCAGTGCGCCCAGCGCCCACGGTGTGTTCGCCGCCCTGGCGCGGGAGGTGAGCGTACGCAGCGCGGCCGAGGCCAGCACGCGGTCGCCGCAGCGCACCGCCGCCTCGACGAGGTGGGGCAGCAGACGGGAGTGCACCCCGAGGGCGTCGTGCTCGATCAGTTCGTGGGCGGTGGCGCGTGCCTGCGCGTAGTCGCCGCGGCTCAGCGCCAGGACGACGGCGCCGATGCGGGCGATGGACGCGACGGCGCCCGCGCCGAGCCGGGTTCCGGCCTCCGCCGAGCCGCGCAGGACGGCGTCGAGATCGTCGGCCTCACCGTGCCAGGCGAGCAGTTCCGGGTGCCGGTAGATGGCCCACACCTCGTCGTTGGCACCGATCGCGGAACGGATCTGGTGACCCTCGGTCAGCAGGTCGTCCGCGGCGGCCAGTTCGCCGAGATTGGTCTCGGACATGGAGGCGCAGTACAGGGCGGAGTCCAACTGCCACAGGGCGCCCGCCCGTCGGCTGATGTCGGCACCGCGCCGGATGACGGCGGTGTGCGCCTCCTCGTCCCACAGGACCATGGTCATGGTGACGACGGGCAGTTGGCCCCGCAGCACGTCCTCGTCGCCGGTCCGCGGGTCGAGCAGCATCGCGGCGGCCCTCCGCAGATGGGGTACGGCGCTCTCGTACCCGTCGGTGGCCAGGACGGCGAACGCGCGCAGCACGAGGTCGACACCGGTGGCGGGCGCGTCGCGCGGCACCAGTTCCTCGATGGCACGGGCGATCTCGGCCGGTGTCGTTCCCTCCGCGAGGTGTTCGGCGGTGATGACACGCTCGACGGCTCTGAGCAGCGCCTCACGGGCGAGGCCGGGTGCTCCGCCGGTCAGGGAACGGGCCGCGTTCAGGCACAGCGCCGGTGCCTTGGCGAACGAACCGGCGTCGCCGAGCGCGATGACGGTGTGCGCGCGGACGAGCAGCGCCCTGCCCCGGCCGACGTCGTCGAGCAGTTTGACGTCGAAGGTGTCGAGGAGCGATTCCGCCTGCACCGGCGCTCCGGCGCGCAGCGCGGCCTCGGCCGCGGCCAGCAGCCGCTCGGCGCGCGTCCCGGCCTGCGAGGTGAGTTCGGCGGCCCGGGTCAGGAAGGTGGCGCGGGCCGCGTAGCCGCCGCGCGCGCCCGCCCGGTCGGCCGCCCGCTCCACCTCGGCGGCGACGGCCTCGTCCGGGCCGAGCGCCGCCGCGGCGAGGTGCCACGCGCGCCGGTCGGAGTCGGCCGGGCGGTCGGTGACCTCGGCCAGGGCGCGGTGGGCGCGTCGGCGCTCGCCGTCGTTCGCGCCGCCGTAGACCGCGGACCGCACCAGGGGATGCCGGAACCGCGCGGTGGTCCGCAGTACCACGAGCCGCTCGGTCTCGGCGGGGCCGGAGGCCTCGGGGTCGACGCCGAGGCGCCGCGCCGCGCTGGTGACGTATCCGAGATCGCCGCCCGGCTCGGCGGCGGCCAGCAGCAGCCAGGTCCGGGCCGGTTCCGGCAGCGCCCGCACCTGCCGGAGGTAGTGGGCCTCCAACCGGCCGCCGAGAGGCAGCGGTTCGGGCAGGGCGAGTCCGCCGGAGAACTGCTCGGCGGAGAGCTCCTGTCCGAGGTCGGCCAGCGCCAGGGGGTTCCCGGAGGTCGCGGTGACGATCCGTGCGGCGACTTGGGCGTCGAGCTGACCGGGGACGGCCTCGCGCAGCAGTTCCAGGGCGAACTCGTCCGCCAGGCCGCCTACTTCGATGACCGGCAGCCCCGCGGGCACCTCGAAACCGGTACGGGCCGCGAACAGCAGCCCGACGCCCTCGGCGTGGAGCCGTCGTCCCACGAAGGACAGGACACCCAGCGATTCGTCGTCGAGCCACTGCATGTCGTCGACGCGGCACAGCACAGGGCGTTTCCTGGCCGCTTCGGCGAGCAGGGTCAGCACCGCGAGCCCGACGAGGAACCGGTCGGCCGGCGGGCCGTCGGCCAGTCCGCAGGCCACGCGCAGCGCGTCGTGCTGGGTGGGCGGCAGCGCGCCGGAGTGCTTGAGCGCGTCCAGGCCGTCCCGTCCGTCCACCAGCGGGATGAGCATCCGGTGCAGCGCGGCGAAGGGGAACCCCGCGCTCTCGGACTCGATCCCCGCCACCGAGACCACGCGCAGGTCGGCGGCCTCCGCCGCCGCGTACTCCAGCAGCGCGGTCTTGCCGATCCCGGGGTCCCCGCGCAGCACCGTCACCTTGCTGAGCCCGTCACGAACCCCTGCCACGAACCCTTCGAGGACACGGCGTTCCCCGGCCCGCCCCTTGAGAATCAACGCCACGCCCTTCGGATGCCCGGGTGGCGAGTCGACGACGGCACGCTCCCTCGCGCCCGCCGTGATCTCACGCTCCGCCTGTCCTGCCCATCCTGGAGGGACCTGACCAGGAAAGGGGGCTGCCGCCGGAAGTTCGAGATCACGTTCCGCTTCGCCGGCTCGGCGCGTCCCGACGGGGGAACTCAACCGGCTGTTGCGGGAGTTCGCGCGAGGAGCCTTGAGGGCGAGTAGCCGCGGCAGCGATGCCGGACTCCCGAAGCCTGCGGGCCAGTCGTTCCATCTCGGGAAGCGTTCCTGAGCAGTCACCGTCCAGCACACGGCGCAGCACGGCCTTGGCGTTCATCAGATCGAGCCCGAGCTCAGCGCGCAGCACGCGCATGATGGCGACGCTCTTCGCCGGCGGGCTACTCACCTGCAGCCTCGCGAGTCCGTGCTCGGAGAGCATCTGATCCCGCCGTTCGGCCGGCAGGGCGCCATCGCACACGGCTATCGCAAAGCCACAGGCGAAGCAGGTTGACTCGACGTCCCATCGCAACAGGCCATCCACCAGTGCCTGGACTCCCCAGCACTCCAGCTCCGAACCGCAGTCCGGGCACACGGCGGAGTACCTGACGGATTCGAGAACCGCCCGTTCCATTCCCACCCCCGACAGAGACGAGGTGGGAGAGGCCAACCCCGTCGTACAGGCTCACTCCCGCCCGCGTCCGCCGCGACGTCCAGCACGTCCGGCAGCGCGGCGACGGCCTCCACGGAGCGGTCCAGGCCACCGCCCGCATGCGCAATCTCGCCTGGCCGCGCGATCAGGGCACCCGGGCCAGACCCTGACCTGCAAGTCAGGGGATTCCGCACCACGCCTCAGACGACGGGGGAGGCGAGGTCGGGAAGAGGGCGTCGGGCGACCTCGCGGGCTTCGTCCGGCGGGACGCCCAGCATGCGCAGGACCATCTCGGCGAGGTTCGCCGCCGCCTCGTCCCCGTCCAGGTCGGGGCGCGCGAACCGCAGCTCCACCAGGGACAGGAGGGTTCCGCCCAGAGCCGTGAGGGCGACCGCCGGATCGAGGGCGGTGAAGCGGCCGGAGGCGATGCCTGCCTGCAGGTCCCGCAGTGCCCGGGCGGCCAGGCCGTTGTCGGAGTGGATGTGGGACAGGCCGCAGCGGCGCAGGACCTGCATCAGTTCCGGGTGGGACGTGGTCAGCCGGGCGCTGAGGCGGAAACCGGCCGCGACGAGCTCGGCCGGGTCGTCGATACCGGTCAGGCGCTCGTCGAAGGTCCTGCCGAACTCCTCCAGGGCGTCGACCACGGCCGCGTCGAACAGCTCCGTCTTGGACTGGAAGTGGTTGTAGAAGGAGCCGAAGCCGACGTCGGCGCGTTCGGCGATCACCTGGATGCTGGCGCTGGTGTCCCCGGATTCGGCGAGGATCTGCCGGGCCGCGTGGACGAGGGCGCCGCGCGTCTTGGCGCGGCGGCGGTCGAACCGGTTGCCGGGCGGGGCTGACGTAGGCATGCGCAGATTCTAACCGCCGTGGCGATGACTGTCGCAATCTTGATGAACTCATCATTTCCCGTCGCGAACGTATTGACGACGGAACCATCACAGTTGATGATTTCATCATTACGGCGATGTTGCTGGGAGGACACCATGTCGGAAACCCGCCTCAACGGGGCTGACGCAAAGACGGCCCATCAAGACCTCCACAGTGAGCAGGGTGCCCAGCGCGGTGAGCATCCGGGACGCTCCCGGAACCCCGTGATCAAGGTGGCGGACCTGGCCTGGCTGGAATTCGAGAAGCCGGACCTGGAGCGGGCGGAAGTCTTCGCCCGCGACTTCGGCTTCCAGACCGCCGCACGCACCGAGCACGAACTGTGGCTGCGGGGCACCTTCTCCGGATCGCCCTGCATGGTGATCCGGCGCGGCCGCACGTCCCGCTTCATCGGGCCCGCCTTCCGCGCGGCCGAACGGGGCGACCTGGACCGCCTCGCGCGCGCCACCGGTGGCGACGTGCGCGGCGCGGACGTGCCCGGCGGCGGCACGGTGGTCGACCTGCTCGACCCCTCCGGCTTTCCGGTACGGGTCGTGCACTGCGCGGAACCGCTCCCCGAACTGCCGGGGCAGCAGCCGCAGCTCCTCAACTTCGGCACCGAGCGGCGTCGCACCGACGCCACCCAGCGCCCACCGCGGGAGCCGTCCCGGATCCAGCGTCTGGGGCACGTGGTGCTGGAGACGCGGGTGTTCGCGCGGGCCCTGGACTGGTACCTCGACACCCTCGGCATGATCGTGTCGGACTTCCTGTTCCTGGACGGGCAGCGCGGGCGCGGTCCGACGATGGCGTTCATCCGCTGCGACCAGGGCGGTCTGGCCGTCGACCACCACACCCTGGCCATGCACCTCGGCCCCGCCAACGGCTACGTCCACTCCGCCTACCAGGTCACCGACCTGGACTCGATCGCGGCAGGCGGCGAATACCTGGGCGAGCGCGGCTACAAGCGCAGCTGGGGCATCGGCCGGCACATCCAGGGCAGCCAGCTGTTCGACTACTGGCGCGACCCCGACCGCTTCATGCTGGAGCACTTCGCCGACGGAGACCTGTTCTCCCGCGACCTCGAACCGGGCTGGGCGCCGATGTCGACCAGCGGACTGGCCCAGTGGGGGCCGCCCGCCACCCGCGATTTCCTCGGCGCGAGCCCCTCTCCGCGACGGATCCGCGACGTCGTCCAAGCCCTGCGCGGCGACAACGAGATGGACCCCGCCCGTCTGTTCGGCCTGATGAAGGCCACCAACTCCTGACCCGCCCCCACACAAAGGCACCGACATGAGCACCAACATCCTGCGCACCGCCGACGGCTGGTGGGTGGTGCGCGACGAGCGCGCCGTCCTCGTCGGCACCGAGGCCGTCACCACCGCCGACCTGATCGCCGACCGCCAGGCCGTCCGTGAGGCCGCCGAGAGCACCGCTTCGGGCACACCCGTCGCGGACCTCGCCGCCCTCTCCCCGGTCACCACCCCCTGCCGGGTCGTCGCCCAGATGGTCAACTACCGCAGCCACGCACGCGACTCCGGCTTCACCGGCGACATCCCGCCCGCCTTCTTCCGCAAGGCGTCCGGTTCGGTGAGCGGCCCCGGCGATGCCATCGTCCGCCCCCAGCACGTGCGGTTCCTCGACTACGAGGTGGAACTCGGCCTGGTCATGGCCGCGCCGCTGCCCGTCGGCACCGTCGTCCAGGAGGGTGACCTGCCCTCGTACGTCGCCGGCCTCGTCATCACCAACGACGTCAGCGCGCGGGACGTGCAGCTGACCAAGACGCAGTTCTACGAGAGCAAGTCGTACCCGACCTTCACCCCCACCGGCCCCCACCTGGCCCTGCTGGACGCGGAAGACTTCGCCCACCTCCTCGATCTGCGACTGAAGCTGAGCGTCAACGGGGACCTCCGCCAGGACCGCACCCTCACCGACATGATCGTGCGGCCGGCCGAGGCGCTGACACTCCTCGCCCGGTTCCAGACCCTCGACGCCGGAGACCTCCTGCTGACCGGAACCCCCGGCGGCACCGCGCTCAAAGCCCCGCCGAAGGCCATCGAGAAGATCGGCGCCCTCCTGCCGCCCGCAGTGAAATGGAAGACGTTCTTCAAGAGCCAGGCCCGCAATCCCCACTACCTGCGCCCCGGCGACGTCGTGACCGCGACCATCGCCACCCCGGACGGGCGCATCGACCTCGGCGAGCAGCGCAATTCCGTGTCCGACGCGACGTGACCGACGTGAACTGAACCCGAAACGAGCCGCACATGACCGTCGAGCACATCCCGGCCGACATACCCGTGGTGATCATCGGCGCCGGACCGGTGGGCGTGACCGCAGCCCTCCTCCTGGCCCGGCGCGGAGTCCGCACCGTCGTCCTGGAACGCCACCACGCCCCCTATCCGCTGCCACGCGCCGTCGCAGCCGACGACGAGGTCCACCGGATCCTCCAGGCCGCCGGTGTCGGTGAGGAGTTCACCGCGATCAGCCGCCCGGCCCGCGGACTGCGGCTGCTGGACGCCCGGCACCGGGTGATGGCCGAGTTCCCGCGAGCGGCGCTCGGCCACCACGGCTACCCGCAGACCAGCATGTTCGACCAGCCCGAGCTGGAGCGGCTGCTGCGCGACGCCCTCACCCTGCGCCCGGAGTGCGAACTGCGCAGCGGCGCGGAAGTGACCGGCATCCGCCCGGACGGCACGGGCCCCGTCCGCGTGACCTACCGCGACGAGCACGGCGAGCACCAGCTGCGGGCGGAGGCCGTCCTGGGCTGCGACGGTGCGAACAGCATCACCCGCACCGCCATCGGCGCCGCCTGGGAGGACCTGCGCTTCGAAGAGCGCTGGACCGTCCTCGACATCCGCACCGATGCCGACGTCCGCTGCTGGGAGGGGGTCGAGCAGATCTGCGACCCCGACCGGCCGGCCACCTTCATGCGCGTCGGCGAGAACCGCTATCGCTGGGAGTTCCGCCTGGAAGACGGCCACGAGACGGTCCGTGAACTCCTCGCCCCATGGCTGCCGCCCTCGCACGAAGGAGACTTCGAGGTCGTCCGTGAGAGCCAGTACACCTTCCGGGCGCTGGTCGCCGACCGGTGGCACAGCGGACGCGTCTTCCTCCTGGGCGACGCCGCCCACCTGACTCCGCCCTTCGTCGGGCAGGGGCTGTGCTCGGGCCTGCGCGACGCCTACAACCTCACCTGGAAACTCGCCCGCGTCCTCGAACAAGGCGCAGACGAACGGCTGCTGGACACCTACGAGAGTGAACGCAGACCACACGCCCGGCACGTGATCCGCCTCGCGGTCGCCATGGGCTGGGCCATGACCGGTGGCCAGGACGGCGCCGCGGCACTCCGCCGCAGACTCCTGGCCGCGGCCTGCCGCATACCCGGCCTGACCGCTGCGGCCGGCCGCGACCTCAGCCCCGCCCTGACCACCGGGCCGCTCGTACGACGCCGGACGCGGCCCGGCCGGCGCGGCCTCGCGGGCACCCACTGCCCGCAGCCGTGGACCGACACCGGCACCGGCGGAACCCGCCTCGACGACCTGCTCGGCGACTCCTTCACCATCCTGACCGCCGACGCCCCGACCCCCTCGCTGAGCGCCCTCGCCCACAGCCTCGGCGCCCGCCCGATCCACGTGACCGAACTGGGCGACGACGGCACCCTCGCCGCCTGGCTGCGCGCCGGCCGGGCCGACGCCGTCCTCCTGCGCCCCGACCGCGTCGTCCTGGACGTCATCCCCACCGGAAGAGGCGCCTTCACCGACACCGCCGCCTGGGCATTCCTCCTGCACACCACGCGCAGCCCCCGCCCCCGCCCACGGACCGCCCGCAAGAGCCCGCTGAGGAGCGCCACCCGATGACCACCAGCCCCGACCCGGCCCCCTTCACGACACCCGACCCGAAGGACGTCGCCGACAGCCGCATCGCCGACTTCGCCCGCCACGTGGGACTGGACGGCACCGACTACGCCGCCCTGCACCACTGGTCGGTCACCGACCTGAAAGGCTTCTGGCGTGCCGTGTGGGAGTACTTCGACATCGACGCCGACACCCCCTACGAGCAGGTGCTCGCCGAAGAGACCATGCCCGGCGCCCGCTGGTTCACCGGAGCCACCCTCAACTACACCCACCACGCCCTACGTCATCTCCCGGACGACCGGAGCGCCGTCATCGCCCTGGACGAGACCGGCGCCGCCTACGAGCTGACCGGCAGGCAGCTGCGCGCGCACGTCGCCTCCGTCGCCGCCACCCTGCGCGACCTGGGCGTCCGCCCCGGCGACCGCGTCGTCGGCTACCTGCCCAACACCCCGCACGCCATCGTCGCGTTCCTGGCCGCCGCGAGCCTGGGCGCCGTCTGGTCGGTGTGCGGGCAGGACTACGCCCCCACGGCGGCCGCCGACCGGTTCGCCCAGCTGGAGCCGACCGTTCTGGTCGCCGCCGACGGCTACCTCTTCAACGGCACCACACACGACCGGCGCGATGCAGCCCTCGAACTGGCCGGCGCGCTGCCCACACTGAAGGCCACCCTGCTCGTGGACCACGTCGGCCTGCCCTGGCCGTCCCGCGACCGTCCCTCGCTCGTCGTCCCGTGGGAGGACGCCTCCACCCGCTCGGAAGAACTCACCTGCACCCCCGTACCGTTCGACCACCCCCTGTGGGTCGTCTTCTCCTCCGGCACCACGGGCCTGCCCAAGGGCATCGTGCACGGCCACGGCGGCGTCCTGCTGGAGCACCTCAAAACCCTCGGCCTGCACTCCGACCTCGGTCCCGCCGACCGCCTCCTGTGGTACACGACCACCCACTGGATGATGTGGAACCTGATCGCCTCCACTCTCCTGACCGGTGCCACGGCCTGTACCTACGACGGCAGCCCAGCCCCCTTGGCACAACCCGACATCCTGTGGAGACTGGCCTCCCGCCACCGCGTCACCGTCTTCGGCACCAGCCCCCAATACCTGCTGGGCATGGCCAAGTCCGGCATCGATCCCGCCGTCCACGACCTGTCGTCCGTCCGCGTGGTCGGCTGCACCGGCTCCGCCCTGCCCGCCTCCGCCTACCCCTGGGTCCGCGACCACGTCGGCGAGGGCGTCCTGCTCGCCTCCACCAGCGGCGGCACCGACATCGTCTCCGGCTTCGCCGGCAGCGCACCCAACACCCCCGTCTGGGCCGGAGAACTCTCAGCACCCCACCTCGGTGTGGCGCTGGCCGCCTACGACACCGAAGGGCTCCCCGTCACCAGCCAGGTCGGCGAACTCGTCGTCACCCGCCCCATGCCGTCCATGCCGCTGTACTTCTGGAACGACCCCGACGGCACCCGCTACCACGACGCCTACTTCACCGCCTACCCCGGCATCTGGCGCCACGGCGACTGGATCACCCTCACCCGGCACGGCTCGGTCATCGTCCACGGCCGATCCGACTCCACCCTCAACCGCAACGGCGTCCGCCTGGGCAGCGCCGACATCCACGACATCGTCGAACGCCTCCCCGAGATCACCGAAGCCCTCGTCATCGGCGCGGAAGAGCCCGACGGCGGCTACTGGATGCCGCTGTTCGTGACCCTGACGGCCGGAGCCGTCCTGGACGACGACCTGCGCAAGCAGATCAAGGACGCGATCCGCAGCGGCGTCTCACCCCGCCACGTCCCCGACGAGATCATCGAAGTGCCGGGCATCCCGCACACCCGCACCGGCAAGAAACTGGAAGTCCCCGTCAAACGCCTCCTCCAGGGCTCCCCGGCCGAAGAAGTCCTCAACCCGGCCACGGTGGACGCGCCCGACCTCATCGACTACTACGCCCGCCTGGGCACCGAACGCAGAGACCGATCGGCATGACTCGGTCCTCCCCTTGATCCCGCCCTGCTGGCGTGTCGCGAGCCCGCAAGGAGACTCCCGATGCCGTATGAGCCGAGCACCGCTGATCGTGCGGCTCCTCCGGACGGCCATGTCACGCAGCCGCGCCACCTCAAGTACCGCGACGCCGACCGGGCCAAGCCGTACGCGAAGTACTTCCGGGCGGCCACCCGGTGCCCGAGCACAATAGGTCAGTCCGGACGCACCGCTCAGTCCGACAGTTCCCACAACAGCCGGTAGTACATGATCCGTTCCCGGCCCGGCTCGACCCCGTAGGCTTCGAGCAGCGGTTCCTCCCATCCCGGGCCGTAGTTCCCCTGCGTGCTCCAGGTGGCGACCGCGAGGTCGGCCCAGCGGTCCGCGACACCGAGCGTGCCGAGGTCGACGTGCCGCTGCACGTGCCGTCCTCGCCGACCAGGGTGTTGGGAGCGCAGGCGTCACCGTGGCAGACCACGAGCCGGTCGACGGGCGGCATGTCCGCGAGGACGCCCAAGGCGCGCTCGACCGTGCCGAACTCCTGAAGGTCGTGATGCCGGTCCGCCGGACTCGTCCGGCCCGCCGCCGCTCGTGACCGAGCACGGTCCAGACGCCTTTCGGCGGACCAGTCGAACGGGCAGTCCGCGACGGGCAGCGCGTCATGGAACGCCCGCAGCCCGGATCCGATCGCGCGCACCGCGGTGCCGGGGTCCCGCTTCCAGCGCTCGTCCACCGCCGCCCGCCCTGGCAGGCCCTGGGTGATGATCCATGAACCCGTGGAGTCGGCACCCTCACCGAGCACCCGCGGCACCACGGTGTACCCCACCGCCCACCGGAGGCGCGCCACCTCGTCCGCAAGGTCGATTCCACCGCCGGCCGGCATCCACTTCGCAAACCGTCGCGTATCACCGGAGCCGATCCGGAACGTCAGTCCGCCGAGCTCGTTCTCCCATACGGCACGTGCCGGCCGACCCGCCGCGAGCTCGGTGGCGATCGGTGGAGGCTCGACGGGTCCTCCGGGCGGGGCGGCGATCATCCGCCCGTTCCCGCCGGAGCGGCTCGCGGCAGGCCAACGGTTCGATACCGGGGCCCTCGGCCTCGGCGGCCTACCACCGGGCGGCCTGCGGGATCCCGGATTCGGCCGTTTTGATCTTCCCGGATCGTCCCCCGGAAAGAATTCCGCGCAGGCACTGTTCAGCACCGAGATCCGAGGAAATCCATGGTCGACACGGTCAACTCACTGGCCGCACGTGTTCACGAACTGCTGGTGGCGAACATGGCCAACGCTGCCGCCGCGGTGGTTCCGGGACAGAGCGTCCTCTCCTCGCTCGCGCGTACGTTCCTCGGTGTCCCCCAGCAGGTCGACGTCACCGCGGGCTTCCATGACGTCGTCGCGCGCGCCACGGCGCTCGGCCCCGACGGCACCTGGCTCGTCGCCGCGGGCAACGCCGGGCTCGCCGGCCTGGCCGTCGCGCGGCGACAGACAGGGCAGGCGCTCTCCCACCTCGACGTGGCGGTGACAGCGGGCTACAACGACTGCGTGGCGCTCCACATGCCCGCTCTGCGACCGCTGCACAACGATCCCCACTTCCGTGCCGTGTACCAGCGGATGCGCGTCACACCTGCCGACCTCGACGAGTTCTTCTGGCTGCACCAGGAGATGCGGGTCATGTCACGAGACGCCCAGAGGACGAGCATCGACAACATCGGCCGCCGCGACGTCGGGGTGTCGCTGTTGCCCCAGGCTCCCCTCCCGACCCGCACACCGAACACCGCCGGCGTCCTGATCACCCGCATCGATCTCGCCGCGGCCCAGACCTCGCTCCAACAGGCCGCCACGGACTCGGACATCCAGCGCAGCTCCGGCAACATCGGCCTGAGCGTCATCGACGACTCGTGGGACCACTCGCGCGCCAGGCGCGATGCCCGGCGGGCCGACGAGCTGGAATCCCAGCGCCGACAAGCCGCCGCGGCACGGGCCTTCGTCGAACGCCCCGGCGTCGGCACCGCGCTCAGCCCCTGTCCGCCGCTGGGCTCGATCTCGTACCCGGGCTGAAGAGAAGCACAAGGTGCCGGACCCCGTGGGGGACACCCCCGCGGCCGGTTCGATCGTCCGAAGTGCTGGGCGGCGGGATCGCGCGCGGGGGAGGATGGTCGTCATGACGAGCGAAGGCACCTCGATCGACGCGACCAAGCCCAGTATCGCGCGTGTTTACGACTATCTGCTGGGCGGCAAGGACAACTACGCCGTGGACCGGGAGATCGGCGACGTGTTCAAACGCGACCTTCCCGGCTCGGTGGCGATCGCCTTCGCCAACCGCTCCGCGTTGACCCGGGCGGTCGCGGAGATTGCTACGACCACCGACATAACCCAGTTCATCGATCTGGGCAGTGGTCTGCCGACCGCCGACAACGTGCACCAGGTCGCGCAACGCCATACCCCGGAGTCCCGCGTGGTGTACGTCGACATCGACCCTCAAGTGCTCGTCCATGGGCGTGCCTTGCTGGAGGAGAACGACCGGACCCGGGTCATCGAGGCCGATGTCCGTGACCCCGAGGCCGTCTACGACCACCCCGAGACCCGGGAAATGATCGACTTCGAACGCCCGGTCGCCGTCGTGTTCAGTGCCATCCTCCACCACGTCAACGACGAGGAGGACCCTGCCGCGATCGTCCGGTACTGGCGCGACCGCGTGCCCTCCGGAAGCTACTTCTTCGTCAGCCACTTCCGTTCCGGCAACAACCCGGAGACGGCCGAGGCGGAGAAGGTCCTCCAGCAGACGTTCGGCCGCGGCCGCTGGCGCACCGACGAGGAGATCGCCTCCCTGCTGGACGGTCTGCAGATCCTCGAGCCGGGAGTCGTCCCCGCCTCCCTGTGGCGCCCCGCGGCGGTCGGCGAGCCGTGGGGCGACGGCGGGGAGCGGGAACTCACCGTCTGGGAACACCTGATCGCCGCCGGGATGGCCCGCAAGGCCTGATCCCGGTCAGGAAGTGGGCCTCTACGGCGAGGAGGGCCCCTGCGGCGAAGCGGCCCGCGAGCCGTGCCCCCCGCGGTCCCGCCCGTCGGCCGCTCCGGCGGGACGGGGTACGCCCTGTCGGTCCGAGGTCCGAGGTCCGAGGTCCGAGGTCCGAGGTCCGACGTCGAGGTGCCCGGCGGCAGCCGCGTCGTCACCCGGTCTCGGGTTAACCCCACCCCCGATCCGCCGGCAGCCGCCATGGTCCGCCGTGACCGCGATCCGTAGCTTCGAGGTATCGCTACGCGAAGATCGTGAGAGGGCGGGACATTGAGGCTGCGCGGGAACAGGCGCCGGAAGACGGACGACCGGCCGGATCCTCAGGACACGTCCGGTCTCGCCGTCGAACTGCGCGGCGTCCGGCGGCAGTACGGCCGCGGCAAGGGCGCGGTGCACGCCCTCGGCGGCATCGATCTCGTGCTGTCCCGCGGTACCTTCACCGCCGTCATGGGCCCGTCCGGCTCCGGCAAGTCCACGTTCCTCCAGTGCGCCGCCGGCCTCGACCGGCCGTCCGCCGGGTCGGTGCGCCTCGGCGGTACGGAGATCACCGGTATGCGTGAGAACCGGCTCACCGAACTGCGCCGCAGCCGCCTCGGCTTCGTCTTCCAGGCTTTCAACCTGCTGCCGTCCCTCACCGTCGAGGAGAACGTGCTGCTCCCGATGCGTCTGGCCGGACAGCGCCGGGACCGCCGCCGCGCCGCCCAGGTGCTGGCGCAGGTCGGGCTCGCCGACAAGGCCGGGCGTCGGCCCGGCGAGCTCTCCGGCGGCCAGCAGCAGCGCGTCGCCATCGCCCGCGCGCTGGTCGCCGGCCCAGACGTGATCTTCGCCGACGAGCCCACCGGCGCCCTGGACTCCACCACGGCCGCCGAGGTCCTCGGCCTGCTCCGGCACGCCGTGGACACCCTCGGCGCCACCGTCGTCATGGTCACCCACGACCCCGCCGCGGCCGCCTGGGCCGACCGCGTGCTGTTCCTCGCGGACGGCGTCTTCGCCGGTGGCCTCGACCGTGGTTCGCCGGAGCGGATCGCGGCGCGGATGGCCGCCCTGACCTCCCGGACGGGCGCGATGGCGAGGGCCGCGGCGTGAGGAGCCTCGCCCCCAACGGCCTCGCCCGCGCGGCCGTGCGCTTCGAACCCGCCTCGTTCGTAGGCACGTTCATCGCGCTGATGATGTCGGCGCTGATCGTCTCCGCCTGCGGAATCCTCCTGGAGACGGGCGCCCGTGCCTCGGTGCCGGCCGAGCGCTACGCGAGGGCGCCGGTCGTCGTGGCGGCCGACCAGTACGCCCACCTGGTCACGGGCAGCGGCGACAGCCGGTCGGACTCCCCGGCACCGCTGCCGGACACGGCGCGCGTGGACGGCGCCCTGGCGCGCGAGGCGGCCCGCGTGCCCGGCGTGAGGGCGGCGGTGCCGGACTTCGTGTTCCCGGTGCGCCAGGGCGACGGCACACTGACCGGGCACGGCTGGGGATCGCACGCCTTCACCGGCGCGGCGCTCGTCTCCGGGGCCGCGCCCCGTACCGGCGAGGTCGTGCTCGACGCCCGGGCCGCCAGGACCGCGAAGGCCGGCATCGGCGACACGGTCGCGCTCGAAACCGCCACCGGGCGTGCCGACTTCCGGATCTCCGGGCTGGCGAAGGCCGGACCCGGCGACGTGACCAGGGACGCCACCGGCTGGTTCGCCGACACGCAAGCCCCGGCCCTCGCCGGGCATCCGGGCAAGGCCGACGCGATCGCCGTACTGGCGAGGACCGGAGTCGACACCCACGCCCTTGCCGCCGACGTGAAGAGGGCGCTCGCCCACGCCGGCGCGAAGGTGTACACCGGCGAGGACCGTGGCGCCGTGGAGGAGCGCGGTCTCGGGTACGCGAAGGAGACGCTCACCGGTCTCGGAGGCTCCTTCGGCGGGATCGCCGCCGTGGTCGCCGTCTTCACGGCGGCCGGCACGGTCGCGCTGTCCGTCGCCCAGCGCGCCCGGGAATTCGCGCTGCTGCGCGCCATCGGGGCCACCCCGCGGCAGATCCGCCGCGCGGTCGCCGCCGAGGCGCTGCTCATCGCGCCCGCCGCGGGACTGGCCGGCTGCCTGCCCGGGGTCGGCCTCGCGCACTGGTGGTTCGGGCAGCTGAAGGACCGTGGCGCCGTCCCGCGGGCCGTGAACCTGCACGTGTCCTTCATCCCGCTCGTCGTCGCCGTCGGCGTCGGACTGCTGACCGCGCTCGCGGCCGGCTGGGCCGCCGGCCGCAGGCCCGCGAAGATCAAGCCGGGACAGGCGCTCACCGAGGCGTCGGTGGAGCGGCTGCGGCCCGGTGTGATCCGTACCGGGCTGGGCGTCGGCGCCCTCGCCGGGGGCGGGTTCCTCACCGGCCTCGCCGCCCGTTCGGCGGGGGACGACGCCGCCAACGCGGCTCTCGGCGTCGTCATGCTCTTCATGCTCGCCGTCGCGCTCCTCGGTCCTTCGGTGGCGCGGCTCTGTGCCACGCTGTTCTCACTGGCGCTGCGCGAGGGCGGCGCCGCGGCCTCGCTCGCGGCCGCCAACTCCCGTACGAACGCCCGTCGGCTGGCGTCCGCGATCACCCCCATCGTGCTGGCCGTGGCCTTCGCCTCGACGCTCGTCTTCATGCACACGAGCGAGAGCCACGTCGCCGCGCGGCAGGTGCGCGCCGGAGTCACCGCGGACCACGTGGTCACGGATCCGGCCGGACTTCCCGCCGACGCGGTCGACCGGGCCGCCCGGATGCCCGGTGTCGACGTGGCCGTGGGCCTGCTCGACACACAGGTACTCGTGCCGGTCGGCTCCGGAGGCGACCGGTGGCTCCAGGGCGCGGCGACCCAAGGCATCTCCGGCTCCGGCGCGCAGCTCGCGAAGGTGCAGGACCTCGACGTGCTCAGCGGCAGCCTGGAACGGGTCGAAAGAGGCCGGATCGCCATCGGCAGGACGCTCGCCACGTCGGCGAAGGTCGAGATCGGCGACAGGCTGCCGCTCCACCTCCCGGACGGCACCAGGGTCAGTCCCGAGGTCGTCGCCGTGTACGGCCGCGGCCTCGGTCTCGCGACGGTGACCATGGACCGGGCCACTCTGGCCGCCCACGTCACGTCGGGCTTCGACAGCACGCTGCTGGTACGGGGCGGCGACGCCCGAGCCCTGGCTCCGCTCGGCGAGGTCACCGACGCTTCCGGCTACGCCGTCGGGCAGGACGCCGAGCGCGAGCTCAACGCCTGGGCCAACTACACGATGGCCGGTGTCCTCGGCGGCTTCGCGGCCGTCGCTTCCGCCAACACGCTGGTGATGACCGTCCTCGCCCGACGCCGCGAACTGGGCATGCTCCGCCTGGTGGGCGCCACCCGGCTCCAGGTGATGCGGATGCTCCGCTGGGAGGGTCTGCTGGTGGCCGTGGCGGGCGTGGTCCTGGGCACGGCCATCGCCGCGGCCACGCTCGTCCCGATGACGCGCGGCCTGACGGGGGAGTCCCCGTACGTGCCCCCACTGGTGTACGGGGCGTTCGCCGCGGCCGCCGTGGGCCTCGGCCTGCTCGCCGTCAGCCTCCCCGCTCGCGCCGTACTGCGTGACGGGCGGGCCTGAGACCAGCGGACGGTGATCTGTGCGGGCGCCGGTGATCCGGTGGTGTCTAATATGGGCTGTTCGCCCAGCGGGCGGCTGGTCGCGGTCAAGGTGATGCGGCCGGAACTGGCCGACGATCCCGGCTGACCATCGACTGGTGGCCGTGGTGGACGTCCGACTGGCCGTTCGGCGGCACCTGGCCGTTCGTGCTCACAGCCGTGCTCGCGATCACCGGTTGCGTCGCCGTGCTGACCCGGCTTCGGCGCTTCCCGACAGGCCCGGTCCCCCGTCCTGTCCGGCGCCTGCACTACCTGGCGACCGCACTCGCCGGAGGGCTCCTCGCCTTCTACGTCGCTCTGGGCCTCGGAGGGCGGGGGGACCTGTCCTTCCTCGATTCGGGCGCGTGGTTCTTCGTCCTGGGCTGCGTGGCGTCGGTGGCCGGCACGGTCCGGCTGTCGGGCCCGAAAAGCGGAGGCGGGGCAGCCTGACCGGTCGAGGCCCATGGGCGCGGCCCGTTCACGCGGGCCGTTCACGAGGGCCGGGCGACGTCAAGCCCGGCCGTGCGCCATCAGCGCCGCGTGCGGCAGACTCAGTACACCGCCCGGACCCGTGAACTCCGCGCACAACGACTCGAAGTGGTCTTTGATCGCGGCGATGACCGCCGGCTCCTGACTCGTCACGATCTGGCCGATCGTCGCCACTCCCGCGGCGGCTCCGCCCCACCACTCCTCGACCGTCGTCCGATGGTCCCAGGCCAAGGCGTCGCAGACGACGTCCGCCAGACCCGCCTCACCGAGCAGCGCGGCGAAGCCCTGTTCCGTACGGAGGAAGTCGTCTTCGGGAGCGAGGACCGGCAGGTGAGCCGGCCGCGTGACACCTGCCGCTCGGACAGCTCTGCCCAACAGTGCCTGTCCGGCGGCCGGGGGGAGCGCCCAGACGGTGACGGCGATCCGTCCGCCGGGCCGTGTCACCCGTCGCAACTCCGTCAGGGCATCCCGGGGCCGTCCGACATGATTGAGGACGAAGTTGCCGACCACGGCGTCGAACGCGTCGTCGGCGAACGGCAGGCGGGGGAGGGCGGCAAGCCGCACGTCAGCTTCCGGAACCGCCGACGCGGCCCGGGCGACCATGCCGGGTTCGGCGTCCACCGCCGTCACCTTCGCTCCCCGCGCACACGCGACCGCGGTGGCGGTACCCGTGCCCGCCCCTACATCGAGGACCCGTACCCCCTCCCCGACCCCGGCCGCGTCGAGGAGCACAGGCACCGCATACGCGCAGAGCCTGGCGAAACTCGCGGCATAGGCATCGGCCCGCCCCGTCCACGTACGCCGCTCGGACTCGTCGAACGCCGTCTGCACCACTCGTCCTCTCCCCGGAACCACCGCGACCACGACCATAACCCCGCGCCCCGACGCCGGCCCATGGCCGATCGGCAGCGTCAGGGATCAGGAACACGCACGGACAACGGGCCGGTGCACACCTCGCACCGGCCCGTGAGGCCGGAACAGGAAGGGTGGGTTCCGACGCGAATCCGGCGAACTCTCAGGCCTCCCCGGGATTTCCGCTACTCGTCGATCGCCGCGCCGAACCGCGCGTCGGCCGCTGTCGCTCCGAGGCGCGCCCCGTCATAGGTCCACGAATCCGTGGCGGTGAGTCCCGAGGACGACGCGGGAAGGACCCACACGAAGCCGTCGTCCGTGTTCTCCCCCGGTGCCGCCGCCAGCAGACCGAAGCGGCCGTCGGCGTTGGCGTCGATCAACCGCACCTGGCCGCCCCAGCGGTCCGAGGCCTCCGCCGCGCCGGGAACACCGGAGGAGTTCTGGTCGAAGCTGCGCACCCCGGTCGCCGTCAGCCCGCCCGGTGCGCCACGCAGCGTCCAGACCGCACCCGCGTCGGACACGGAACCCACGTCCTCCCCGGGTGCCCCGATGGCGAGATCCGGGCGGCCGTCGCCGTCGGTGTCACCGGAGGACAGCTCGGCACCCCACCGGTCGCCCGCCTCGGCCGTGCCGGGGACGCCGGGGGAGTCCTGCGTCCACGTCTGGGCCGGGGCCGGGTCGAGGCCGGAGAGGTCGCCCTTGCCCAGGTAGACGGAGACGGACCCGCCGACGGGTGAGCCGACCCCCGTGTCGCCGATGGCCAGGTCGTCCTGGCCGTCGTGGTTGAAGTCGCTGGAGACGACCGAAGGACCACCCTCGAACGCGCCGCCGTCGCCCAGCGCATCGACGTCGGGCGCGCCGTGGAGCACCTGGGTGGCACCGATGCCGGGCCGGTCGCCGGTGGTCACACCGGAGATCGCCAGGTCGGCCCAGGAGTCCTCGTTGTAATTGCCGTGGCTGAGGCTCCGGAAGGCGAAGCCGGTCTCCAGCGGGCTCACGTCCCGGGCACGGACTCCCGCGTCCACCGCCCTCAGTTGTCGGGCGGTCGCCGTTGGCGCGGAGGTGAAGAACAGCAGCGTGTCGTTCTCCAGGACGGCGATGCTGTCGCGCGGGCTGGCGTCGGGCTCTGCCGGATCCGGGGCGAAGTACCGGGCCGCTTCGACGGCCAGACCGAACCTGGCGCCGGCCCGCGATCGGCCGGTGTCCTCCAGCCAGGTGCTGTCGGACCCGTGCAGCCCGCTCGGCGAGCCCCAGAAGACGACGGCACCGCCCGCGTCGGACAGTCCGGCCAGGTCCTCGCCGGGGATGCCGACGATCGCGTCGTCGTAGCCGTCGTTGTCCAGGTCACCGGAGGCCACGGCGCTGCCGAAGCCGTCGCCGGCCTCGGAGGCGCCCGGAACGCCTGAGGTGTTCTGGTGAAGGACGCTCTTCTTGGTGGTGCTGAGACCGCTCGACGAGCTGTACTGCACGGAGACGTAGCCCGCGGCCTTGGCACCGCTCACCGTGGCGCCCGGGGCGCCGATCAGCACGTCGTCGAACCCGTTGCCGTCGAAGTCGCAGTTGTGCTGCTGCCAGCCGATGGACGGGAAGGGTGCCACGGCCTGTGCCGCGGGGGCCGCGATCATCGCGCCGCCACCGAGGGCGAACACTGCCGCGGCTGTCAGGGCCGCGCGGGTGATGTGACGCACAGGAGCCAACCTCCTTGAGTTTCTGGACTGCCCGCGGCGTCCTGCTCGGCCGAGGCGGAGGGGTCGGACGGGGCCTGGGGGCGGTACACGTACGCAGTCGGCCGTTCACCGGCGACACCGCCGAACAGAACGCTGTGGGTGCTGACGGTCGTAGAGGCTCGGAACGACGTGGTGCCCGCCGCGACGCGGCATGGAGTCATGCGAAGCCCCCTGGTCCGACAGCGCGGTGAGAACGACGCCCTCTTCCGCTCACCCAGAAGACACCCGAAGTTCGCCCATGGTTGTACTCGGAGCGCGGGACGATCGTCCGACGCGGGGCCGCCGAACTCGCCCGTAGCGCTGGACCCGCGCGACCGTGGCCAGCCCCTCCTCATGGGGCATGAGAAACCGACGGTCGAGCCGCGCGCGGACTGTGAGGGGCGTCCCTGCCGTACTCGCTTCCCTTGCGGCCGGCCTCTGCCGTGGTACGTCGCCACGGCAGAGGCCTGCTCGGCCGTCAGAGCGCTCCGTCGCTCCGGCTCGCACGAGCGCCGTCGGCCCGTGGCGCGCTCAGCCGTCGACGCGCGTGTAGGTGAGGAACACCGCGCCGCTCTTGAGGACGGTGTGGTCCGCGAGTGTCCAGGTGCAAGGGTCGAAGGCGGCCTTGCGGGAGAACAGCGGGATCCCGTTGCCCACGGTCAGGGGGCCGATTTTCAGGATCAAGGTGTCGATCTCGGTGTACAGGGAGCCGGCGAGCTCCGCGCCGCCGAGCAGCCAGATGTCCTTGCCGTCCTGCTGCTTGAGTTCGCGTACGGTCGCCACCGGGTCGTCGGCGACCAGTTCGACGGCCGGGTCCGGGCTCTCGGCCAGGGTCCGGGAGAACACCAGGTGACGCAGGTGGGGGTAGGCGTCGGTGATTCCGGCCGCAAGACCGATCTCGTAGCTGCGTCGCCCTTCGAGAACAGTGTCGAAGTGCGTGCCCTCCGCCGTCACGGACAGTGCCTGCCGGGCCTGGACCGGCAAGGTCTCCGGGTATTCGGCCACGAGATGCTCTATGTAGTCCGCCGGTATGGGCCAGAAGCCGTTCGGCCCGGTGGGGTCGTCGCCGTCCGGGCCCGCGATGAAGCCGTCGAGAGTGGTGGCGATGTAGTGGACGAGTTTGCGCATGCCGGGTTCCCTCCGGTGGTTACGTCGTCACGACGGCCCCGGAGCCGCCGGAAGACGTGCCGAGGCGTGGGGCCGCCGAGTGATCATGGCACTCGACCGGCGACGCGAGTGCCGTGTCGCCGAATTTCGTGAACGTCCGCTCGCGCTGTGTGCCCTCCGCAGTACCGCAGGACCTGCTGATGGTCAGTCAGCCAGTCGGACGGGTCGGGTTCGGCGCGGCGTCGATCGCGCGCATGTGTCACCTCACCTCCAGGGATCTTCCCGTCCAGTTTCGATCGGGTCGCACCTTCGAATCCAGGCGCGCAGGCCTGCCTAGTGCTCTGACCGGGAAGGTTGGCCGGGTTGGTTGGGGCGGTTGGATGGGTTGGGACGTCCATTCAGACCACTGGAGGTGCGGTGGCGGAGCCTGTACGCGTGCGCAGACTGACCGATCAAGAAGGGCAGAAGCTGCCCCGAACGCGATGTCAAGCTCGACCGGATAGAGCACGTCCTGGAGCTCTTCCCGGAGCGGGTCTTTGCCTTCGACGAGTTCGGCCCGCTCGGGATCCGGCCGACCGCCGGCTCCTGCTGGGCGAAGCAGGGCAGGCCCGACCGGCTGCCCGCGACCTACCGCCGCACCCACGGCGTCACCTATTTCCACGGCTGCTACTCCGTCGGCGACGACACACTGTGGGCGTCAACCGCCGCCGCAAAAACACCGCCACCGCCGCATGACTCGTCCCGGCGTCGCAGCGGCATGTCGATCACTTGACGTGTGCGGAGATGGTCCGTGCGCACTCCATCGCCTCCGCATGTGTGGTGTCCACCTCCAGGTCATAGGCCACGCCCTGGTGCACCACTTCCGCCTGGGATTCAGCCATCCCGATGGTCCGATCGCCTCGTGCAACCTCACGGCCTGCGGCCACCGCCGCGTCACACCTGACGCCGACCCACAGCACCTGCAGTTCACCCAGGGCTTTCTGCCATCGCTGCTGTGAGTACGCTCCGCCGAGGAAGACCTCATCGACGATGACCCGGGCGCCTGCACGGGCCATCGCGGCGACCCCCTCGATCCATGCCGCTTCCAGTGTTCGGAACTCAGGACCGACGATCACCGTTCCATCCGGAACGAACTCGATCCCGCCATCCGACGCCTGCATGGACGCCGGCATCGCCTCAACCAGCGTGTCTGTCCCGAGAGCCAGCCATGGATCCGGCAGGACTGTCTGCAGACACCGAACGATCCCGGATTTCCCCGAGCTGGAACCACCGTTGACAACGATCACCTGAGTCATCACCGCGCCACAGTAGAGGCGCCAGGGCAACGGTCGAAATGGATTTCCGCGAGCCCTGCACCGCCTGCCGCAACCCGGCGAACCTATGCGGTCACAGCACTAGCTCCTGTGGTCGTGGCGTACCGGGGCGCAGATACGACGACGTGCCCATCGCCGGACACCCACCAAGGCGCTCCCGGTGTTTTCGCCCGCTCCGGTCCGGGGATACCCCCCGACGAGTGGCAGCGGTGTGCACACGCGAGGGTCGGCTACGCCTTCGGCACCGACCACTCCGCCGGTGCCTCCGGTGCCGTCGAGGTGTACAGCACGCGCACGGGCCGCTTCTTCGCCGGCACCGCGAACACCGTCTTCCCGCGCACACACGAGCCCGCCTTCACGGTCCCCATGAGGGGGTACTCCGGTCGCGGGAGGTCGTCGTACGTCACGCGGCTGGGCTTGATCCGCGTTCCGTCCGCGTACGCGAGTACCCACGAGTTGCGAGTGACCACGGCGAAGCCGTTCTTGAGGCACGCCCTGATCTCGACGGCGGCCCAAGTGAACCCGGTCGTCCCGAACTCCTCGTCGGCGGAACGCCGGAGGTGGAACGTGCCCTGTTCGTACCGGAGCGCGGTCATCGCCATCGTCGATCCGTCGGTCGTGAAGGAGAACGGTGTGCCGAGCGCGCGGGGCGCCTTCGGGTCCGGGTCCGGCTTCGGGTCCGGCTTCGCGGCGGTGCTTTCCTCGGCGGCTCTTGTCGTGCCGGGCTTCGTGGTCGACTCCGCGGGAGCGCCGCCGCCGGTGCAGGCCGTGACGGCGGTGAGCAGCAGGGCGACGGTCACGGTGGGGGTTCGGGTGCGCATGGTTTCCCTTGGTCGTGCGAGCCGAGGGAGGCATCATCGTCTGTGCATCGCCCGCTCCAGATCCATGTGCTCAAGCTGTGACCCGCCCGCCGCCGAGGTCCGGGGTCGGCCGGAACGCGGCGCCGACAGGGCGCTCGAGGTCTTCCCGCCCCGCAGCCTCCGGGTAGGGATCCGCACTTCCGCCACGCCCATGGCCGCCTGTGCTCAGTACGGCCTTCCACCGTGCGGCAGACGGCGGCTCGGCCGTCCTCCGAGTCGGCTTCGCACTGTCGGTCGCCGACGGGGGAGCCGCCCGTCGAGAGGGTGGCTGTGCTCAACCCGTGCAGAATTGACGGGAGTTGTGAAAGGCGACAAGAATGTGGCTCGCTTCGCTGTGTCTGAAGAGAGCGAAGTGACGCGAGCGACGTGAGTGACACAGGCGTCCACGTCTTCGTCGGTCATGTCTTCATGGCATCCGTCCGTATCGCCCGCTCGCACTCTGCCACCTCCCACATCCTTGACCTTCACAGAGGCTCATCTTGTCGCGTTCGCAACAAACACGATTCCTCACCGCCCTCGCGGCAACGGCTTTCGCCGGTGCCGTGGTTCCCCTCGTCGGGGCAGGGGCCGCAAGCGCCACGACGTCCGGCGACTGCCAGTCCGCCACGGTCCAGTACCGCATCGTCGACGCCGACGGAAAGCCCGTGGGCGCGGACTGGTCCTCCCAGGGCGGGTTCCACCAGTGGGACACCGTCCCCGGAACGGTGGAGGTCCGGCTGGCCCCCGGCCAGAGCGTCGGCGACGGCTGCAAGTACCCCGTCTCCCTCGCCGAATACACCACCGAGGGGCCGAACTGGTTCGTCTCCGGTCACCAGGCCCTGGTCGACAAGGCCACCGTCTACCTCACCGCCGCGGACGTCGCGGACTCGGCCGACGCGAAGCAGACCTGGCAGAAGCTCGAGGTGCGGGCGCCCGACTGCTACGGCCAGATCGACCTGTACGGCGACGACGTCTCGTACGACGGGAAGACCGGGGAGGGTCACGGCCCCCTGCCCTATCAGCCCGACAACATCGCCACGCCTTACCACCTGATAGCCGCCTGGAACGGCGGCGAGAAGCCGTGCGCCCCCGCGACACCGGACTCGCCCTCCCCGTCGGAGTCCACCCCCGCCACGCCCACCACCCCCGCGGAGAGCGAGCCGCCGGCCGACAAGACGACGGAGCCCGCCGGTCCCAAGCCGTCCAGCACGCCCTCCACGACGCCGGACGTGCCCCCGCTGACGTCGACGCCGCCGGCCACCCCGTCGCCGTCGCCCAGCGGCAGCACGCCGCCGCTGGCCGAGACCGGTGCGAGCGGCCCGCTCGGGCCCATCGCGGCGGGTGCGGCCCTGGTGATCGTCGCCGGAGCCGGTGCGGTCGTCGTGTCCCGCCGCGCGCGTCGCTCCTGACGCGGACACCCGGGATCACTCCCGAACGCTAGGCAGTTCGCAGGTTCCGCCCGCAGGACATCGACGCCCACCCGCGTCGACCCTGCGGGCGGAGCTGTAGGGGCAGGGGCAGGGGCAGGGGCAGCGGCAGCGGCAGCGGTGGGTCACGAGGTGGCCGGGTGGCTCGAACCTTGTTCGGAGGACGTGATGCGGCACACATGTTTTCCCGGTGCACCCCGCTTACCAGCCACTTCGCTCGGTTCATGTGTGGTGACCGACCGTCAGGACGGCCAATTCCGCATTTAGTACCCGGGGTTACATCTGTCGAGTCGATCGAGCTTGCTATCGTGTTACTCGTTGGTAGCAATCCGTAGGGGGCCCCGGGAGGCCGGCGCGCATGTCGCCGGCGCTGCCTGGGCGGATTGGCCGAGACGGACGTTCTGGCAAGGGGGCCAGGCGGACGCGGTATCTGCGCGTACCCATGACGCGGCCTTCGAACTCCAGTCTTCTCGCTCACTCATCCGAACAGGTGAGACTCGTCCTATGGCTCGTTCCCTGGTCGATCTATTAACTTTGCACGCTTCCCGGCAACCCGACCGGACCGCCTACCGGTACCTCGTCACGGGCGACTGCGACGGAGAGATCCAGGACATCTCCTACGCGCGGCTCGCCGAGCGGTCCCGGGCCATCGCCGCCTGGCTCCAGGAGCGCGGCCTTGCCGGTTCCCGCGTCATGCTGCTGTATCCGCCCGGCATCGAGTTCATCTGCGGTTATCTCGGCTGTCTTTCGGCCGGGGCCGTCGCCGTGCCGGGCCTGCCGCCGCACGGGCGGTCACAGAACCACCGCGCCCTGCTCCGGATGAAGCGCCTGATCGCCGACGCGGACGCCCAGGTGATCCTGGGCGGCCGCGAGGTGATCGCGGCCCTCGCCACCATGGCGGAACACCTGCCCGAACTGGCCGGGATCACCTGCGTCGCCACCGAGGACATCCCCGACGAGGCGGCCGGTTCCTGGCGTGAACCCGACCTCACCGCCGACTCCGTCGCCTTCCTCCAGTACACCTCCGGATCCACCTCCGCCCCGCGCGGGGTGATGGTGACCCACGGCAATCTGCTGGACAACGAGCGGGTCATCACCGAGCGGATGGGCCACACACCCGACGTGATCGAGGAGTACGACCATGAACTCTTCGTCAGCTGGCTGCCCGTCTACCACGACATGGGCCTCATCGGCCCGGTCCTGAACGCGGCCTACCTCGGCGTGACCGCCACCCTCTTCTCCCCGCTGCACTTCCTGCAACGGCCCGAACGCTGGCTGACGGCCATCAGCCGGTACCGCCCGCACACCAGCGGCGGTCCCAACTTCGCCTACGAGCTGTGCCTGAAGCACACCACACCGGAGCTTCTCGACACCCTCGACCTGAGCCGGTGGAAGGTCGCCTTCAACGGCGCCGAACCCGTGCGGGCCGCGACCCTGCGCCGGTTCACCGAGACCTTCGGCTCGGCCGGGTTCCGCCGCGAGGCACTGTATCCGTGCTACGGCCTGGCCGAGGCCACGCTGATCGTCACGGGCGGTTCGGTGCACGCCCCGCCCACACTGGCCACCGCAGCCGCGGCCGCCACCACCGCCACTTCCACTGACGGGACCGGGGCGCGCGCCATCGCGTCGGAGGTCAGGTCGGTGGACGCGGCGGCGGTGGGTTCCGGCCGGCCCGGCCCCGGCATCACCGTGGTGATCGCCGACCCCGAACGGCAGGAAGAACTGCCCGAGGGCGAGGTCGGCGAGATCTGGGTGTCCGGCGCGAGTGTCGCCAAGGGCTACTGGCGCAACGCGCTCGCCACCCGGCAGACCTTCCGGGCCGGCCTCGCGGGGCGCGAGGGCCGCTTCCTGCGCACCGGAGACCTCGGGTTCCTGCGGGACGGCGAACTCTTCGTCACCGGTCGTCTCAAGGACCTGATCGTCATCGAGGGACGCAACCACTACCCGCAGGACCTGGAACTGTCCGCCGAGATGTCCCACTGGGCGCTGCGGCCCGGCTGCACCGCCGCCTTCTCGGTGGACGTCGGGGGAGAGGGCGAGCAACCCGTCGTCGTGGCCGAGACGGCACCGGAGGCGGTGGGCGAGTCCGAGAAGATCATCGATCTGATCCGCGGCGCGATCAGCGAGGCACATGGCCTGCCGGTACGCGACGTCGTGCTCGTCCACCCCGGCACCATCCCCAAGACGTCCAGCGGGAAGATCCAGCGCCGTGCGTCCCGGGCGGCGTATCTCGACGGCACGCTCTCCCTGGTCGGCGGGCCCGAGACGAGTTGACGGCGTCCGCCGGCGGTGCGCCCACGCGCCGCCGGCGGATCAACGGCCGCTTCGGACACGTCTGTTCGGTGGTCGCGGACGGTGCTGCGACGGTCGTGCGTCAGCGTCAGCGTCGGCGCCAGCGTCAGCGCCGGCGCCATGGGAGTCGTACGGCGCTCGTACGACCGCCGGAATCCGCCGCTCCTCACCCGAATCCACCCTCCACCCTCCACCCTCCATCGTCTGCCGTCTGCCGTCTGCCGTGCACTGTCGGCGGCAGCGGTCGTACGCCGCCGTGCTCACCGTCGTGTCGGCCGTACGGAATCCACCTGCGCCCAAGTTCACGAGGACACCAGCCCAGATGCCTGCGAACGAGTCCCCGAAGCGGTACACCGAGATGTCCCCGAAGACCTCCGAGGGGGCGCGGGCCTGGTTGACGTCCGCCGTCGCGGAAGTTGCCGGGCTTGCCCCGTCGGCCGTCGCGCCGGAGCGCCCGATCGCCGAATTCGGGCTGGGGTCAGTGCAGTTGGTGACGCTCGTCGCGGGCCTGTCCGAGTGGACCGGGCGGCCTCTCGAGCCGTCCGTGGTCTTCGACCACCCCACCATCGCGGGGATCGCCGCAGCCGTCTTCGACGAACAGCCCCTGGGCACGCCCGATCTGGCCCTGGCCCCGGCCTCGACACCGGCCGGCCGGTCCGTGCGCGGGGGCGACGACATCGCGATCATCTCCATGGCCTGCCGGTTCCCCGGCGGCGCGGACGACCCGGAATCGCTCTGGCGGCTGCTGGCCGCGGGCGAGGACGCCGTCGGCGAGGTGCCCGCGGGCCGCTGGGAGACCCACGGGCTCCACGACCCCGACCCGGACGCCGCCGGCAAGGCGTACTCCCTGCGTGGCGGCTTCCTGACCGGCATCGACCGTTTCGACGCGGCCTTCTTCGGGATCTCGCCGCGCGAGGCCGCGGCCATGGACCCGCAGCAACGGCTGCTGCTCCAGACCGGCTGGGAGGCGATCGAGCGCGCCGGGATCGTCCCGGAGTCGCTGAACGGCACCCGGACGGGCGTCTATGTCGGCCTGTACGACAGCGGATACCTCGCCTCGGCCCCGTTGGACCGGCTCGACGGGCACGTCGGCACGGGCTCGGCGTCCAGCGTGGCGTCCGGGCGCATCGCCTACACCCTGGGACTCCAGGGGCCCGCCGTCACGGTCGACACCGCCTGCTCCTCCTCTCTCGTGTCCCTGCACCTGGCGGCGCGGGCACTGGCCGGCGGAGAGTGCGACCTCGCGCTGGCCGGCGGCGCCACACTCCTCGTGACACCCCGCGGGCATGTCGAGTTCAGCAGACTGCGCGGGCTGTCGCCGTCCGGTCGGTGCAGCCCGTTCTCCACCGACGCGGACGGGGTGGTGTGGGCCGAGGGCTGCGGTCTGGTGCTTCTCAAGCGGCTCGCGGACGCGCGCCGGGACGGTGACCGGGTCCTCGCGGTCGTCAAGGGGTCGGCGATCAACCAGGACGGCCGCAGCCAGGGCCTGAGCGCGCCGAACGGTCCGGCGCAGGAACGGGTGCTGCGCGCCGCCCTAGACGACGCCGGGCTCCTGCCCGGCGACCTGGACTACGTCGAGGCCCACGGCACGGGTACGCCGCTCGGTGACCCCATCGAGGGTCGCGCACTCGCGTCGGTCTTCGGACCTGGCCGCCCGGCGGACCGGCCGCTGGGCGTCGGCTCCCTGAAGTCCAACATCGGTCACACACAGGCCGCGGCGGGCATCGGCGGCGTCATCAAGACGGTCCTGTCCCTCGGCCATGAACGCCTCCCCGCGTCCCTGCACGCCGAGACCCCGACCGAGCACGTCGCCTGGGCGGAGGGCGGCCTGCGCGTGCACGGCGGCGCCGAGCCGTGGCCGCGGCGGGCCGACCGGGTGCGGCGGGCCGGGGTGAGCGCGTTCGGGATCAGCGGCACCAACGCGCATGTGGTGCTGGAGGAGTCACCGCAGGACCTGACGGGACCGACGGCGGCACCGACGCAGGGTGCGACACCGACGTCGGCCGCGACACCGACGCAGGCTGCGCCCCTGACTTCGACCGCCACTCCGACACAGGGCGTGACACCGACACCGGCCGCCACGTCGGCACACGCCACGGCGGCGCCGACTCCCGCCCCCGCCCCGGTGCAGACCGCGACACCGACACCGGCCGCCACTCCGACACAGGCCACGACGCCGACCACCCCTCCGACGCCCGCCCGGCACCCCCGTACCGGGCAACCCGCGCTCTTCCCGCTGTCCGCCCGCACCCCCTCGGCCCTCCGTGGCCAGGCGGCCCGCCTGCTCGACGTACTCGCCGCGCAACCGCGGCCGGAACTGCCCGACGTGGCCGGAACACTGACCCACCACCGCACACACTTCGAGCACCGCGCCGTCGTGAGGGCGGGCGACCACGACGAACTGCTCACCGCCCTCCGCGGCCTCGCCGAGGGGGAGCCGGACCCCGATCTGGTCGTGGGCCCGCAACAGACCCTCCCATCGGGCAAGTTGGCATTCGTCTTCCCCGGACAGGGCGCCCAGTGGTCCGGCATGGCACGCGAACTCCTCGACCGTTCACCGGTGTTCGCCGACGAACTCGACCGCTGCGACGCCGCGCTGCGCCCGTTCACCGTCTGGTCGGTGGCCGCCGTCCTGCGCGGCGACGAGGGCACTCCTTCCCTGGAACGGGTCGACGTCGTCCAGCCGGTCCTCTTCGCCGTGATGGTCTCCCTGGCCGCGGTGTGGCGGGCCCGTGGCGTCCGGCCGGACGCGGTGGTCGGACACAGTCAGGGCGAGGTCGCCGCGGCCTGCGTCGCCGGGGCGCTGAGCCTCAACGACGCCGCGGCGGTGGTCGCCCTGCGCAGCCAGGCCCTGACCGAGATGTCCGGCACCGGGACCATGGCCGTCGTCGCCCTGCCTCACAGCGAGGTCGAGGCGCGCCTCGCCGGCCTCGGCGGCCGGGTGTCCGTCGCCGCCGTGAACAGCGGCCGCTCGACGGTGATCTCCGGTGACGTGGAGCCCCTCGACGCCCTGCTCGCCGACCTCGACCGGGAGCAGGTGTTCGTCCGCCGCCTCGACGTCGACTACGCCTCCCACAGCGCCCGGGTCGAGCCACTGCGCGCGACGATCCTCGACGAACTCGACGGCGTTACCACCTCCCCGACCACCGTCGCCTGGTACTCCACGGTCACCGGCGAGCCGGTCACCCAGGAGCTGGAGGCCGACTACTGGTACACGAACCTGCGTGAGCCCGTGCGCTTCGCGTCCGCCGTGGAACGCATGGTGGCCGACGGATACCGCCACTTCGTCGAACTCAGCCCCCACCCCTCCCTCGTCACCGCCGTGCGCACGGTCGCCGAGGACCACGGCCACGACGACCTGGTCGCCGTGGGATCACTGCGCCGCGACGAGGACGGACCCGCCTGCCTGGACCGGGCCGCCGCCGAACTCCACGTCCACGGACGGCGGATCGACTGGCGCCGCGTCGTTCCCGATGGGGCGACGGCCGAACTGCCGACATACGCCTGGGATCCACAGTCGTACTGGACCGGCCCCGAAGCGGAGTCCGGGCCGGTGGCCTCCGGCCTCTTCGACCGTGCCGCGCACCCGCTGCTGGGCGTTCAGCTGCGCTCGGCGGACGAGACCCGCTGGACCTTCCGCAACGAATGGTCCCCGGCCACCGCCGACTGGCTGGCCGACCACACCGTGTTCGGGCGGACCGTGGTGTCGGGCACGACCATGATGGAGCTGTGCCGTGCGGCGCTCGCCGTGGCCCGCCCGGACCTCCCGGGCGACGTGACCGATCTGCTCCTGCTCGCGCCCCTCGTGCTGCCCGGGACCGGCACGGTCGAGGTGTCGGTCGAAGTGGTCACCACCGGATCCGCGCCCGAGGTCACCGTGCACAGCCGCCCGCGCGGCCCGGAGGCCCCGGGCTGGACCCTGCACGCCACCGCGTCGGCGTCCGCCCCCGCCCCGGCGACCGCGGCGCTGCCGCCGGTGTGGCCGGAGGCCGCCGAGTCCGCCTGGGGCGCGCGGACGTACGAACGGCTGGCCGCTCTCGGTCTCGGCTACGGTCCTTCCTTCCAAGGCGTCCGGTCGGCGGTCACGACCACCGCCGACGGCGAAGTGCTGGCCCGGCTGTCGCTGCCGGCCGTGGCCCGCGGCTCGGCCGATCCCTACCCCGTCCACCCGGCTCTGCTGGACGCCGCACTGCACGTGGCCGCCGCGCTGGACGCGTCCGACGGCCGGGTGCTGCTGCCGGTCGCGGTGGGCCGCTGCGTCCTGCCGCCCGGCGGCGCGGGCGACCTCACGGCGCTGGTACGGCGGACGGGCGGCTCGGCGACGGACCTCGCCCTCGACGTGACCCTGTGGGACGCCGACGGCCTCCCGGCGGGCCGGCTGGAGGACGTACGGCTGCGGGCCGCCGACCCGGCGGACCTGAACGGCGCTTCGGAGAACGACCGGCACCTGTACGAAGTGGCGTGGACGGCCGTGACCGAACCGCCGGTGACCGAACAGCCCGCGGCAGCGTCGCAGGCCGTGTGGGCCCTGCGCGGCGACCGCTCCGACCCGGAGGTCGCGGCCGCCCTGCGGGGCCTGACGGCGGCGGGCGTCCAGGTGCGCGACTCCGGCGCCGACATCGTCGTACGATTCTGGCCGCGTCCGGCTTTCGATGCCGAACCGGCCGCAGCAGCACAGGAGTTGGCCGCGACGGCGCTCGCCGAACTGCGCGCCCTGATCGCGCTCACGGACGACCCGCCGCCTGCCCGGACCGTCTGGGTGACCCGCGGCGCGGTCGCGACCGGTGCCGAGGACACCGTGCCCGGCCTGGCCCAGTCGGTGCTGTGGGGACTCGCCCGCAGCGCCCGGGCCGAACACCCGCACCTCGGGCTGACTCTGCTCGACCTCGGCGGCGCCGATCCCGCCGATCCCGCCGACGTCCTTCCGGCGGCCCTCGCGCACACCGGCGAGCCCGAACTCGCCTTCCGCGAAGGTTCCTTGCTCGTTCCACGGCTGGTCCGTGCCCGCGCCGCCACCCCCCTGCGGATCCCGCCCGTCACCGCCGCGCGCGAGGCGCTCCGGCGGGGCGAAGCGTCGGACACCCCGGTCGCCCTCGACCCCGTCGGCCGCAGCACCCCCGTGCCCACCGACGGCACCGTGCTGATCACCGGCGGGCTCGGTGCCGTCGGCCGGCACATCGCCCGGCTCCTGGCCGAACGCGGCGTCCCCCGACTGCTCCTGACCTCACGTCAAGGCGCCGCGCATCCACGTGCCGCCGAGGTGACCGCCGAACTGACCGCGCTCGGAACCGAGGTCGAGATCGCGGAGTGCGACGTCGCGGACGCGGCGGCCCTGGCCGGCGTACTCGCCCGGGCCGGCGACGCGTCGCCGCTGCGCGGAGTCGTGCACTGCGCCGGAATCCTGGACGACGGGGTGGTCGCCGAGCTGACGCCCGAACGCCTCGCGCGGGTGCTGCGCCCCAAGGTGGACGGGGCCGCCCATCTGCACCGGCTCACCGCCGGCACACCGCTCGACCTGTTCCTGCTGATCTCCTCCGCGGCCGGCGTGCTCGGCAACCCGGGCCAGGGCAACTACGCCGCGGCCAACGTCTTCCTCGACCAACTGGCCCACCACCGGCGGGCTCTGGGCCTGCCCGCGGTCTCCGTCTCCTTCGGTGCCTGGGCGGGTGAGGGTCTCGCCGCCGAACACGCCGACCTGGACCGGATGGCCCGGCTCGGCCACCGCGCCCTGACCCCCGACCAGGGCCGCGAACTCGTCGAACTCGCCCTGGGCCGAGGCGCACCGCACCTGATCGCCGCGTCCTTGGACCTGCCCCGCCTGCGCGCGGCCACCGCCGCCGCGGACGACGGTACGGCGGCCCTGTGGCGCTCGCTGCTGCCCGCACCCCGCACCGGTCAGGACGGCGGCGTCGGTCTGGCCGACCGGCTGGCCCGGCTCCCGGAGGCCGACCGCGCCGCACGGGTCCTGGCCCTGGTCCGTGAGGAGGCGTCCCGGGCGCTCGGCCTGCCCGCGGCGGAGTCCGTCCGTCCCGATCAGCCGCTGCGCGAGCTCGGCATGGACTCGGTGACGGCGGTGGAGCTCCGCAACCGCATCGGCACCCGGATCGGCGCCCGGCTCCCCGCCACCCTGCTGTTCGACCACCCCACCGCGGCCCGGCTCTCCGCCCACCTGCTGTCCACCGCGCTCGCCACGGACGGCCGGACCACCCGGCGCGGCACGCTCGATCCCCGGTCCCCCGTCGCCCCGGCGGTGACGGCGGACGAGCCGCTGGCCCTGGTGTCCATGGCCTGCCGCCTGCCCGGCGGCGTGAGCGACCCCGAGGGACTTTGGCGCCTCGTCGCCGAGGGACGCGACGCGGTGGGACCGTTCCCGGCGGACCGCTGGGACGTGGAGTCGCTGCACGACCCCGACCCGGAGGCCCTGGGCACGTCGTACGCCAAGGAAGGCGGCTTCCTCGACGACCTGGAGTCCTTCGACGCCGGCTTCTTCGGGATCACTCCGAAGGAGGCCGAGAGCATGGACCCGCAGCAGCGCGTGCTGCTGGAGACGGCCTGGGAGGCACTGGAGCGCGCCGGGATCGTGCCGGCCGAGCTGGCCGGCAGCAACACCGGTGTGTACGTGGGCATGTTCGGCAGTGACTACCTGGCGGGCTCCCGGCTCGACGAACTGGACGGCTACGTCGGCACGGGGTCCGCGCCGAGCGTGGCCTCGGGCCGGCTCGCGTACACGCTCGGGCTGAACGGACCGGCGCTGACGGTGGACACCGCCTGCTCGTCGTCCCTGGTGGCGCTGCACCTGGCGGCGCAGGCACTGCGGTCGGGCGAGTGCGATCTGGCGCTCGCCGGCGGGGTGACGCTGATGGTGACGCCGGGAACCTTCGTCGAGTTCAGCCGGCTGCGGGGACTGTCGCCGACCGGCCGCTGCCGCTCCTTCTCCGACGACGCCGACGGTGCCATCTGGGCCGAGGGCGCGGGCATGGTCGTACTGAAGCGGCTCGGCGACGCGCGGCGCGACGGCGACGAGGTGCTGGCCGTGCTGCGCGGTACGGCCGTCAACCAGGACGGCCGCAGCCAGGGCCTGTCCGCGCCCAACGGTCCGGCCCAGGAACAGGTGATCCGGCGGGCCCTGGAGCTGTCCGGCCTGGAACCCGCCGACATCGACTACGTCGAGGCGCACGGGACCGGCACCACCCTCGGCGACCCGATCGAGGCGAACGCCCTCGCGGAGGTCTTCGGCACCTCCCGCCCCCAGGACAGGCCCCTGCATCTCGGCTCGCTCAAGTCCAACATCGGTCACGCGCAGGCGGCTTCGGGCGTGCTCGGTCTGATCAAGGTCGTGCAGTCCCTGAGGCACCGGTCCCTGCCGCGCACCCTGCACGCGAGCACGCCCAGTCGCCATGTCGACTGGGACGACAGCGGGTTGCACCTGCTGCGGGAGACGGTCGCCTGGCCGTCGTCGGGTGAACGCGTACGGCGGGCCGGTGTGAGCGCCTTCGGGATCAGCGGAACCAACGCGCACCTGATCGTGGAGGAGGCCGAGCGGGCCGAGGCCCCGACGCGGAGTGAAATCGTCCCGGGCGCACGGCTGTTCGCGCTGTCCGGGCGCGGTGAGGCCGCCGTGCGAGGGCAGGCCGCCCGCCTGGCCCGCCACCTGGACGAGGACGTCTCCCTGTCCGACGTCGCCCACACCCTGGCGCGACACCGCAGCCACTTCGAACAGCGAGCGGCGATCGTGGCCGGCGACCGGGACGAACTGCGCTCACGGCTCGACGCGTTGGCGACCGGACGCCTGCCGCTGGCGCCGATCCGCGCGGAGCGGACGGGCAAGGTGGCCTTCGTCTTCGCCGGGCACGGCGGCCAGTGGCCCGGCATGGGTGTGGAGCTGGCGGCCGAGTCGGAGGCCTTCCGCGAGGAGCTGGCCCGTATCGACGAGGTGGTGCGCGGACAGGTCGGCTGGTCGGTGCTCGACGTGCTGCGGGCGCCGGAGGAGTTCGCTCCGTTCGGCCGCACCGAGTTCCTGCAACCGGTGCTGTTCGCCGTCAACGCGTCCCTGGTCGCGGCCTGGCGCGCGCTCGGGGTCCGCCCGGACGCCGTGATCGGACACAGCCTGGGCGAGATCGCCGCCGCGTACAGCGCGGGCGCCCTCACCCTGGACGACGCCGTGTCGGTGGTCACCGGGCGCGCCCGCGCGGTCGCCCCGCTGGTCGGACAAGGCGGCATGCTGGCCCTGGAACTGCCGCGTACGGAGACCGAGAAGCTGCTCGCGCTCCACCCCGGCCGGCTGTTCGTCGCGGCGGTCAACAGCCCGCACTCCACGGCCGTCTCCGGCGACACCGAAGCACTGGCCGAACTGCGCGCGCGTCTCGAAGCGCGGGACGTCCCGGTACGGCGGCTGTCGACGCCGTTCGCCTCCCACACCCCCCTGATGGACCCGGTCCGCGCGGATCTGCTGGACCGGCTCTCCGGCATCAGGGGCACGCGCACGGCGACCCCGCTGTACTCGACGGTGCTCGCCGAACCGGTGCCCGGCGACCGGCTGGACGCCGACCACTGGTACGCGAACCTCGGACGCCCCGTCCGCTTCGCGGACACGATCCGGCGGATGCTGGACGACGGCTACCGCTACTTCGTCGAGCTGAGCCCGCATCCCTCGCTCACCGCGTCCGTCGAGGCGGTGGCGGCCGAGGCCGGGATCGACGCGGTCGCGGTCGGCTCGCTGAGCCGTGGGAGGGACGGACGGGGCGTTCTGCTGGGCCGGGTCGGGGAGTTGTACGAGGCCGGGCACACGCCCGACTGGCCGGTGCTGCTCCCCGAGGGCCGCCGGACCGACCTGCCCACCTACGCCTTCGCCCGCGAACGCCATTGGCGCGCACCTGCCCCGGCCACTGGACCGGCCGGGGGTTCACCGCTCCTCGGCACCCATGTCGAGGCCAGCGACACGCCCGGCCGGCACGTCTTCCAGAGCGACATCGACCTGCGCGACAGCCGCTTCGCCTACCTCACCGACCACCAGGTCACCGGCGAGGTCTGGATGCCCGGCGCCGCCTTCCTCGACCTGGCGCTGGAGGCCGCGTCCGCGTTGCGGGACGGCGGCGAGGCACGACTGGCCGACGTGAGGTTCGTACGGCCCCTGGCCCTCGACGCGCACAAGCCCGTACGGCTGCAACTGGTCCTGCATCCCGTCGGGGAGGACGGTTCGAGGGACTTCACCATCGCCTCGGCGGCCACCGGGGAACGGCACGCGCCCTGGGAGCGGCACGTCACCGGACGGGTCGTCGACGGCGCCGCCGAACCCGCGCCCACCGCGCCCGACGCGGGAGAGGAGCTCGCCGCGCTGCGCGAACGGTGCGGGGAAGAGGCCGACCTGCCCGCCGTCTACGCGGGGCTCACGGCCCTGGGCATCGACTACGGCCCCTCCTTCCGGCTCCTGGAACAGGGCCACCGCACGACGACCACCGCGGTCGGCCGACTCACCCGTCGGCCCGCGGCCGGTCACCTGCTGCACCCCGCGGTCCTCGACGCCGCCTTCCACACGGCGGCCCTGCCCGCCGACGCGCCCGAGGGCCGGGCCTTCGTGCCCGCCGGTGTCGGACGGCTGCGCTTCACCGGCCTGCGCTCCGCTCCCGCGTGGGCGACCTGCCGACTGCGCACCGTGGACGGCGACACCGCACTCCTGGATCTGCGGCTCTGGGACGAGCAGGGCCAATTGGTCCTGGAGGCGACGGAGTTCCAGCTCGCCGCGCTCTCGCCGCTGGACGGCGCGCTGTTCGAGACCCGCTGGCAGCCGCGCCCGCCCGCGCAGGAGGGGCCCGTCGACGGCGGCTGGCTCGTCCTGGCCGACGAGACCGGCGTGGCCGACGCACTCGCGGAACGGTTGGCCCTGGCCGCCGTGCCCCATGTGGTCGTGCGCAGGGGAGCGGCGTTCGGCGCCCAGGGCCCCGGCCGCTATGTCCTCGACCCGTCCGATCCAGGGCAGTTGACCCGCCTGCTCGACGAGGCCTTTCCCGACGGGCCGCCGGAGCGGGTGGTGCAGCTGTCCGCCCTCGACGCGCCGGCCGTCGAGGACGCCGCCACGGCCGAAGAGGCCGCGCGCTGCTGCTGCTTGAGCACCCTGCACCTGGTGCGCGCGCTCGCCGAGCGGCCCCGGGGCCGCTCGCCGCGCCTGTTCGTCGTCGTACGGGGGAGCCAGGCGGCCGGCGCCAGCACGCGGGTGACGCACCCTCAGCAGGCTCTCGCCTGGGGCTTCGGACTCTCCGTGGCCCAGGAACACCCGGAACTGCTCACCACGCTGATCGACCTGCCGGCCACGAACGACGACGACGGCCTGTGGACGCAGCTCCGGCACGCAGACGACGAACGGCTCGTCGCGCTGCGGGAATCGGGCCGACTCGTGCCACGTCTCGCCCGCACCCGAGCGGACGAGGGAGGGCACGACGGGATCACCCCGGACGGCGTGCACCTGATCACGGGCGGTCTGGGCGGTCTCGGCCGGGTGGCCGCCGAGCGGCTGGTCCGCCGGGGTGCCCGACGGCTGGCCCTGCTGAGCCGGGGCGGGCCCGACGCGGTGGCCGAGAGCTGGATCAAGGGGATCGAAGCACGCGGTGTCACCGTCCACCTCGCCCGCGCGGACGTCGCCGACCGTGCCGCGCTCACGGCCGCCCTGGACGCCGTACGACGTGAGGCCGGACCGATCGCCACCGTCGTCCACGCGGCAGGTGTCCTCGACGACGCCACGCTGGCGAACCTGACCGACGAACGCGTCCTGCGCGTGCTCGCCCCCAAGGTCCTGGGCACCGCCCTGCTCACCGAACTGGCCCCGGAGGCCCAGAGGTTCGTCCTCTTCGCCTCCGCGGCAGGTGTCCTCGGCTCGCCCGGTCAGAGCCCGTACGCGGCGGCGAACGCGTTCCTCGACGCCTGGGCACACCACCTCTCCCGCACCGACCGCCGGGCGCTGAGCCTGGACTGGGGCGCCTGGACGGAGGTCGGCATGGTCGCCGGTTCCGGTGCCAGGGCGGCCGAGACCAGCCGTTCGGGTCTCGTCGCGTTCACCCCGGCGGAGGGCGGCGACCTGTTCGAGCGGGTGCTCGCCACCTCCCGCCGCCAGCTCGCCCCCCTCGCCCTGGACCCGGAGGCACTGGAGCTCGACCAGGAAGCGGCGCGCACCCGCCCGATCCTCGCCGACCTGATCACCGTCGCAGCCGACCCCGCGGGCACGGACGACCTCGTCGCCCGGGTGTTCGCGGCGACGACGGACCAGGACAGGGCCGGGCGCCTCGAAGCGTATGTACGGGCCAAGGTGAGCCAGGTCTCCGGCGGTGCCGTGGAGCTGTCCGCGACGACGGCCCTCAAGGAACTGGGCCTGGACTCGCTCATGCTGGTCCGGCTGCGCAACGCCTTCACCCGCGAGCTCGGCGCCGAACTCCCGGCCGCCGCCGTCTTCTCGGCGTCCGACATCCGGAGCCTCGCACGGGCCCTGGGCGAGGTGCTGCCCGAACGCGCCACCGGGCCCCGGAGCGAGGAGCCACAGCCCGACGCCACCTCCGAGGTGCCCGAGAGCGAGCTGCGGCCCGCGACCCGCGACGTCGTACGGCTGCTGCGCAGCGCCCAGCCGGGCATGCCGGGCGCGGCGCACTCCGTCGGCCTGGCCGTCCGGCTCACGACGCCGACCACCCGCGAGGCACTCACCGACGTCGTCACCCGGCTCGCCGGACGGCACGCGGCCCTGCGCACGGCGATCGCCGGAAGCGGCGGACGGGGCCGACAGCTGTGTGTGGTGCGGGAGCCGGCCGAGCCGCTGCTGCGCTGGACGGAGCTGCCCGCCGATGCCGAACCGGACGCCGACGACCGGTTGTCCCGGCTGCTGGAGCCGCCGTTCGACCTGGCGAGGGCGCCCCTGTGGCGGTTCGAGCTGCTCGACGCCGGTACTCGTGGCCAGGTGCTGGTGTTCGGAGCGCACCACGCGGTGAGCGATCTCCAGTCGCTGCTGCTCGTCGCGGGGGAGATCGACGCCGAACTGTCCGGTACCTCGCTCGGCGACGCCGTCACCAACCGTGACATCGACCTGCTCATCGAGGCACAGCGGACCGGCGATGCCTCCGTCGGCACGGGCGCCGGCGCCGACGCCGAATGGCGCGAGGCCTTCCACGGCAGTGAGCGTCTCGACCTGACGCTCGCCCGGCCGCGCCCGGCGACGCGTTCGTACCGGGCCGGGAGCGTGACCGTGGCGATACCCGACGGGCTGATGGAGCGGGTGTCGGCGACCGCGAGCAGGCTGGCCGTCACACCGGCGGCCTTCTGCCTCGGCACCCTGACCGTCCTGCTGGCCAGGACGCGTGAGCGGGAGCGCTTCGTGCTCGCCGTGCCCGTCGACACCCGCATCCACGCCGACGCGTACGACGCGGTGGGGTTCTTCGGCGTACCGGTGCCGTTCCCGGCACGAGCGGCGGCGGGGGAGCGGATCGAGGACGTACTGCGCCGGACGGACACGCGCCTGAACCGGGTCCTCGCCAAGGGCGCCATGTTCTCGGACGTGCTGTCCACACTGGCGGGGCAGGGACTGCACCGGGCGAACGCCCCGCTCGTGGAGGTGTACTTCAACTTCGTACGCTCCTCGGCGGACCGCTTCGGCCGACTGGAGGTGCTCCCGGCCGGAACCGGATACTCGGACCTCGATCTGATGGTCACCATGACCCCGGACGCCGGCCGCGTGCGACTGGATCACAATCTCGACATCCTGGACGCGGAGACCTCCACCGAGTTGGCGGAGGCGTTCCTGCGGCTGCTCGCGGCGACGGCCGACGACCCGGCAGCGGCGGTCCGTGCGACGGGTACGACGGCGGCCGCCGCGACGGGCGCGGTGGCAACGCCGGTCGCGATGGGTCCTGCTGCGACGGGTACGACGGCAGCCACGGTCGTGGCATCGACTCCGGTCGCTCCGGGCGTCGTTGCCCACCCTCGCCGCTCGCTCGCGCTCGCCGCCACCTTCGCCCTCGGCAATCTGCCGCTGCTGTGCGAGGCGGCGATCGAGGAGGGCACCCGGGAAGGAACGCGGGAGGGGGAGCGAACGCGGGACGGGGGGTCGACGGTGGCGGAGGCCCCGTACCACCAGGTGCTCGCCGCGTTGCGCGATCCCTCGGGCGTCTTCACCGATCCCACGACAGCGGTGGGCGTGGTGCTGCTACGGGCGGCGGACCTGGAACGCTTCGGCCCGGTCACCGACGAGGCGCTGACCGAACTGCGCGCCGCGTACCCGGCCGCGCTGCGGTCCCTGTCCGAGCGGACCCGCAGACCACTGATCGTCGGGGTCCTTCCCTCGGCGCGGCAGGACGAACGCCTCGCGCGATGGGAGAGCGGCCTCGTCGCCGAGCTGACCGATGAGCCGGGCATCGCGGTGCTCGGCCCGGACGAGTGGACCCGCCACCACGCCGTCACGGAGCGATTCGACGAACGGACCGAGCGGCTGGCCCATCTCCCCTTCACCCCGCGGTTCCAGGCGGCGGTGGCCCTGCGGCTGGCCCAGATGGTACGAGCGGTCCTGCGCCCCGCGCCGAAGGTGATCGCGGTGGACGGCGACGAGACCCTGTGGGGCGGGGTCGCCGGGGAGATCGGCCCCGAGGCGGTGGACGTGAGCGGACCGCGCGCCCGGCTGGCGGGGACACTGCTGCGATGGCGTGCGGCAGGCGCGCTGCTCGCGCTGGTCAGCAACAACGACGAGGACACCGTACGGGCCGTCCTGGACCGTCCGGACAGCACGCTGAAGGCGGAGCATTTCAGTTCGCTTTCGGCCGGCTGGGGTCCGAAGCCGGGCCGGCTCACGGAGGCGGCGCGCACCCTCGGCCTGGGTCTGGACAGCTTCCTCTTCCTCGACGACAACCCGGTCGAGATCGAGAAGATGCGGTCGGCGCTGCCGGAGGTGCTGTCGGTGACCTGCCCCCCGACGGCCGAACTGGACGATTTCCTGCGGCGCTTGTGGCCGCTCGTTCCGGCGGCGGCGACGGCCGAGGACGGGTTGCGGGCGGGGTTCTACGCGCAGGAGCGGCAGCGGGACGCGGTGCGCGAGCAGGCCGGATTCGAGGAGTTCCTCGCCCGGTTGGAGCTGGAGGTCGACATCCGGGCCCTGTCCGGAGCCGACGTCGAGCGGGCCGAACAACTCGTCCGCCGCACCAATCAGTTCACCCTGCGCCCCCGGTCCGCCGACGGCGGCGATCTGGCGCGGTGGCGCGAACAGGGCGAGGTCTGGACGGCCGCGGCGCGGGACCGCTTCGGCGACTACGGCCAGATCGGCCTGCTCGCACTGCGCGTGGACGGTGATCGACTCGACGTCCTCGCATGGCAGCTGAGCTGCCGCGCGCTCGGCCGAGGTGTCGAGGAACGGCTGTTGCGGTGGCTGGCGGACCGAGCCGACCGGCTGGGCTGCGTGAAGGTGCGGCTGACGGCGGAGCGCACCGACCGCAACGTACCGGCCCGGCGCCTGCTGTCGGCGCTCGGTGGCGGAGACCAGGACGACGAACGCCTGGAGACCGTGGCCACCCCGGAACAACTGCGGACCTTCCGCTCCTGGCGACGCCGGTGAGCGGGCCGGCGGCCCGGCCCGCGGGAGCGGTGCGGAAATGAACAGTGCACAGGGCGAAGGGCTCTCATGAGTGACATGAACGAGAACGCGTCGGCGTACGCCGGACAGCGGGCGACCGGTGAGGCGATCGAGCGGGGTGACGGCGAGCTGGGCGTGGAGGCCCTGCTGGCCAGGATCGGACAGTCCGCCGCCGCACGCACGGCGACCGGAACCGGCACGGAGCCGGGCGCGGGGGCCGGGGCGGACCCCCGCGCGTCCGGTGCCCGAGGGGACGCGGATGCGGACACCGGTGGGGTCGCCGGGCGGTCCGGGGCCGGCACGGATCCGTACGCGAACGCGCCCACCGCGCCGTTCGGCGCGGGGGCCGGTGACGACACCGGTGACGACACCGGTGCCGGGACGGATCCTGTCGTCGGCGCCCAGCCCGCTCCTGGCGCCCCCGCCGGCCCCGACGCGCACGGCCTGGCCGTCGTCGTCGCCGCGACGGCCGGCCGCTTCGTACCCGGAGGGCATCTGTCGCCCGACACGGACTTCTTCGACGCCGGGGGTACCTCGGTCGGCGCCGTGGAACTCGTCGCGGCGCTGGAGGACGAGCTGGGCATGGAGATCGACCTCGACGAGGTGTTCGCCGACGCCCGGCCGCGCAGCCTCGCCGTGCGCTGGCTGGCGACCGCGGGTACCACGGCCGCCCTCTCGGCCCCGGGTGTGCCGGCAGTCCCGCCGGCCGCACGGACCCCGGCCCCGGCGACCGGTACGACCCGCACCGCACGGGCCGCGGACACCCCTCCCCTCCCGGTTCCGGCACCGCCCTCGGTTCTTGCCCCCGTCCCGGGAACCAGCCCCGCTTCCGCCCCGGGATCCAGCCCGGCTCCCGCCACGGACACCCCGTTCGTCCCGTCTCCCCGCGTTCCGTCCGGGGCGACGGCCACGGCACGGACGAGCGGCGGCGGCACCCCGTACACCACCGCCCGCCCCGAGGACCTCGACCAGATCCTGGCCGACCTCTCCCTGGCCGACCGCCTGCCCTGGACCGGCTCGCCCGAGCCCCTGCCGCCCCGCCGGATCCTGCTCACCGGCGCCACCGGCTTCCTCGGCGGTCATCTGCTCCTCGATCTGCTCAGGCACAGTGACGCGCACGTCCACTGCCTCGTGCGCGCGGCCGACGAGGAAGCGGCCACCGCCCGTCTCGGCGAGGCGCTGAAGAGCCACCGGCTGCCCTGGTCCGCGGAGATCCGCCGCCGGGTGACGGTGCTCCCCGGCGACATCAGGCGTCCTCGCCTCGGCCTGTCCGACAGCGGCTGGAACGAACTCGCCCACGAGCTGGACAGCATCGTGGGAGTGGCGGCGGCCGTGGACTTCCTGCGCGGCTACCAGTCGCTGCGGCAGAGCAATGTCATCGGCGCGCTGACCCTGGCCGAACTGGCGGCGACCGGCCCGCCCAAGCCGCTGCACCACATCTCCTCAATCGCGGTCTTCAACGAGGTCGGCATCGCCTCCATGGGCGAGGACGACCCGCTCGCCCACGCCGACCGTCTCGTCGCCGGCTACGACCAGACGAAATGGGCCGCGGAGGTCGCCCTGCGGCGGGCCCGCGACCACGGCCTGATCGTCACCGCGATGCGTCCGGGAGGCATCGGCGGCCACACCCGGACGGGCGCCCACAACCCGCAGGACCTCAGCAGCGGCCTCATCGCGGCCTTCGGCCGCTTCCGCACCGTTCCCGCCTTCCGCTGCCTGAACGCGGCCCCGGTGGACTGGGTGAGCCGGGTCGCGGCCGCCGTCATCTGCGAACCCGACGCCTGGGGATTCGACTACAACCTCACCGGCGTACCCAACACCCTCGACGACGTCGTACGGGACATGGCGTTCGGCGGGATGCACGTGCGCGTACAGGACTGGGACGAGTGGCGCACCGGCGTCCTGGCCCGGCTGGAGGCCGAACCCGTTCCCGAACTCGACTTCCTCACAAGGGTGTTGCGAAGTCCCACCGCCCTCAAACTGTGCGAGGCGACCCTGAAGGGTCCGGCGGCCGGCGGCGAACGCACCGCCGCGCTCGTCGAGGCACTGGGACTGCGGCCCGCGACGCGCTACGACGCCCGGGCCCAGCTGAGGACGTTCGAGCGGCTCGCCGAGGACGGACTGGCCCGGCTGCCGGACAAGGACGACCAGCCGTACCTGTGGTTCTCCGAGACGACCGAGGGCGCCGTGGGCCCGGCCGGTGCTGGTGCCGGAGCCGACACCCCCTGCTCGATGGCGCTCACCCTCTCCATCGCGAGCATGCACCAACTGGTGCAGGAGCGCCGGGTGGACGTCGGCGGTGAGCTGGTGTGCGCGGCCGCCCATCCCGCGCCGCTCCTCGTGGAACACGGCGACGTCTGGATCCGCCCCGAGGAGGGCATCCCGCAGCGCCACGGAATGCGCCACCAACTCCTGCGCTACCGGATGACGTTGTGCGACGCCGACGGGGGCCGTTGGTGGCTGGAGGGCCACAAGTACGCCCGTGCCCGCCGTGACGTATGGCGGCAGACCCGCGCGCTGAGCGTCGAGATCGGCCGCGAGGGCGAACCGGCGAGCCTCACCGGCGAACTCGTCGTGCCCGCCGACAGCTATGTACGCGACCAGATCGACGGCATCAAGGTCGACCCCCGTCTGACCGGCCGGGAGAAGCGCGCCGCCAAGCTGACCTGGCTCGCCTGGTTCGGCGCGGAGATGGGCCGCGGCCTGCTCGGCCCCTTCACCCGCGCCGCCGCGGACCTCCTCGACCTGCGCCGCACCCTGACCCCCTCGGAGCGCCACCGATGATCCTGAGATCCGCCAACTCCCGTACCAGGCCCACGATCCGCAAGGTCAGGACGGGCACGGTCCTGCGGCCGCTGCGCCACCGCCTCGACCCGGAGCAGGTCGAGGAGATCCCGTTCCACGCCGGGGACGGCGTACGCCTGGGCCTGACCCGCGTCGGCGGCGGGGAGCGGGACCGGCCCGCTGTGCTGCTCCTGCACGGCCACACCGCGTCCGCGGACATGTTCCTGCTCCCCGAGACCCGCAACCTGGTCGACGTCCTGCTCGACGACGGCTACGAGCCCTGGCTGCTCGACTGGCGGGGCAGCCGCCGGCTTCCCTACAACGAGACCGGCCAGAGGTACACCTACGACGATGTCGCTCTCCACGACATCCCCGACGCCGTCGCGCGCATCCGCGAACGCATCGGCGACCGGCCGCTGTTCGTGGTCGCGCACTGCATCGGCTCCCTCGCCCTGTCCCTGAGCCTGACGGCGGGGCTGGTGCCCGGGCTCGCGGGCGTCGTCTCGCAGGGCGTGTTCCTGACGCCGAAGCTCGCGGGACGCACCTCGCTGCGGATGACGGTGGCGGGTGAGCTGCTGAGGAACCGGATCGACCACATCCCGGTCGACTTCCGCAAGGTCGGTCTCCGGTCGAGGTACACACCGCTGTTCGCGCTGGCCTCCCGCGGGGCGGCGTGCCCGGACCCGACCTGCCAGATCCTCCACAACTCGGCCTGGGGGTCGGGAGCTTCGCTGTTCCTGCACGAGAACCTGTCCGAGACCACCCACGACCGGCTCGCCGAACTCCTCGGGCCGGCTCCCCTGTGGATCCTGCCGCACCTGCGCCGGATCGAACTGGCCCGCAGCGTCGTCCGCTGGCACGACACCGACCACCGCTACCGGGCCCTGCCGCCCAACGCGCTCGACGCGGCCGCCCGCATCGACACCCCGGTGCTGCTGCTCGCGGGAAGCGAGAACGGACTGTGGCTGGACTCGCAGAAGCTCTGCCACGAGGTGCTGGCCCACCGCCGGCCCGAGCTGGACGTGTCGTACACCGAGATCCCCGGCTACGGCCACCTCGACACGTTCCTGGGCCGGGGCGCCGCACTCGATGTCTTCGGACACATCCTCGAATTCCTCGGCGAACGCCGGTGACGGCGCCCCCTCCGCCGGATACCGTACCGACCAGTAACCACCGGACCACATTCCAGGAGGCCCCATGCCGCAGCTCGAAGTCGACGGCGCCGCGCTGACGTACGACGACGAGGGCCCCCGCGACGGCGACGGCGTGCCCCTGGTGTTCATCCACGGCTGGACGGCCGACCGGCACCGCTGGGACCACCAGCTGGACCACTTCACCCAGAAGCGCCGGGTCGTACGCCTGGACCTGCGCGGGCACGGGGAGAGCGGGGGGTCGGGGCGCCGGACCGTGGCGGAACTGGCCGGTGACGTACTCGCCGTACTCGACCACCTGGAACTCGACCGGTTCGTACTCGTCGGCCACTCGATGGGCGGGATGATCGCGCAGACCCTGACGCTGGACCATCCCGAGCGGGTCGAGCGGCTGGTGCTGGTGAACTCGATCAGCAGGATGACGTACAGCCGGGGGAGGGGCCTGCTGATGGCGGTCTCGACCATGGTGCCGTTCAAGCTGTTCGTGGCCGCCAACATCCAACGGGCCTTCGCCCCCGGCTACCCGCGCGAGAAGATCCGCGAGTACGTCCGGGCCTCGGCCGGCACGCCCCGGGAGGTGGTCATGACGTGCTACGGCGCCATGCGGTCCTTCGACGTCCTCGACCGGATCGGCGAGATCCGCACCCCCACCCTCCTGGTCCACGGCTACCACGACGTCCAACTGCCCGTCTCGCAGATGCTCCGGATGGCGAAGGCCTACCCGGACGCCGTGGTGCGGATCGTGGACGCCGGTCACGAACTGCCCGTGGAGAAGCCGGCGGAACTCACCGCCGTGCTCGACCGGTTCGTGACCGACCGGCCCTGACGTCCTTCCCGGCCTGGGGGCCGATGGTTCCCGGCCCGGCGTGCTCAGGACCCTCCGCGCTCGCGGGGGATCTTCTGGCCGGCCTCGACGGCCACGGGCAGCCGGTTCTCCGCCGGCGGCAGGGGGCAGGTCGCCAGGTCCGTGTAGGCGCACGGCAGGTTCGCCGCGCGGTTGAAGTCCAGCACGACGGTTCCGTCGGCGGCCGGCGCGTCCACACTGAGGGAGCGGTTCGCGGCGTAGGTCGTGACTCCTGAGGTCGCGTCGGTGAAGAGCACCGTCAGCCCGCCCGGGGTGTGTCCGGGGAACGCGGTCAGGGCCAGGGACCGGCCGTCCAGTTCGAACTCGACGCGGCCCGGAGCGACGTACACGTGCTCCAGGCCCTCGACCGCGGCGCCCACGGTGGTGGGCCGGGGCTCGTCGAAGGCGACGTAGCGGCCGGTCACGGCCCAGCGCGGGTCCGGTGCGTAGGCGGGCGTTCCGGTGAAGGCGGTGCGCAGCGGCGCGTCCGGGTGCCGGGGACGCACGATGTCGTTCCCGCCGCGCTTGGCCACCTCGATCACGGCGTCTCCCCAGACCGCGTCGACGCCGCCGCGTTCGGGCAGTACTCCGAAGCGGTGCTCGCCGTGCACCGGCGTTCCCTCCACGACCAGTTCCTCGCCGTCGTCGAGGGCCACGGTGACCCCGTCGGCGTCGGTCCACCACGAGCCGGGGGCGTCCGGGAAGCGCCGCGGGCGGTCGTCGAGCCAGTGCAGGCCGGTGATCGCGAGGAATCCGTGCGGATCGGCGAGCCGTTCCTCCTGGGCGCGGTACCAGCCCAGCCAGTCCTCGGTGAAGGCCTGGAGGTCCGTCGTCGTGAGCTCAGTGGTCATGAGTGCTCCTTCGTCCCGCGAGGTCCGGCCTCGCGACGGTGTGTGGATCTTCCGGGGACCTGTGTGTCCATGTGCCCGGTGGTCGCTCATCCGGCCAGTTCGCCGAGCAGTGCCCAGGTGCGCCGCCGGTCCGCTTCCCCGGCGATGTCCGTGGAGGTGAAGACCACCTCCGTGGCTCCGGCGTCCCGGTAGCGTCGTACCTCGGCCGCGACTGTCCTCTCGTCGCCGATCACGGCCACGTCGGAGGCCCGCCGACCGCCGGAGAGCTCGACGACCCGCGCGTAGGACGGGATCTGTTCGTAGAAGGCCAGTTGCTCGGTGGCCTTCGCGCGTACGGCCTCGACGTCGTCCGTGACCACGCCGGGCACCAGGGCCACGATCCGTGGCGAGGGACGGCCGGCGGCGGCCGCCGCGGCGGTGAGAGCGGGCACGATGTGCTCCTCCAGAGCGCGCGGGCCCGCCAGATAGGGCAGGATCCCGTCCGCCAGTTCACCGCTGGCCCGCAGGGCCTGCGGGCCCATCGCGGCGACGAGCAGGGGCACTCCGTTCTCGGCGCCGGGTACGCGAGCGGAGATCGGCGGGGCGGCGGTCAGCAGCTCACCGTGGAAGTCGGCTGTGCCTGTCCGGGTCAACTGCCGCAGGGCGGTGAGGAATTCACGCAGGCGGGCGATGGGCCGCTCGAAGGGAAGACCGAAGCCGCTCTCGGTGATGAGCTTGGTGCCCAGGGCGAGCCCGAGGTGGTAGCGGCCGTGCGTGGCCGCCTGGGCGGTCTGAGCCTGACTGGAGACGAGCAGGGGATGCCGGCCGAAGACGGGGACGGCGGAGGTGCCCACGTGGAGCCGGGGCTCTTCCCGCCCGACGATCGCCGCGAGCTGCGGCGAGTCCGCGCCGAAGGTCTGTCCGAACCAGGCCGAGCGCAGGCCGGCCTCCGCGGCTTCGCGAGCCAGACTCACGGAGGCGTCGACCTGGTTCTCCGCGTCGGATGCGTTGAGTGCTACTCCTACGGTCATGCCAGTCAGAACCGCCCGCGTCCGATCCCGCATTCCGGTTCGTGTGTGACAGCTTCTTGTCAGTCGTGTGTACGGGGGCGGACCCGCCGTCAGTCCCGGGCCCCCAGGAGGTGACGACCGTGGCCGTTGTGGTGGCCACGGTCGTCACCTCCTGGGAGGTCGTCGGGTCCCGTTGTCGTTACTCGGCGCCGAGACCGGCGTCGTCGACCTTGTCCTTGCCCTCGGCCTCGAGGACCTTGCCCAGCGGTGCGAGGTCGTAGATGCCCTTCAGGTCGGGCTTGTCCAGCAGGCCGGCCTTGACCGCGTGCTCCGCCTCGGTGCTGAGGGTGGAGGCCAGCGGGTCGTCGAGGAAGGCGATGGACTTCCACGCGGGGTCGATGACTTCGGCGGGCAGAGCCTTGCCCGACAGCTTCTCCAGCGCCGCGTTGGCGGCCGCCTTGGCCTTGTCCGGGTTGGCGTTGATCCACGCGTTGGTCTTCACGGAGCCGCGCAGCACGGCCTCGACGACGTCGGGGTGCTCCTTGAGGAACTTCTGCGACACGATGATGTTCGTGATCACGAACTTCTTGTCGGGCCACAGGTCCGACTCGTCGAGCAGTACCTTGCCGCCCTCGGCGACCAGCTTGGAGGCCGTCGGCTCCGGCACCCAGGCGCCGTCGATGGAGCCGGACTTGTAGGCGTCCGGGGTGATCTTGTTGTCGGTGCGGACGACCGACACGTCACCCTTGCCGCTCTGGGCGTCGACCTTCCAGCCCTGCTCCGCGGCCCAGTTGAGGAACGCGACGTCCTGCGTGTTGCCGAACTGCGGCGTCGCGATCTTTTTGCCCTTGACGTCCTTCAGGGACGTGATCTTCTTGGGGTTCACCACGAGCTTGACGCCGCCCGAGGCCGAACCGCTGATGATCCTGAGGCTCTTGCCCTTGGACTTGGTGTAGCCGTTGATGGACGGCGACGGGCCGATCCAGCCGATGTCGATGGAGCCGGCGTTCAGCGCCTCGATCTCGGAGGGGCCGGCGTTGAAGGTCGAGGCCTTGATCGTGGTGCCGCCGAGTTCCTTCTGGAACAGGCCTTCCTGGACGCCCACCAGAGCCGTGGCGTGCGTGAGGTTGGGGAAGTAGCCGATCTTCACCTCGTCGGCGGAGAGCTTCTTGGCGCCCGCCGCGACCTCGGTCCGCTTGTCGTCGTCGGTGGAGTCGGAACCGTAACCGCAGGCGGTGAGCAGGAGGGGGACCGCGGCTATGACGGCGATGGTGCGCAGGGCGGAGAGCGGTCTTGCGGCAGACACTGAGGTGTCCTCTCGGAAGATGGGTCGAGGAAGGTGTGAAACCGCGCGGCGACAACGCGTCGGCGCGCACCGGCACGCCCCTTCCCCGCCTTCCGCGGCACGCGTGCAGCCGAAGGCGGGGAAAGGGAACGCTGGGGTCGCGGCCGGGGGACGGGTGTCCGATCCGCCGGGCACGGACGTGGCGGGCGGGGAAGCTGTCGCGGCTCGGAAAGGTGCGGGTTCCGCGGCGTCAGACGGGCCGACAGATGGCACTGGACGTACGGCCGAGGTCGATGTGGCGACGTGAGGTCAGGAGCGGCAGCGTCCGCCCTGTGCAGTCGAGCATTCCCATGGCCACCCCCCGATCCCCGGTATTCCTACCTGGCTGGTAGGGATCGTGGCAGAAGGTGGCCTCCACCCCAAGGGGGTGTTCGGATGTTGGACCCTGCCGTCTCGCTTTATGGGACGCGATGGGGGACGACCCGGCGCCTCAGGGGTTCGTCCAGGCTCCCGGAGCGTCGGTCAACGCGGATACGCTGGCGGGTAGTCGGGCGGACGCGACGTCGGCGAGTGACACACCCTCAAGGATCTCGCGCACGTTGGAGCGCAGCGCGATCCACAAGGGGAGCAGCGATTCGGCGGGGCCGGTGTACGAGAGTTCCGGGGGACGCACCCCCCGTACCGAGACCAGTGGTCCGTCCACCGCGCGTATCACGTCGGCGATGCTGATGTCCTCGGCGGGCCTGGCCAGTCGGTAACCGCCGTTGCCGCCTCGTCGGCTGAGGACGAGACCGCCCCGGCGCATGTCGTTCAAGATGCTTTCGAGGAACTTGTGCGGGATGTCCTGTGAGTCGGCGATGGCCTCGGCTTTCAGAGGCGCGTCATCCCGTGACGCGGCGAGCTGCAGTGCGGCACGTACCGCGTAGTCCGCCCTGGCTGAGATCCGCATGTGCGTAGTATCCCGCACCGCTCCTGTCCGGTTCCCCTCCGCCCCGGCCGGTGTCCCTCGTGCCGCACCTCGGAGGGTTACCGCGGGTCGGGAACGTACTTGTAGCCCACGCCTCGTACGGTGACGATCCGGTGCCGGTGGGCCCTACCCAGCTTGCGGCGCAGCCGCGCGATGTGGACGTCCACGGTACGGCCGTCGCCGATGTGGTCGTAGCCCCAGACGCCGGCTATCAACCGCTCTCGCGAATGCACTTGGTGGGGATCCCGGACGAGATGGGCCAGCAGTCCGAACTCCAGTTGGGTGAGATCGAGTTCGCGCCCGTCGAGTTCCGCGGCATGCCGTGTCGGATCGATGTGGACGACGCTGACTCCCGCTTCCTGCGCGGGAGGTGGGTCCGTGTAGGAGACCCGTCGGATCTCCGGTCGCGTCACGCCCTCGGCGAAGAGCTGAGCGGGGTCGGTGCCCTCGGGGACGAGGATGAGGTAGCCGACGAGGGGTGCGGAACCGTGCGCCTCCGGGCGGCCCTGAGCGGTGTCGCCCACAAGGCGGAGGCGGCGCGCGTCGGAGAGTGGTGAAGCCTGCGGGGTGGCCTGGGCCGGAGGTGCCGTGGTCATGACGGTCGTCCTTCGGGAGTGTGTCGGGCGTCTGGGCGTCCGGGCGCAGTGGCGTGGGTCCACCTGATCGCCTGGTGGCGGAAGAGGGGGTGGAGGGGCACGTGCGACATGTGAGCTGCCTGCCCTGCGCGTGACAGCAGACCGCTGCGCACTCTACGCGCGTCAGCGGGCGGCGCTGACGACGTGACCGAAGTCGGCATGCCGGCGAGCCGTTGCTGCGTAGCGGGCATGTGCACCATCCTGCGCACTCGTCGGGCGGGCCGCAACGCTTTCCTAGTAAAACAATAGGAAATAGGGGAGGGCGACTCCTGGCGACTCCCCGGCGGCTGTCCCGCCCTGCCGTGCCGTGCGGGGGGTCGCGGGGCACGTTCGGCGGGCCGCAGGTGACGGTGGTGGGGCGGTACGGGCTGTTCCGGTGGCGTCCTCCATTGCAGCTCCGTGAACTGTTCCCGACGGCCCCGGCTTCCAGCGGCCGCCCGCGCCGTCCAACTGACTGCACAGGGCATTCGCTGCCGCATATGGCTGCGAACGTTCGCGTGCCGAAGAACTGCGGACGGGCTCGACGTCGGCCGGCGGGAAGCAGGTGCCCAGAACCTGTCTGACGATTTCCGTCCGCTCGGCCCTGGTGGTCGATTCGGGAGCCATCGGCCTCCCTCCTCATTGATGTCGACGGCGAAAACCGGAACAGCGTCACCCTGTTTGCGCCACGCAACACTTCGGCCATGCGTGGCCGACCGGGAAGCCGGGGCGAGGACTTGTTCAAAAGGGGCAAGACGCTCCATTTCCTGATCTCACGTCACCCATCTCGATCGTGTACCTTCCGATTGCCCGCAGGAAATGCTCTGGTTTTCCTGCGAGCACCCTCGGGGTGCCGTGAAAGACCGTCATGGTCCGCGGCAGTGCTGTATCGGCCCCGGACTCTCGAAATGCGGCCGCGGAGACTTGGTTGGGGAGGCGCGAAAGGCATGTCCGCACGACTTCTTGAACGAGCGCAGCACCCCACTGGGCGATGTACGAGACGGTCCGAGTGCCGGCCTCACACCATGTGGTCGCGACGCTGATCAAGCAAGCGATTCCATGGAAGTCCAGTGTTCCGGCTGCTTGTGTTCGAAACCAGATCCATCACCGATCGCGCTTTTCCCATGCCTGATTTCCCAGGGCATGTTACGCGCGTCGACCTGCTCGGAAACGACGAATTCTAGGTTCGAAGGACGATGGCGAAACCAACGGGGCCCGACAAGATTTCCCTGTCAGACATGCTGCGTGCGGCCACGCACGCCCAACCCGACCGGACTGCCGTCTCCTGCGGCACGGAGCGGCTGACGTTTCGGCAGCTCCATGAGCGCAGTGAGGACGTGGCGGACCGTCTGCGACGGCTCGGAGCCGCGGCGGACGACCCCGTCGGCATCTTCATGGGGCCGTCCGTCGACCTCATGGCGAGCGTCTGGGGTGTCCTGCACGCGGGCGCCGCGTACCTCCCGCTGTCGCCCGAGTACCCGGACGAGCGCGTGCGTTACATGGTGGCCGACTCACAGACCAGGATCGTCCTGACGGACGAGTCCTTGGCGCCCCGCCTGTCCGCGATGACGCCGCCCGGGACGAAGATCGTCATCCTCGACCGGACACGTGCCCACCGGGTGACCGAGCCGGAGCCCCGGGCCGTCCCGCCAACGGCCCCTCGCCCTGTGGAGGGTGCCGGCCTCGCCTACGTCATCTACACCTCGGGAAGCACGGGCAAGCCGAAGGGCATCGGCATCGAACACCACAGCATCGTCGATCAGATGCGCTGGCTCGCCGACGAACGGGGCCTGGACGCGAGCAGAACGGTGCTGCAGAAGACACCGCTGAGTTTCGACGCCGCACAGTGGGAGATCCTCGCGCCGGCCTGCGGCAGCAGCGTGGTGATGAGCGAGCCGGGGGTCTACGCCGACCCCGGCGGGCTCATCGACCTGATCGTGGCGAACGACGTGACCACTCTGCAGGGGGTGCCGACCCTGCTGCAGGCGCTCGTCGACACCGGACGGCTCTCCGACTGCACCTCGCTCACCCATGTCTTCAGCGGCGGCGAAGCACTCACCAAGAGCCTGGCGATCGAGCTGCTCGACGCGTTACCCGGCTGCGAACTGGTCAACCTGTACGGCCCGAGCGAGTGCACCATCAACGCTTCGGCCCACGTGGTGGACCGCGGCTCCGTCCAGAACGGTCCGGACCACGTCTCCATCGGCCTGCCGGTGCGCGGCATGAGTTTCCACATCCTCGACCCCGCCCGCCGGCCGGTCGCGCGGGGGGAATCGGGTGAACTCCACATCGCGGGACCCCAACTCGCCCGCGGGTATCTGAACAACCCCGAGCTGACCGCCGAGCGGTTCGTCACCAACCCGTTCGCCACCGGTCCCGAATCCGCCCGTCTCTACCGCACCGGTGATCTGGCCCGGTGGAACGACGACGGCACCGCGCAGTTCCTCGGCCGTACCGACACCCAGGTCAAGTTGCGCGGTTTCCGGGTAGAGCTCGACGAGGTCAAGGTCTCCATCGAGAGACACGACTGGGTCAAGCGCGCCGCCGTCCTGGTCCGGGACGACGCGAGAATCGGCACCAACCTCATCGCCTTCATCGAGCTCGACCCTCAGCGGGCCGCGCTGATGGACCAGGGCAACCACGGCGCTCACCACCAGTCCAAGGGCAGCAGGCTTCAACTCAAGGCGCAGCTCTCGAATCCGGGAGTCCGTGAAGAGGGCGGGGCACCGTACGTCGACCTGCCCGGACGGACGGCCACGGTCCGGCAGCGGCGCACGGTGTTCGCCCGCAAGACGTACCGGTTCTTCGAAGGCGGCGCGACAACCCGGTCCGACCTCCTGGGCCTGCTCGCCCGGCCGGCCGGCCGACCGGACGCGCCCCGGACGCCGGACACCCTGACGCTTCCCGAACTCGGTTCCCTGCTGCGCTATTTCGGGCAGTTCCCCAGCGGCGAACGGCTGCTTCCCAAATACGGGTACGCCTCGCCGGGCTCGCTCTACGCCGCACAGCTGTACCTGGAACTGTCCGGCGTCGCGGGCCTCGAACCGGGCTATTACTACTACCACCCGGTCAGTCATCGGCTGTTGCTGATCAGCCGTGCTCCCGCCGGTGCTTCGAGGCTGCGCGTCCACGTCATCGGGCGCCGGTCGGCGATCGAGCCCGTCTACCGGAACAACATCCAGGAAGTCCTCAGGTTCGAAGCCGGTCACATGGCCGGCCTGTTCGACCATGTGCTGCCCGCGTACGGGCTGCGGATCAGCGCCCGCCCGGAAGCGCCGGAGGTCAAGGACGTCCTGCGCTGCCCGAAAGAGGACTACCACCTGGCCACGTACGAGGTGGAGGAGGCGGACACCCCGGCGAAGGACAGCCCGGTCGACCTGTACGTGCAGGCTCATCCCGGCCGGATCGTGGATCTCGACGGCGGCCAGTACCGCTATGCCGACGGCGAGCTGGTGCGGGTGTCCGACGAGCTGATCCGCAAGCAGGACGTCATCGCCATCAACCAGGAGGTCTACGAGCGCGCGGACTTCGGCGTCAGCCTGATCGGCCACGCGTCCGAACCCTGGCGGCGCTACGTCGACCTCGGCCGGGAACTGCAGCGCCTCCAGACGAACGGCCTCGATCTGGGGCTGATGTCCTCCGGCTACAGCTCGGAGACCGGCAACCCCCTGCCGTCGGCCCGGCGCATCGCGGACATCGTCGGCCTCGGCCCGGACACGGCCTCCTACTTCGCCGTCGGCGGCCGCGTCAGTGCCGAGCAGCGGCTCAGCGAAGGCATGAAGGAGGACTCGGTCCACATGCGCGGGCCGGCCGAGATCGTGAAGGACAATCTCGCAGAATCCCTGCCCCCGTACATGGTGCCCAACCGGGTCACCGTCCTGGACGCCTTCCCTCTCACCCCGAACGGCAAGATCGACCACCAGGCGCTGCGCGACCTCGACAAGGCCGCCGTGGAGGACGGCGAAGCGCCGGTCGTCCCCCCGCGCACGCCCACCGAGGAAGCCATCGCCGGGCTGTGGCGGAAGGTGCTGCGACAGGAACGGGTCTCGATCCGGGACAACTTCTTCGCCGCCGGGGGCCACTCGCTGACCGCGGTCAACCTGGTCGGCCGCATCAACCGGGAACTCGGCAGCGCCCTGCCGCTCCAGGTGCTGTTCGACGCTCCGACCATCGCGGAGCTGGCCCGGCGCGTCGACCGTGAGCCCACGAGCGCGCTGTCGAGGCTGGTGCGGCTGCACACCGCGGAAGGCGGCCGGCCGGTCTTCTGCTGGCCCGGTCTGGGCGGATACCCGATGAGCCTGCGGCTGCTGGCCGGCCGGCTGGAGCAGGACCGGCCGTTTCTCGGTGTCCAGGCCCACGGCATCAACGCGGGCGAGACCGCCTACCCGTCGTTCGACGAGATGGTCGCCAAGGACGTCGAACTCATCCGGCAGGTCCAACCGGTCGGCCCGTACACGCTGTGGGGCTACTCCTTCGGGGCCCGAGCCGCGTTCGAGGCTGCCCGCCAACTGGAGTACGCCGGCGAGCAGGTCGACGAGGTGATCCTGATCGCCCCGGGCAAGCCACCGGTCGGGAAACGCGCCGGGACCCGCCCGTCCGCCGAGGTGGCGGTCAGCTTCACCGACACCACCTTCGTCGCGATTCTCTACTCGGTCTTCTCCGGGAACCTCGAACGGTCGGCCGTCGACGCGTGTCTGGCCGCGACCCACGACGAGGACTCGTTCATCGCCTTCGTCTGCGGCCGGTTCGCCCATCTGGAGCGTGCGCTCGTGCGCAGGATAGTCGGCGTGGTGCGGCAGACCTTTCTGTTCGAGTACGCCCCGCACGAACTGGCCCGGCGCGGAATCACCGCGCCGATCACGGTGTTCCGCGCCGACGGCGACCAGGACTCCTTCATCGACACCGGTCACACGCTGTCGAGCACACCCCCCAGGATCAGCCGGCTCAAGGCCGATCACTACGAATTGCTGCGCGCGAGCGGAATAGACGAACTCGTCACCGCCATCAAGGCCGCACAACTCCCCGGAAAGGTCATCGGAGTGCCCCACGTCAGCATCAAGCATTTCCCGAACAACCTCGCAGCCGACCAGATATCGGCCCTCGTCGACGCGATCACCCGTGCGGTCCGGACCGCGTTCTCGGTCGACGAGGGCGCGGTTTCGATCGCCCTCGAACCGGTCGCTCAGGACGCCTGGACCGAGCGGGTGTACATACCGGAGATCGTCGAAGGCACCGGAAATCTGGTCAAAGCCCCGAACTACTGAAGCCTGCGACCGAATTCGACTGTGCCGACGGAGAACCAGGACATGAATTCACGGAGGACCGCATGCGCAGGGTGATCATGAGAGCGAGAGAGGACCTCTCCGTGATCGTCGCGCGGGACCCGTCGGTCCGCACGCGCGCGGAGGCGCTGCTGCACCCCGCGCTGCCGGCGCTGTGGACCCACCGGCTGGCCTCCGTCCTCTACGCCCGCGGGCACCGTCAACTCGCCCGGCTCCTGGCCTACCTGGCGCGCGCGGTCACCGGCGGCATCGAGATCCATCCGGGCGCGAGGCTCGGCCGGCGCGTGTTCATCGATCACGGGGCCGCGGTGGTCATCGGGGAGACGGCCGAGGTCGGCGACGACGTCACGATCTTCCACCAGGTCACGCTGGGCGCGGTCGGCTGGTGGCGGGACGGGCGACGCGAGCCCGGCGCCCGACGGCATCCGGTCGTCGGCGACCGCGTGGTGCTCGGCACCAACGCGATCGTGCTCGGTCCGGTCACCGTCGGCGACGACGCGCTGATCGGCGCGGGTTCGCTCGTACTGCGCGATGTGCCTTCGGGCGCCCGGGTGATGGCCCCCGTGGCGGAGATCGTGCCACGGCTCTCGGCCGCCGACCGAGAGGAGTCGGACCAGTTGCTGCGCTCGCTGGCCACGTCCGGGTGCTGGTGACGGTCCGCCCGGACCGGTTCACCGGTCGCCGTCCGTCGCTCGTCGTGCGCGGTTTCCGTGCGCCGCTTCTCACCCGCCGCCCGTCGTCCCGCTCAAACCCGACCACGCGTCGGGATGCCATCGGAGGCATAGATGATTCACGTCGGTGTCGTGGAGAGCAACCTCTCCGGTTCCGGCTTCGAGGGCCTGCAGATCATCAAGGAACTCGACTGCCGCGTCACCTTCTTCACCCGCGACCTGGACCGGTACCTGGAAGTACCGGGCGGCCCGGCCTACTTCGACAACTACGTCGACGAGATCGTCCACTGTGAGACGAACATCTTCGAGGAACTCCTGCCGCATGTGCACGCGGCCGGGGCCGGGCACCCCTTCGACGCGTTCTTGACCCTGGCCGAGTACGACGTGGTCGTGGCCGCCCAGGTGGCGGTCCACCTCGGACTCCCGACGGTGAGCGTCGACGGCGTGGCGACAGCGCGCAACAAGGCGTCGATGCGCCGGCGCTGCGCCGAACTAGGCGTCGCGATACCGGCGTTCCGCACCGTGCAGACCCCGGCCGAGGCGGAGGCGGCGGCGGCGGAGATCGGCCTGCCCTGTGTGGTCAAGCCCGCCGACGAGACCAGCAGCGCCGACGTCCGGCTCGTCGAGACCGCGTCCCAGGCGGCCGAGCACGTCGCGCTGATCCGGTCACGGCGGGAGAACACGCGTGGCCAGGCCCGCCACCACGAGCTGATGGTCGAGGAGTACCTCAGCGGCCCCGAGGTCAGTGTGGAGGTCCTGGCCGACGGCGACCGGTACGAGGTGTTCGGGGTGACCGACAAGTCGGTGATCGGCCAGGGCTACTTCGTCGAGCTCGCCCACAGCTTCCCCTCGAGCCTGCCCGAGCCGATGGTCCGTGCCTGCGGCGACCTGGCCGTGGAGGCGCTCCGAGCGGTCGGGTTCGACCTGGGCATGGCCCATGTCGAGATCAAGGTGACCGAGTCCGGGCCCAAGCTCATCGAGATCAACCCCAGGCCCGCCGGCGGCAAGATCACCTACCTCGTCGACCGTGCCCTCGGCATCCGCTCACTGGAACTGGTGGCCCGGCAGTACCTCGGACAGCCGCTCCCGGCCCGGGTACTGCCCGAGCGGCCGGTCGCCGGTGCCGCCATCCGCTACCTCACGGCGGCGCCCGGCCGCGTGGTGTCGGTCAGCGGGCGGGAACGGGCCGCCGCGCTGCCCGGAGTCGAGGAGGTCGTCGTCAAGCCGGAACCGGGCTCTGTGCTGCGGGAGTTGCGCCGCAACGGCGACCGCGCCGGTCATGTCCTCGTGGTGGCCGAAACCGCCCAGCTCGCGGCGCGGACCGCCGAGGCCGCCGTGCAGGAGATCGACATCCGCACGGAGCCGGTCACCCGGCGTCCTGTCGCACACTCCCTGGTCGACCTGATCGGCCGCACACCGCTGCTCCGGCTGCCGGTGGACCGCATCACGGACGGTGTCCCGGGCGATGCTGAGGTGCTGGCGAAGCTGGAGCCGTTCAACCCCTGGTCCAGCAGCAAGGACCGGGCCGCGCTGTGGATGCTGCGCGGCGCCGAGGAACAAGGGCTGCTCACCCCGGGCGACGGCACCGTGATCGAGGCGACCTCGGGCAACACGGGGATCTCGCTGGCCGCGCTGGCCGCGGCCCGCGGCTACCGCTGTGTCATCGTGCTGCCGGACAACGCCACACAGGAGCGCGTGGCCATGCTGCGGACGCTGGGCGCCGAGGTGGTGCGGACACCGCACACGGGTGGTTACCAGGCCGCGGTGGACAAGGCCGCGGAACTCCACCGGCAGACCCCGGGGTCGTGGTTCTGCTGCCAGCACGACAATCCGGACAACACCCGTGCGCACTACGAGTCGACCGGTCCGGAGATCTGGTCCGACACCGACGGGCGGGTCGACGTGTTCGTCTGCGGAGTCGGCACCGGCGGCACGATCAGCGGTGTGGGGCGCTACCTGCGCGAGCGGCACCCCGCCGTCCGGATCGTGGCGGTGGAACCGGCGGGGTCACCACTGCTGTCCGGCGGTGAGCCCGGCACCCACTCCATTCCGGGGTTCAACGGCGGCTTCATCGCGCCGACCACGGACCGACGCCTGATCGACGAGGTGATCGCGGTCTCCGACCAGGACGCGCTGGACACCACCCGGCGGCTCGCGCTCGGCGTGGGCCTCATGGTCGGTGTCTCGGCCGGTGCGGTCGTCCACGCGTCCGGTGTGGTGGCCAGCCGTCCGGAGTACCGGGGCAAGCGCATCGTGACGCTGTTGCCCGACACCGGTGAGCGGTACCTGAGCCTGCTCGGCCGCGAGACCGAGCCGGTACCCTCCGGGGCCGCCGCCGGCGGAGGTGCCCGGTGACAGCACCCGCACCCGCCGACGACCGGCCGCGCCTGCTGATGGTGATGCCGTACCGCCAGTTCGTGCGGAAGGCACAGGCCGAGGGCTTCTGGGTCGGCGCGATCTGGGACCCACGGCTCGAGTCACCCGAGTACCTCGACGACGTGCGCGAGCTGGCGGACCTGTTCGTGGCGGTCGACTTCCGGGACACCGAGCTGCTGCGCCGCACCCTTCGCGAGGTGGCCCGGGAGCACCACGCCACGGTGATCTACCACATCGGCAGAGAAGAAACGATGGTCACCGCCTACGAGGTGGCCGAGGACCTGCACGCCGAGGTCAACCCGGCCGCGGCGATCCGCCACCTCGTCGACAAGCACGCGATGCGGGACCTGCTGGCACGGCACGGTCTGTCCCCGGTGTCCTTCGAGGCGGCACCGACCCGGCACGAAGTACCGGAGGCGGTCGAGCGGATCGGCTACCCGGCGGTCGTCAAACCGACAGCGCTCGCCGGCAGCCGAGGCGTATTCCTCTGGCGGGACGCCGAGGACCGGTCGGCATGGAGCGCGCTCGTCGACCAGTACGGCTACGACGGCCCCTTCCTGGTCGAGGAATACCTGCGGGGTCCCGAATACAGCGTCGAGACGCTGAGCAAGGACGGCAGGCACCTGGTCGTCGGCGTCACCGAGAAGGTACTGGGTCCGCCGCCGCTGTTCGTGGAGGTGGGACACGTCCATCCGGCGCCCCTGCCCGAGGACCGTCGGCGGACCGTCGAGGATCTCACCACGGAGTTCCTCACGGCGTGCGGGTACCGGTTCGGCCCCGCGCACACCGAGGTGATCTGGACCCCGCACGGCCCGCGCATCGTCGAGTCACAGGCCCGGCTCGGCGGTGACCGGATACCGCGGCTCGTCGAGCTGGCCACCGGACTGGACATCGAACAGGCGATCTTCACCGGCCTCGCGGGCACGGCGGCCGAGCCGGTCGCGGCGCGGGCGACGGCGATCGTACGGTTCTTCACCTTCCCGCCCGGCCGCGTCGGTGAGATCCGCGGCCTGGAGGCAGCCGCGGAGCTCGGTCACGTCGACGAGCTGACCATCAGGCTGCGCCCCGGCGACACCGTGGCGGCGGTCACCGACTCGAAGAGCAGGCACGGGCACGTCATCGTCTCCGGTCCCACTCCCGAGGAAGCCAGGGCCCGCTGCGCGCAGGTGCTCTCCGCGATCGAAGTCGTCATCGACGAAACGCCCGTACGGGCGGACGGCCGGGCCGGGACGCCCGTACGGGCACCGTCGGTCACGAGTCCCCCCACCCCGCAGAAAGGCAGTGGCCATGCAGTGGTCCCCAACGACAACCAGGAGGTCGCCATGACCGCCGCCCCCACCGACGCGCAGGTGGTGTTCGTCGGCTACAACGCGGCCTACCTGCGCGCGATCGACGGGAGGGTTCCCAGCAGGTCGGTCGTGGTGATCGAGGAACCCGACATCATCCGCAAGCGGGAACTGGGCGACGCCGCGGCCGGTTTCGACTGCCTGGACCGGATCGTGCCGGCGAGCTATCAGCAGTCGACCGAAGCCCTGGACCTGGCCGCCGAGCTGACGGCCGCGCGAACGGTGGCGGCGGTCGTCCCCGGGCTCGAGTACGCGGTGCCGGCGGCGGCCGCGCTGGCCGAGAAGCTCGGGCTGCCCGGCGCGACCGAGGCCGCCGCGCAGGCGTTGCGGGACAAGGTCCGGCTGCGCGAGGTCTCCGGCGCCGGGGGCGTCCGCAATCCGCGCTGGCGCGAGGTGCACGGGCCCGCGGACATCCTCGAGTTCGCCGGCGACGGTCCGGTGGTGGTCAAGCCGGCGAACCGGCAGGCGAGTGTCGGCGTACAGCTCCTGGACGCGGTCGACGCCACCACCGCGGCACAGGCCTGGGAGCGGACCTCGTCCGCCGCCGAGTACGAGCAGGTGCCCGACCGGCAACTGGCGTGGCGCTTCCTCGCCGAAGAACGACTGCGGGGTCCCGAGTACAGCGTCGAGGCACTGGTCCAGCGGGGCGAGATCGTCTTCCGGAACATCACGGCCAAGACCGTGATTCCGGGACCGTATCCGGTCGAACTCGGCCATCTGCTGCCCGCGCCGCTCGACCAGGACACCGAGACCGCGTTCGCCACGGCCATGCGGGCGCTGGTCACCGCGATCGGGTTCGGGACCGGCATCCTGCACGCCGAGTGGATCCTGACCGACTCGGGACCGACCCTGGTCGAATGTGCCGGCAGGTGCCCGGGTGACTACCTCATCGACCTGATCGACCTGGCCTACGACACACGGATCAGGCTGACCCTCATCGACCTGCTGGCAGGCCGTCCGGTCACGCTGCCCCGATCGTCGCAGCGGACCTCGGCGATCCGGTTCCTGGCCGCCGGTCCCGGCACCGTGACCGAGGTCGTGGGCGTGGACACGGCCCGGGCGCTGCCCGGCGTCCAGGTCGTGGAGGTGGACGCCGAACCCGGCCAGGAGGTCCGGCCGTGGGCGTCCTCCTGGGACCGCGCCGGGCACGTCATCGCGACCGGGCCGGACGCGAACACCACGCGGCATCGCGTCCTGGACGCGGAGACCGCCATCCGTATCGCAACCGATTGAGGAAACACATGTCTGTTCTGTGGCAGCGCGTCCGCGGATGGCGCGGATCCATGCCCGGAGGCTCGGTCGGCATCCGGCTGGCCGTGATGGCGATGATCGACGCGGTGGGTACCGGTGCCTTCCTGGCCGTGTCCGTGCCGTTCATCACCAGGTCGGTCGGGCTGTCGGAGGGCAGCCTGGGTCTCGGCCTGACGCTGTCCGCCGCCATCGCCCTGGGCACGGCGATACCGATCGGCATCCTGGCCGACCGGATCGGCCCGAAGAAGGTACTGGTCGGGGTGAGCCTGTGGCGCTGCGCCTGCTTCGTGCTCTACCCGTTCGTCCAGAACCTGTGGCAGTTCCTGACCGTGGTGTGTCTGCTCGGCCTGGTCGACAAGGCGGCGGCACCGATGGAGCAGGCTCTGGTCGGGCAGGTGACGGCGACCGACGACCGGGTCAGGGTGGTCGCCATCCTGCGGTCGCTGCGCAACGTCGGCTTCACGGTCGGCGCCCTGCTGGGCGGTATCGGGCTCCTGATCGACAGCCGGGCGGGGTACTCCGCGATCCTGCTGGTGAACGCCGCCTCCTTCGCCGTGCTCGCGACACTGGCCGCCCGGCTGCCGGTGCTCGGCGCGCCGGTGAAGAGCCTGCGCCGTCGCTTCTCGGTCAGTGTGCTGCGCGACGGATCGTTCCTGTCGTTCACCGGCATCAACGCGGTGCTCACCATGCACATGACCCTGCTCAGCATCGGGATCCCGCTGTGGATCGTCGGGCACACCGCTGTCTCCTCCGCGCTGATCTCGCCCCTGGTCGCGGTCAACACCGTGCTCGCGGTCGCCCTGCAGGTCCGAGCCAGCCGGGACACCGACACCATCGCCGGAGCGGCGCGGGCGCTGGTGCGGGCCGGGATCTGCCTCGCGGTCTGCTGCCTGCTGCTCGTCGCGGCGCCGAAGCTGCCGGTCGTCCTGGCCGTCGGGGTGCTGCTGCTGGCCATGGTCGCGCTGACCGGCGGCGAGTTGTTCCAGTCCGCCGGCGGCTGGGGCGGGTCCTATCTGCTCGCGGTGCCCGGAGAGGAAGGCGTCTACCTCTCGGTCTTCTGGCTGGGCGTGGCGGTACAGCAGATCGCGGCCCCGGTCCTGGTCAGCGTGGTCGTGACGAGCGGCGCCACGGGCTGGGCGGTCCTGGCCGCGCTGTTCGCCGTCTGCGGCCTGGCGGCGCCGCTCATCGGCCGGTGGGCGCAGGCACAGGCGGACAGCAGGACGCCGGCGGACCCGAGCCTGGCCGAGGCCACGTAACCATCCCCGCACACCGAACCCGTAGTCGATTCAGCACAGTTGATCAGCATTCAAGGAGAGAAATGTCCGTTCCGCTGTATGTCCCCTCGGGCGAAGGCGAGTTCGTCAACATCCGGGACACGAAGAGGACCTACCTCAAGCTCACCACGGCCGACTCCGACGGGGAGTTCGGCTTCTTCGAGCACCACATGGCTCCGGAGGCGAGCGGTGCCAGCCCGCACATCCACAAGCAGTCCACCGAGATGTTCTACGTGGTGAAGGGCGAGATCGAGTTCACCATCGGCGACCGCAAGGTGGTGGGTGAGCCCGGGGCGTTCGCCTACGTACCCAAGGGCGAGCCGCACGGGTTCACGAACAGGGGCAACGAGGACGCCACGCTGCTCATCATGTTCTACCCGATCTACAACCGTGAGGACTACTTCCGCGGCCTGGGGCGCCTCACGGCCAACGGGCGCAACCCCAGCCTGGAGGAACTGCAGGAGCACATGGCGAAGTACGACCAGTTCATGGTCTGATCCGCGAACACGTGGGAACGACCGGGGCCTGGCAGCGGATTTCCGCTGCCAGGCCCGGCGTTCGTGCGGCGGTCAGCCGGTCGTGCTGTTCCTGGTACGGAAGCGCCACTGCAGGTCTCGTACCTGCTCGGCGAATTCCGGAACGGGGCCCGCCACTTCGAGACCGGGGACGACGTCCTGGATGGACAGCGGACTCAAGGGCGAGGTGATGGGCACGCCCCACTCCGCCTTCCAGTCCCGAGCCTGCTGGGACGAGCTCGCGTACACGATCCGTCCCAGCCCGACCCATCCGTGCGCGGCCGCGCACATCGGGCAGTGCTCGCCCGAGGTGTACACGGTCGCCGTGGCCCGTGCCTCGGGACTCAGGTGGGCCGCGGCCCAGCGGGCGAGTTCGAACTCCGGGTGCGCGGTCGGGTCGCCGGTGGTGGACTCGCGGTTGCGTTCCTCGGCCAGGATCTTGCCGTCGGCGTCGACGAGCACGGATCCGAACGGCCAGTCACCGGCCTCCACCGCCTCGGCCGCCAGCTCGACGCAGCGGCGCAGGTAGGGCAGTTCGGCTTCGCCGACGGTGCCGGGGGTACCGCTCTCGGGAAGGTCGTGGTCGTTGAGGGCCACTGTTGCTCCGTTTCTGGAAGGTGTCGGCTATGCCCGGTGGGCGGCCACGGTGGCCAGGGCCTGCCATGCCACCTCGGGCCGCAAGGTCTCGTTCGGATCGCCGTGGTACGGATCGAGCAGTAGGGTCTCGGCACCGGCGCGACGCAATTCCTCGATGTCCTCGAGAATTTGCTCGATGGTGCCTTCGCCCGCCCGGCGATCCGGGTGGTCGATCGGTTTCTCCGTGATCCGGAGGAATGTGCGTGGCGCCAACTCGGGGACCGGCTTGCCGAGATCGGCCGAAATACTGTTCAGTCGGTTCAGTGCCTCCCTGAACCAGGGCATCGTGAACCGCAGCGGATGCCACGGAGACGCAAAACGTACGGCCCGGCGCATTGCGGCGTCGCTGTTTCCGCCGACCCAGATGGGAACCTGTCCGCAGCCGTAATCGGCTTCGTTCTCCCATGCCGCCCGTATGGTCCGCAAGTGTTCGTCGGTGAGAGCGCCGCGTCGCTCGAAGGGGACGCCCAGTGCCTCGAACTCTTCCCGGGCCCACCCGACCCCGACGCCGAGGATCAGCCGGCCGCCGCTGAGTTGGTGCAGGTTGGCCGCCATGCGGGCGACCAGCAAGGGGTGTCGGTAGGGGGCGATGAGGACCGTCGTACCCAGTTTGACCCTGGTCGTAATGCCGGCCAGCCAGGCGAGAGTTGTGACAGGTTCATAAAATGGAGCGGGATATTGCTTGGCGACGTCCGAGGTGATCGCCACATGGTCGGAGAGCATCAGCAGGTCGAATCCGAGGCCTTCCACGGTTTTGGCCCAGCGGGCCAGGACATCCGGGTTCGTGCCGGGCCCGAAGTTGGGAACATTCACGCCTATCCGCATGGTCCAACACTAGCAACTGTGCGCCGTGGACGGGTGGTTGACGCCAAGGCATTCGAGGATCCGAATGTACGACCAGACGCGGGGTGTCAGGCTTCGCGCGCCGGGTCGCCATTCTTCGAATGCCGCGGGCGTACCGTGACGAAGTCCAGGAGAAGGAATACGGCCAGGACGGCCGCCGTCGCCGGGAAGAGGAGGGACGGGCCGCCCACGGAGAGCAGGGGGCCACCCGCGAGCGAGCCGACTCCCGTACCGCCGTCGAAGGCGACGTTCCAGGCGACCCCGGCGACGCCGAGACCGGCGGGGCTGTCGTCGGCCGCCTCCATGACGAGCACCAGGGTGGCGCTCTGGACGGCTCCGAAGCCCGCTCCGAACAGGGCGGTACCGATCAGCAGCAGTGCCGTCTCGTGAGAGGCCGCACCCGCGGCGGTGCCGAGAGTGGTGACCACGACGGCAGGTACGAGCACCCGGCGGCCACCGTGGCGGTCGATGAGCCATCCGGCGCCGAGCCGGGCGAGCACGGTGGAGGCCTGCGCGGCGAGCAGCGCTTCGGGAGCGGCCGAGGCGGTGAGCGGCAGAAACGTGAAGACGACTCCGTAGGCGGTGGTGGAGGCGACCTCCACGAACAAGGGGCCGGTCATGGGGCGCAGCGATCGCCATGTCCCACGCAGGGTCCATGAGCGGCCGGACCTCGGCCCTGCCCGGTGGACCGGCTCGGTTCCACGGCGAAGGCCGAACGAGCCGGCCACGACCAGGGCGGCCGTGCCCGCCGCCAGGGCGAAGGCGAGCCCGTACGCCTCCTGTCGGGCCAGGGCGATGCCCAGGGGAGCCCCCAGGACTCCGGCGACTCCGACCACCGCGCCGTACCAGCCGATGGCTCGCCCGCGTCTGCCGGGCGGGAACAGCTCGGCGGTGAAGGTGACGCCGGCGACGACGAAGACGCCGAAACCCAGTCCGCGTACCGCCACGAGGCCGGCCAGGGTGGACATCGTCGTGGCGGCGGGCAGCAACAGGCAGGGCAGCGCGAGCAGTACACCGCTGAGGGCGAGGGAGTACCGGCGCCCGAGCCGGGCGAAGAGCCGCGGTGTGAACGGCTGGACGACCAGGGTGGCCGCCATCAGGGTGGCGGTGAGTACTCCGGCCCCCGACGGTCCGGCACCGGACCGGACGGCGTACGCGGGCATCGCGGAGAGCGTCACGTTGAAGCTGGCGAAGCCGCCGAACGCGGCGATCAGGGTACCGGCCACCGACGCCCGCCTCCGCCCGGCGGCCGGCGCCCCGGAACGGTCGGTCGACGAGGCCGGGGCCGTGGACGGATCCGCGGGCGTGATCACCGCGATCCGGCCATGGGCGTGAACCGGGTGTGCGTCCGGGCCGGGTAGGGGTCGCGGAAGGCGTGCGTGGTCTTCTCGGGCACATCGACGAAGGTACCCGCCTCCGCCGGGGAGTCCGCCGAGACGGCCGTGCGATCGAGCCGGTCAGGATGCCGGGCGGCGACCGAGTCGTCCGGCCTCTCGGACCGGCGGCCACGGCAGGCCTCGGGCACCCGTCAGTTCGGCGTCGCGTCCTGACAGCTCTCCGAAACCTCCATCACCTCGAAGACCACCGGGAAATCGGTGATCTGCTGGTTCGGACCCGGCTGGGAGCCGCAGATCTTCCACGCGGCCGGGTCGTCCACCGAACGGCCCCGCCCGCTCGCGTCTTCGAACGTCATGTCGAGTTCGGAGCCCATCTGCTCGAACGCGCGCCCGGCGTTGCCGCCGATGACATCAGGCATGACGGCGCTGACGGGTTGGGGGTGTGCCGAACCACGCGTCGTGACGGCCGTCGGGCCGGCCGTCGTGCCCGACGACGCGTCCGGCCCGGAGGACGCTCCGCAGGCGGTGGCCGAGGCCAGGAGAGCGGTGGTGAGGGCGGGTCTCAGGATCCTGGCGACGGTCATGTCATGTTCCCCCGGCTCGACGGCAGTTCCGACAGTATCCAGTCCGGAGATCGCGTCCGGATCGTAGCCGGGCCATCGGAACGGCCGGGACCGCCTTCGCACGCGGAGCGGAGAAGCGCGCCGGGCAGAGAGCGCGCCGGGCGGAGAAGGGCGCCAGGCGGAGAAGGGCGCAGCGAAAATCCGTGGGGCCGTCCGGAGCGCCCGACAAACCTCCCCGGCCGGGTCGTCCGGTCCCCGATGCGCCCAACTGGGTTCGAACGCGGACGCGATTGTGGTTATGATCACCGCGGCAAGGCTGTAGCGCAGAGGTCGTCGCGCCCAAGCATCGAGCTGGAGGACGTCGGTTCGAATCCGGCCGGCCTTGCCACCCTTGTCGTGGAGGAAGTCGATTGGCGTCGGTTCACCCTGGCGGGCGGAGGGCGATGGACGCCGCCCTCGGCGCGCCGGGCACCGGCAATGGACCGGTGGAGTGGTGATGACGCAGCCGACACCCGTACGCTGCCCCGCGATCGAGCACCCCGACATCCCGATCAGCGAACCCGCCGCGCTGGAGCCGTTGCTGGCCCGACTGCGGTCCGCCCGGCCGGTCGAGGCCGACGAGGTGTTCCCGCTCGGCACCGTGCGCGCGGACGGACGTGTCGACCTGTGCAAGCAGGGACTCGGAGCGGGCGGTGCCGCCCGGCTGATGCCCGTGGCCGCGGCCTCCCCGCACGCCGCGCACATCCTGCTCGGCACCAACGCCATCGGTGACGAGGGAGCCCGCACGGTCGCCGACGCGCTCGCCGACGGCCATGGCCTGCACACGCTCTACCTGGGCTGCAACCGCATCGGCCCCGACGGCGTCGCCGCGCTCACCGACGCGCTGACGACGGACGCCACCGTCCACGCCCTGTGGCTCAAGCGCAACCCGGTGGGCGACCAGGGCGCCCGGGCCCTTGCCGCGATGCTCCGCGGCAACACCACGCTGCGCACCCTCGACCTGGTCAACACCGGCCTGACCACCGACGGTCTGCGAGCCCTGTGCGAGACCCTCACCGACCGGCCGAGCCCCGTGGAGCGGCTCTTCCTCGGCGGCAACGGCCTGACCGCCGAAGCCGCCCCGCTCCTGGCGGCGCTGATCCGTGAGGCGGGCGTGCGCGAGCTGTACCTCCCCGCCAACCACCTCGGGGACGAGGGCGCCGCGATCCTCGCCGCGGCCGCCGATCCCGCGCGGCCCGTACGCCTCGGTCTGGGCGGCAACGGCATCGGCCCCACCGGTGCCCGGGCCCTCGCCGACTCCCTCGGCGGCATCGAGGCGCTCGACCTGGGACGGCCGCTGTCGGAACGCAGCCTCGGCGCCCCGGCCAACACCACCGGCGACGAAGGCGCCCACGCGCTGGCCGCGGCCCTGCCCGGCAGCCCGCTGCGCCGGCTCGAGTTGTGCCACACCGGTCTGACCGGACGGGGCGCGAAGACCCTGCTGGCCGCCGTCCCCGACGACACGCCCCTGGAGTACGTCGGCCTGGGACCCGGCCTGCCCCGCAAGGTGAAGCGGTCCTTCACCCGGCGCCTGCGCCCCGTCGGCGGGGCGCACCCCGACCTGCGCGCGATAGGGAGCGTCTACCGTTGAGCTCTCGTGGCGAACTCCGCTGCTTCCCCGCGGACGAGGCGTCGAGCCGGCGCCGGATCCGCCGGTACGCCGTGCCCCGCTGGATGATCGAACGCGCGACCGCGTCACGGCTGGCAGGTGACTGGCGCGGAGCCTGCGCGGCGGCCAACGTCGACATCACCTTCGGGCTGTCCGAGGTGGCCGACCACTGCGGCGACGACGTCGCCACGGCCCTGGAGGACGACCTCCGTCACTTCGCCCCCGACCTGCTGCGCTGGCATCTGCCGCGCCTGCTCGGCGGGCGGACCACGCTCGCCACGGACCGGACGGTCGTCCTGGCGCGCTACCGCCCGAAGGCGGCCGACGAGAACCGCCTGACCACGCCGTACCTGCACATCACCACGCCCGCGATGGTCGAGGGACCGCAGCGGATCGCCCTGCGGTTCAGCACGGTCGAGAACGAGCGGGCCGCGGGAGTCTTCGAGCCGGACACCGAGGACTGGCGGTCGGCGCGGCACCTGTGGGACACACGGCACACCGCCGAACTGCTCGAACGCTGCGGCGGCGGCACGGACCGGCCGCCGTTCTTCCACGCCGACGCCACCCCGCGCGGCACGGACGAACTGCCCACGGCCCATCCCGGCGCGGGCGACCCGGCGGCGCTGGCCGAATGGGCCACACTGCTGCACCAGAAGGGCGAGACACAGGCCGCCCTCGCCGCCGTCGGCATCGAGACGGACCTGACCCGACCGCAGAACCCGCGCCGGTCCCAGGCGGCCCTCGAAGAGCTCCTGGGCGGGATCGCGCTCGACCACACCCGCCTGGAGCCGGAGATCCGCCGGCAGGTCGCCGAGGGCGTCGGCGACCGCTTCGTCATCGCCGCGCACTGGCGGACCCACGTCCTGCTGGAGCCCGCGGAGTCCGGCGGACTGCTGGTGCGAGCCGTCGACCGGGAGGAGGCCAAGGGCCATCCCCTGCTTGCCGAGGCCCTGTGGCGCAGGCTCCCCGACCTCGACCTGATGCGCGCCCGTGGCATCGCGGCGGAGCAACTTCATCCGCTGGTCCGCGAGGCGCTGTTCCCCGCCCTCCCCGTCCCGGCGGCGCCGGCCGGCCCGCCGGGTCCGACGCTCCCCGAACCCGTGCGGATCAGGTGCCGCGGGGAATGGCACGAGGTGGCCTTCCGTCCCGGCGGCCTGCTGGACATGCCGCACAGCGACGAGGAACAACAGCGCGAGCGCGCCCTGCGCGCCTTCGGCGGTGCCGTCGCCGGATGCTTCGCCGTGGAGCAGACGTGGACCTCCGGCGAGGGCCGCCTGCCGAAGGCGCTGCGGGCCCAGCGCAACGAACTGTTCCTGCGCGCCCAGCACGGTGACACCCCCGGCGTGCTGGAACTCCTCGACGCCGGTGTCGACCCGCGCGTACGGGACCCCAGAGGCCGCAGCCTGCTGCACCTGCTGAACCTCCTCGACCACGAGCCGCTCCTGCCACGGCTGCTGGCGGCGGGACTCGACCTCGAGGCCCGCGACCAGCGGGAACGCACACCGCTGTACGTGGCGGTCAACGACCTCGGTTCGAAGGCACTGGTGGAGGCGCTCGTCGCCGCCGGGGCACGGCTCGACGTGGTCGACGAGTCCGATCTGTCGCTGGCCCAGACCGCCCGCCGCTACAAGCGGCGCGACCTGGTCTTCCTCCAGAAGCGCGTCCAGGCGGAGCACCCCGGCGTCGGCGCCGAGTGGTGGGACGAATGGATGGAGGAGCAGGCGGAGCGCTACGGCGACGAGTTCGAGGAGCCCGAGGAGCCCGAGGACGATTTCGAGCCCTATGACGAGTCCGTCGATGGGTTCGACGACGGACCCGGCGACGAACCCGGTGGTGAGTCCGCCGACGAGCCCGGTGACAAGTCCGCCGACGAGCCCGACGACGAGGAGAGGCTGCCCCTTTGAGCACCGACGTGACCGCCCCCACCGTGCCGTCCGGCCCGCTGGCGGCCGCGGACGACCTCAACCGCAGGCTGCGTACGCACCGCACCGAAGCCGCCGCGAACCCTCAACTCGAGGCGCTCGCGCTCGCCGTGACGGCCAATCAGCCCGTGCTGCTGTGGGGAGAACCCGGAATCGGCAAGTCGGCGGCGCTGGAACAGCTCGCCGCCGGGCTCGGCCTGCCGCTGGAGACGGTCATCGCCAGCGTGCACGAACCCTCCGACTTCGCCGGACTGCCCATCGTCGGTGACGACCCGGCCACCACCGGCGTCCCGATGGCCCCGCCGGACTGGGCGGTCCGCCTCGCGCGAGCCGGACAGGGTCTGCTCTTCTTCGACGAACTCTCCTCCGCGCCGCCCGCCGTGCAGGCGGCCCTGCTGCGCGTGGTGCTCGAACGACGGGTGGGCAGCCTGGTCCTGCCGGAGGCGGTACGCGTCGTCGCCGCCGCCAACCCGCCCTCCAGCGCGGCCGACGGCTGGCATCTCAGTCCACCGCTCGCCAACCGGTTCGTCCACCTCGAATGGACCCACGACCCCCGGACCGTCGCCCGCGGCATGGCCGGCACCTGGCCGGAGGTGACCGTGCCCGTCGTCGGCGCCGCCAAGGTGCCCGGCGCCGTCGCCCGGGCCCGCGGCGCGATCTCCGGCTTCCTGACGGCCCGGCCCGGCCTGGTCCACCACATCCCCGGCGACGCCGAGAGCCGCGGCCGGTCCTGGCCGTCCCCTCGGACCTGGGAGATGGCGCTCAAGCTGCTCGCCACCGCGTACGCGGCCGGCGCCGGCCGAGAGGCGCTGGCCGCCGCGCTGACCGGTGCCGTCGGGGACGGCGCGGGCCTCGAGCTGCTGTCCTACCTCGAACACCTCGACCTGCCCGACCCCGACCGCGTCCTCGCCGACCCGGACGCCTTCGCCCTGCCCGAACGCGGCGACCGGCAACTGGCGTTCCTCATCGCGGTGGTCGCCGCCATCCAGAGCGACCTCACCCGGCCCCGGTGGGAGGCGGGCTGGACCGTGCTGGCGAAGGCCGTGGACGCGGGCGTACCGGACGTGGCCGCCCGGGCCGCCACCGACCTCGCCATGATGCGGCAGCTCGACTGGCCCGTACCGCCCGGCATCGACGGGTTCCTGGACCTGCTGCAGATGTCGGGGGCGCTGCCCGGCAGCGGCCGGTGAGGGGCGCGGGCGCCGCGGAGGACTCCCGCGGAGCCCTGGACATGACCAAGCTGCTCGCCGCCCGCTACCGGGCGGCGAGCGACCGGCCGTATCTGGCGGCCGCGTTGTACTCCCTGACCGTGGTGCCGAGCACGCAGGTGCCCACGATGGGGGTGGACCGGCACTGGCGCTGCTACGTGTCCCCTGCCTTCGTCGAGGCGACAGCGGTGCCCGAGCTCGCCGGCGTGTGGGTGCACGAGGTGGCGCACCTGCTGCGCGACCACCACGGCCGGGCGGAACGGCTCCCGGCCGCCGCCCAGCGTGACTGGCACCGCGTCAACGTCGCCCAGGACTGCGAGATCAACGACGATCTGCTCGCCGACGGGCTCCGGCTGCCCGAGGGGCGCATGGAGCCCCGCCTGTTCGGCCTTCCCGAGGGCCGGCTGTTCGAGGTGTACGTCGACCGGCTGCCCCCGCAGGTGCGTACGCCGGACTGCGGATCGGGCGCCCACGGCCGGCCCGGGCCCTGGGAGCTGCCGGGGGATGCCGGGTCGGCACGGATCGGGGAGATCGAGGCGCAGGCGCTGCGGCGGCAGACCGCCGACGCGATGCGCGCCCACCAGCGCACTCGCGGCACCCTGCCCGGGGGCTGGCAACGCTGGGCCGAGCAGATCCTGGAACCCACGGTGGACTGGCGGCAGGCGCTGTCGGGCGCGGTCCGGGAAGCCGCGGCCTGGGCGGGCGGAGCCGTCGACTACACCTATCGCCGTCCTTCGCGCCGCACCCCGGCCCTGCGCGGGGTCGTCCTCCCGAGTCTGCGCCGCCCGCTGCCGAGGGTGGCCGTGGTCATCGACACCTCCGGTTCGATGGGCGACGCCGAACTGGCCGCCGCCCTCGCGGAGGTGACGGGTGTCCTGCGTGAGGTGGGTGTACGGGGCAACCGCGTGACCGTCCTGGCGTGCGACGCCGATGTGCAGGCCGTGTCCCGGGTGGCGGCCACCGAGCAGATCACCCTGGGCGGCGGTGGCGGCACGGACATGCGCGTCGGCATCGAGACGGCGCTCGCGACACCGGACCGCCCGAACATCGTCGTGGTCCTCACCGACGGCTTCACCCCCTGGCCCGACGGGAATCCGCCCTGCCGGGTCATCGCGGCCCTGATCGGCTCCACGGCACCGCAGCCACCGAGCTGGGTGGAGACGGTACGGATTCCCACCTGACCCCACGGGCCCGGTGCACGCCCTGCCGGCTGAGGCCGCTGACCGGTCGATCCCGGGTCAAGGGGAGGGCGACCTCGGGGCCGGGCCGCAGATGCCGGTGGTCTCCACCGCGCCGGGGGCCGTGGCCGGTCGTCTCGGTGGACTCCGCGATCGTGCGCGCTCGTCTTCCTCTGGCCAGCCTGCTGACTCAGGGAGGCTGTGCGGTGTCAGCCGACGTGGATCGGTACGCCCATTGTCAGACGCTGCTGGCAGCATCACCGCTGTGAACGCCATCTTCACCACCCCGCCGCGGCCGTTCGACGTCACCGCGCTCTTTCCTCAGCTGGCCCCGCTGGCGCGCACGGCGACCCGGCTGCACCCGCGGCCCGGGTCGCCGACCGTGCACGACAGCTCCGTCGGCGGGCCGCTCCTGTGGCCCGCCGACGAGCCGTGGCCCTCCTGCGAAGAGCCGCACGACAGTCGCGTGACGAGAGTGGTGCACTCTCCGGACGACGTCCGGCTTCTCCGCCGTGTCCGAGCCGCGGCGGCCGAGCGGCTGCGCCTCGACCCCGAGGCACCCCAGTGGACTCCCGAGGAACGGGAGACCTGGGAACGGATCAAGGTGGGCCGCCCGTGGTTCGACGGGCCGATCCCCCTCCTCCCCGTCGCCCAGCTCTACGCTCGCGACGTCCCCTTCCCGTGCCCGCCCGACGCGGACCTCTTCCAGGTCCTGTGGTGCCCCTTCGACCACGAGGAGGCCGCCCACCCCCGAACAGCCCTCTTCTGGCGCTCCTCCGCCACCGTCACCGACGTCCTCGACGCGCCGCCCGAGCCGCCCGTCGTCCAGCAGGACTGCTACCTCCCGGAGCCGTGCCTGTTCTCACCGGAGCAGGTCACCGAATTCCCCAACCCCAGGGAACTGGACAAGGAACTTCGGGACCAGCTGGACGACATGAGTCGCTGGGAGACGATCGACCCCGCGCGGTACCACACGTACGCGGACGACCCGGGCGAGCTCTACCTGAACAACCTCTCCACCGCCCCCGGCTGGAAGACCGGCGGCTGGAGCAGCTGGCCCCGCACCGACCCCAGGCCCCGCCCCTGCCCCGAGTGCGGCACCGAGCAGGTCCCGCTCCTCACCATCGCCTCCTGGGAATGGGACGGCGGCAGCGAAACCTGGATCGCCGAGGAGGAACCGGCCAACCCGGCCCCGCCTCCCCTGGGCGCCCAGGACTGCAACTTCACCTTGATCGACATCATCGGCGGCTACGACCTCCAGCTCCACGCCTGCCCGGCATCCCCGGACCATCCCCACATCGAACTGATGCCGTGAGCCATCGCGGAAGTCCTCCGCGCCTGATCCATCCACCGCTCACGACTCACGAGTTGCACGCGGTGGCGAGCGGAAAGGAGAGGACCGAACCGCAGCAGGCGCAGGCTCAGGTGCAGAACGACTTCCGGGGCCGGCTTCTTCTTGCCTGGCCCGCGGGCCCGCCGAACGGGCCGGAGCACCCCACGCTCGTCGTGGACACGCAACTGCCCTGGCTCAGCAGCCGTCACCCCGATGTGCGGACGGCCTTGTGGGTCCTGGGACGCCGGGCCAATCTGCAGGGCGCGAGCCTGGTGCGCGCGGATCTGCGCGGTGCCCATCTGCAAGATGCCGACCTGCGGCGCGCCAACCTGCGCGGTGCGGATCTGACGGGCGCCGACCTGACCGGCGCGCAATTGGACGGGGCCGATCTCGCGGATACGCATCACGACGAAACCACCGTCTGGCCCGGCCAGTACACGCTGTGACGTGGCCGAGCGCCTGATGGCATGATCGACGCGTGATCAGCGAACCCGGCCGTCCCGATGCGGCGAGGTATGTCCTGTTCGATGTCGATGGCACGTTGATCGATGCCGTGGAGAACCAGCGCCTGGTCTGGCGAACATGGGCAGAGCGTTACGGGCTCGACCCCGACGAGGTTCACCGAGTGGCGCTGCGGACGAGGCCCATGGAGACCTTCGCGCAGGTCGCGTCGGACAAGGACCCCCGAGAGTGCCTGGCCGTGCTCCACGAGCTGGAGGACGAGGACGTTCGCTCCGGCACCTACGCGGCCTTCGACGGCGCCTTGGAACTGCTGAGTGCTCTGCGGCCCGGGGCCTGGGCGTTGGTGACCTCGAACTACGAGCACCGGGTACGTGGGCGCTTCGCGCGGACGGGTCTGCCGGTGCCTGAGGTCTTGGTGGACGCGGCCGCCGTGGCGGAAGGGAAACCGTCGCCGGTGCCGTATCTGCAGGCCGCCGCGCGACTCGGCGCCGGACCGGAGGAATGCCTGGTCATCGAGGACGCCCCCTCCGGGGTGCAGTCCGGACTGCGTGCCGGGATGACGGTGTGGGGCGTCAACACCGCCGACACGGAGAACGGCGCGCACCGCCATTTCGACAGCCTGCGCGATGCCGTCGCCGACATCCTCGCCTTCGCGTCGGGCCTCGCACCTCACCGGCCCGAGGGAGCGCGGGACACCTCGCCGCGCTCCAGCCCGTGGTGGCCGACAGGGGCGGAGACAATGGGGAGCTGAGGGGTTCGACGGCTTGGGGAATCAGGTTGCTGACGGGGATCGTGATCGACGCGCTGGATGTCGCGCGCATGGACCGCTTCTGGCTGGACGCTACGAAGGGCCGGACGGGCGGCCTGCGACTGCGTTTCGTGCCGACCGCGATCCCGAAGGCGTCGCCCAAGAACCGACTTCACCTCGACCTGGCCGGGGGACCCGACTGGGAAGCCGAGGTGGCGCGCCTGTTCGCACTCGGTGCGACGCGGGTCGACATCGGCCAGGGGGACGTTCCGTGGGACGTGCTGGCCGATCCGGAGGGCAACGAGTTCTGCGTGCTGCGTCCTGGCCACCCCGGCGTGCTCGCCGGCTCCGGCCTCGTCGCGGTCTGCCTCGACGTCGCAGAGGACGACCGCTTCGCGCAGTCGGCCTTCTGGCAGTCCCAGGCCGACTGGCACGCGGCCGAGCACCACGACTGGGGCGTCCGGCTGCGCCGGAGGCCCTCCAGTCCGGTCTCGCTGGTGATGGGCCCGCCCGCGGCGCCGAAGGCGGGAAGGAACAGGCTGCGCCTGGAGGTCACCCGACCTGACGGAGAACCAGGCGAGTTCCTCGACGCCGCCGGCAACGAGTTCCACGTCACGAACTGACCGGGTCCCGTGCCACCTGCCACCTGCCACCTGCCACCTGCCACCGCGTGGCACCCGTGCAGGGGCACCTTTCCTGCCCGCACGGGTGAACGCCGCCGACCGCCACGCCGGTCCGACGCCGGTCGCCCGGCGTCGGCCCGGTCTGCCAACGAGCCCGTAGACCTCCGTCGTTGTCAGGCGGAGGGCCACCCTGTCGATCCGGCGCGGAGGCGCCTAAGATCGCAGGCATGTCCCTGAGCATGAGTGACGTGGACCGATTCGAGGCCGCCAGGCCCCGGCTGGAGGCCATCGCCTACCGGCTGCTCGGCTCGTCGGGCGAGGCGGAGGACGCCGTGCAGGAGACGTTCCTGCGCTGGCAGACCGCCGACATCGGCCGGATCGAGGTGCCCGAGGCCTGGCTGACCAAGGTTCTCACCAACCTCTGCCTCAACCAGCTGACTTCGGCCCGCGCGCGGCGCGAGACGTACGTGGGACGGTGGCTCCCCGAGCCGCTGCTCGCCGGGGACACGATGCTCGGCCCCGCCGACACCGCCGAGCAGCGCGAGTCCGTGTCGTACGCCGTCCTCGTCCTGCTGGAGCGCCTGTCGCCCAAGGAGCGGGCGGTGTACGTCCTGAGGGAGGCCTTCGACTACCCGCACCGGGAGATCGCCGAGATCCTGGACATCACCGAGGCCGCCGGCCAGCAGATCTACCACCGGGCCAAGAAGCACGTCGCCGAGGGCAAGGCGCGCACCGAGGTCGACGAGGACGCCGCACGGCGGATCGTCGAGGAGTTCCTGGCGGCGGCGACCAGCGGCCGCACCGACCCCCTCATCCGCCTGCTCACCCAGGACGCCGTCTCGGTCGGCGACGGCGGCGGCAAGGTCCCGGCCCGCGCGAAGGCGTTCGAGGGCGCGCACGCGGTCGCCACCTTCCTGCGCGGTCTCTTCAAGCCCAGCGACGCCAAGCGGAAGTACATCGGCGGCGCGCCCGACATGTACGCCACAACCGCCAACGGTGAGCCCGCGATCGTCGCCGTCGTGGACGGCAGGGTCGTCGGGATCACCTGCCTGGAGGTCACCGCGGACGGCATCGTGGCCGTCCGGAGCCAGGTCAACCCCGACAAACTCGTCCGCGCGACCCGGCAGTGGGCCGCCACGGACCACGGGGAGGGACCGCTCTACACGCTCTGACGTGATGTGGCGCAGGTCACATCCCGATCCTGTCAGGAAACGCCGGGCTGCCCGGTTCAAGGGGCGACACCACGCCGGACCACGGCGGACCCGCCCAGACAGGAGCACGGACATGCAGCACCGCATCGTCGTCCTCGGAGCCGGCTACACCGGAGCCACCGCCGCCGGCCGCCTCGCCAAGAGGCTGCACCGCGAGGACGTCACCATCACCCTCGTCAACCCGGAGCCCGACTTCGTCGAGCGTGTCCGGATGCACCAGGTCGCCACGGGCCAGGACCTCAAGCCGCGGCCGTTCAGCGAGATGTTCGCCGGCACGGGTGTGGAGCTGAAACTGGCGAAGGTCACCGCCGTGGACGCCGACCGCAGGACGGTCTCCGTCACCGGTGCCGACGGCCCGGCCGACCTCGCTTACGACACCCTGGTCTACGCCCTCGGCAGCGGCTGGAACTGCGGGGACGTGCCCGGTACCGCAGTACACGCCGACGAACTGGCCAGCCGCCCCGGCGCCCGCCGCCTCCGCGACCGCCTCGCCGCGTTGGACGCCGGCATGCCCGTGACCGTCGTGGGCGGCGGCCTGACCGGCCTGGAGGCCGCGACCGAGATCGCCGAGGCCCGCCCGGACCTCAACGTCTCCCTGGCCGCGCACGGCGCCCTCGGCGACTGGCTCTCGGAGAAGGGCCGCGCTCACCTGCGGAAGGTGACCGACCGGCTCGGCATCGAGGTTCACGAGCACGCGGCGGTCACCGCCGTGACGGCGGACGGCGTGACGACCGCCGACGGACGAACCGTCCCCGCTGCGGTCACCGTCTGGACCACCGGCTTCGCCGTCCATCCGATCGCCCGGGCCACCACCCTGGAGGTCACCGAGCGCGGCCAGATCGTGGTCGACAGCACCATGCGCTCGGTCTCCCACCCGGACGTCTACGCCGTGGGCGACGCCGCGATGGCCATCGGCCCCCAGGACAAGCCCCTCCGCATGTCCTGCGCCTCGGGCGTCCCCATGGCCTGGCAGGCCGCCGACGCCATCGCGGCCCGCCTCACCGGCGCCAAGGTCCCCCAGGTCTCCATCCGCTACTTCCAGCAGTGCGTCTCCCTCGGCCGCAGGGAGGGCCTGATCCAGTTCGTCACCGCCGACGACCGAGCGGTCGACCGCGCCCTGACGGGCCGCGTGGCCGCCCTCTACAAGGAGCTGATCTGCAAGGGCGCGGCGTGGGGCGTCGCCAATCCGACGGTGGGCATGCCGTCCCGGCGCCGGCGAGTCGTACGGCAGGAGACCCAGGACCTGGCCCCCGCGGAGGCGACCGCCTGACCCGCCCCGGCCGAACCGGCCGAAGCCCCGGGCCGGACGCCCGGGGCTCGGACGCCCGGGGCTCGGACGCCCGGGGCTCGGACGCCCGGGGCTCGGACGGCGGGGCTCGGACGGCGGGGGCTCGGCTCCCGCCCCGGCCGCCTCGCACCTGCTCCGCGGGCCGGCCCTTCTCGCCCGTCGGCACGACCTCGTACGGCAGGACGGTCTGGCTGCCGGAGGCCGGGGGGCTTCCCGGCCCGGTGGCGGCCCGGCGGTGCTGCCGATCCGGTGGTGTCGTCGGTCAGGTGGTGGGCTGCCGTCGTGAGCCGGGCGGTGACGTGGTCCCGGTCTCCGCGCTCCTGCCCCCGACGGATGCCCGCACGCGGGTCAGTTCCGCTCCGGCACACCGAGAACAGCGCACACGGCCCGCGCTATGTGCTGCGGGGTCGCTCCCGGGTCGTGGGCGGGCAGCAGCATGTGGCTGAGGGTGAGACGTACGGCCAGATCGGCGGCCGCGCCGCGACGGTCCTCCGCGGTCTCCGGGACTGTCTCGCCGAGCCACGCGCAGAGCAGTCGCCGGGTGCTGGAGAAGACGGGCTCGGGTCTGCTGGTCAGGAAGGGCAGCAGGGCATCGGTGCCCCCGCGCGTGGCGGTCAGTACGGCGCCGATGAACGGGTTGACCGCCGCCTGTTCCAGGGCGTGGGCCACGGCTGCCTCCAGTGCCGGGGCGAGGCGACCGCGGTGGGCGTCCAGTATCGCGGCGAGGCCGATGAGGAACGCGTCCGTCTCGTGCTCCACCAGGGCGCGGCCGATCCCCGCCCGGTCGCCGAATTCCTTGTAGATCGACGGGCGTGATACGTCGGCCCGCAGGGCAAGGTCGGCCATCCGGACGCGGTCCCAGCCGTCTTCGGCGGCCAGCGATCTCGCCTCGGCGACGACCCGCTCGCGCATCTGCCTGCGCCAGGCCACACGGGGTGGATCCGGCCGGGAACGCGGAGCCGTGGAGGCGTGGCCGTCAGACATGGCCGCAGTGTGCCATGGCGGGCACGGGGTGCACGCGGCGTACGTGGTGCGCGCGGCGCTGTGACGGTGGTCCGCGCGCGGGATGTCGTACTGCGGCGCCCCTCGGCAATGCCGGGCCGCCGTCGCGCGGGGCCGCTTCGGCCCGTACTCCTTCCGGCCGCCTCAGGGCGATGACGTTGCGTCCGTATAGGGACGGCGCGGACTGCCCTTTTCCACGCGCTTCCGCCGGTCCCGCCCGGGAGTCGGCGGAAGCGCGCTTGGCGACGAGCGTGCCACCGCCTGCGCGGTTCGACAAAGGGGGCTCGGTGTAAATGTTCTGATGGGTCGTCAAGTGAAGAAGTGCTACTTCATCGCGGCACGTGCGCCTGGTCGGTCCGTACGGTGGGGAAGCCACGCCACGAGCCGGTGACGCCGAGGCCTGCCGGCCGCCGGCACCGACCGGCGCCACCGGGCCCGGCACAGGCCCGAGGGGCGTCATCGACCCATGCGGGTGGGCCGCTGCGAGACCCGTGTCGGAGGTCAGGGCTCGTCGTACCAGGCGACCGCCGCGATCCGCCAGCCCTGTGACGTGCGGACGAACTGGATGGTCTTCGCACCCGCTCCCTCGAACCGCCGGCCGTCCAAGATCCCGGACTTGCTGTACTCGCTGAACCGCGAAGCGATATCGCCCGCGATCTCTGTCCGTTCGGAAGTCTCCCACCTCGTTTCCTTGCAGGGTGCCCCGGCCTTCAGGCCTCGGTGAATGCGAGTCCCTGTGGAGCAGGGCAGGGACAGAGGAGTCGCTGTCAGGGCGATTCGCCGTCGCCTTGACGGCGTCGAGGGTGATCTCGAGCAGGTGCGGGATTTTGGCGCCGAGGGGCTGCTGGTCGGCGGTCGGTTGAGCGCTGAGCCGGGCGTGGGGTTCTTCGGGTGCGAAGCGTGAATATGAACATTCCGCTGTTATCGCGTTATGGCGTCACTACAGTGACGGCATGGCGAAGTTCCGCATGTACCCCACATGCACGCAGGAGCAGCAGATGTTGCTGCACTGCGCGCACGCCCGGTACGTGTGGAACCTGGCGGTCGAACAGCACGCGCACTGGCGCAGGTGGCGCAGGTCGGCTCCCGGTTTCGTCGAGCAGTGTCGTCAGCTCACCGAGGCCCGGCGCGACAACGCATGGCTGGCCGCGGGCAATGCCGATGTGCAGCAGCAGGCGCTGAAGGACTTCGCCGCGGCCAAGAACGCCCGCTTCAGGTCCGGGTTCGGTGAGCCGACCTGGCGCAGGAAGTTCGTGCATGAGGGCTTTCGTGTCATCGGCACCGACCGTGTCCCGGAGTTCGAGGCGGATGGTTCGCCGAAGCTGAACGCGAAGACCGGCAGGCAGGTCATGGGCCGCTCGGTGGTGGTGCACAGGCTTAATCGGCGGTGGGCGCGGGTGAAGGTGCCCGGCTGCGGCTGGGTCCGCTTCCGGCTCACCCGGCCCGTCCTGCCGGCCGCGAAGACGTTCCGGGTCACCTGCCGCAACGGCCGGTGGCACATCGCCTTCGCCGTCGTCCCCGCACCCATCGACGGGCCCGGTACGGGTGAGGTCATCGGTATCGACCGGGGCGTGAGGATCACCGCCGCCCTCTCCGACGGGCGGAAGCTGAACTGCCCCCAGCTCACCGTCAAGGAACGCGCGCAGGTCCGTAAACACCAGCGCCGGGCCGCCCGCGCCCCCAAGGCAAGCGAACAGAAGACCGCCGAGTACGCCAAGGCGGCCAGGCTCAGGGCGCGTGAAGCAGACCGGCGCAAGGACTGGTGCGAGAAGACCAGCACGATGCTCGCCCGTACCTATGACGTGGTGCGGTTCGAGAAGCTGAACATCAAGAACATGACCCGCTCGGCCAGGGGCACCACCGAGCAGCCCGGCCGGCAGGTCGCCCAGAAGGCCGGCCTGAACCGAGTCGTCCTGGCCCAGGGCTGGGGCCTGCTCCGCCAACGCACCGAACACAAGGCCCCGGGCCGCATCGAGGACGTGCCGGCCCCCTACACCAGTCTGCGCTGCAGCGCCTGCTGGGGGCACCTCCCACGCCCTTGAGGCAGTGGGGGAGGATCGACAAGAACTCGCGCAAGAGCCAAGCCGAGTCCGTCTGCTCCTCCTGCGGCTTCACCTGCAACGCGGACACCAACGCAGCAACCAACGTCGCGGCAGGACAGGGCGGGATCCCCCGCCCCCGGCGAACAGCCGGTGCCGGAGGGACGACACCGCCCGAACAGCGGTCGAGCGTCCGTGAACCCCAACCCAGCCAGGTTGGAATCCCCCTCTTTTAAGAGGGGGAGGATGTCAATCGGAGAACTCGACCAGGCGGCCGTCGGTCAGCAGTTGCCGGCGGGGCTCGATGAACTCGTCGACGGTGTGGACGGTGAACTCCGGGCCGGTCTTGACGATCACACCGCCCGGGAGAACCAGTCGGCTGATCCGGTCCACGTCGGCAGCCTTGCCGTCCTGGTTGTCGAAGGCGCCGAAGAACTCTGCGGTCACTGCGTCTATATCGGTCTTGGACATGGCGCGACGGTAACGCGAAAGCGGCCGGACTCCGCCTGCCTCTGTGCCGACCGGGAAACCTTCGCACCACGGGGTCGGGCCCGGCCGGATCGAACGATGACCGGGCTTGCCGGACGCCGCCGCCTCCACCGACGCCACGAGCGCAAGACCGCACACTTCCTCGCCTTCGCCGGCCTCCGTGACGAAGCGGTCCCGAGACGTGGCCACCCCCTTCGCAGGCATGTGCCTGTCCCTGCAGGCGTGTGCCTGCACACGCTGAGCGCCGCCATGTCACTCCTGTCGAACCGCCGAGCCGGGAGGAACGGGAGAGTCGCGGACGGAGACCGGGAGGAGGAACATCGGAGTCACGGAGGCAAAGTGGTGGTTATGGGGACGCCCTCGATGCATTTCAGTGAGAGTCCGGAGGATCCGTTCGCCCTGGGGCATGCCGCTTCGGCCGTGCTCGACGATCACGGCACGGTGGTCGGCTGGAGCGCACGTGCGCAGGAGCTGCTGGGCTACCGCGCCAAGGAAGTGATCGGACGGGCGTGGCGGGACCTCCTGGTCGACGCCCGGGACCTGCCTGTCGCGCGGTCCGTCGTCGTGGACGCCATGAGGGCAGGGGGCTGGTTCGGAGTCCTGCCCGTCCGGCACCACGACGGACGGCGTGTGGAGATGGGTTTCCGGGCCCGCGCGATCACCCGCGACGGAGATCGTCAAGAGTGGTTCCTGGTCGGTGCCCCTGCCTCGGAAATCGTTGCCTGGCAGCGGGACCGCGCGCTGCTGGACGGCCTGTACCACCGGTCCCCGATCGGTCTGGCCATCCACGGTCCGGACAGGAAGGTGATCCGGGTCAACCGCGCGATCGAAAAGGCGAGCGGCATCACGGCCGAGGCGCCGGTGGGCCGCAGTTCCGGTGAGTTCCTGGTCGACGAGGACGCGGGTCCGGCCGAGGAGCGGGTACGCCACGTCCTGGAGACCGGCGAGCCGTTGATCTTCACGGAGCAGTCGGCGCGCACACGCCACGCTCCGGGGCGGGAACGGATGGTGTCCGTCTCCGCGTTCCGGATGGAGGACTCCTCGGGCAGGGTTCTCGGCGTGGCGGAGACGATCGAGGACGTGACCCAGCGTTACCGGGCCCGCCGCAGGCTCACTCTGCTGAACGAGGCGAGCGCCCGGATCGGAACCTCACTGGACGTGACGCAGACGGCCCGGGAACTGGCCGAGGTGGCCGTCTCCGGCTTGGCCGACTACTGCTCGGTGGACCTCCTGAAGCCGGTGACACTCGGTGACGAACTGCCTTTGGACATGGCGGGTGGACTCCTGCGCGTGGCCTTGTCGCCCCCGGAACCACGGGTCCCGTTCCAGGAGGGCGACGTGGTCCCGCTCCTTCCGGAGTCCCCGCAGGCGCGGTGCCTGGCCGAGCGTCGCCCGATTCTCGAACGGCTGCTGTCCCTCCGCCCCGAGTGGTACGCCATGGACCGGCGGCGGATCGAGGTCGCCATGGGTCTCGGCGTCCATTCCCTGATCGCGGTGCCCCTGATGGCACGCGGCCTGGTACTGGGCGTGGTGAGTCTGTGGCGAGTGCGCCATTCGGAGCCTTTCGAGGACGACGATGCCGCGGTGGCCCATGAGTTCTCCTCGCGTGCGGCCGTCTGCATCGACAACGCGCGCCGCTTCACCCAGCAGCAGAACGCCGCTCTGACGCTGCAGCGCAGTCTGCTGCCGGGTACGGTGTCCGATCTGCCGGCTGTCCAGGTGGCCTGCCGGTACCTGCCGGCGAGCGGTGAACTGGGCATCGGTGGTGACTGGTTCGACGTGATCCCGTTGTCAGGGGCCCGAGTCGCCCTCGTCGTGGGAGACGTGGTCGGCCACGGAATCCACGCCGCGGCCTCGATGGGGCGCCTGCGCGCCGCCATGCGCACCCTGGCCAGCCTCGACCTGGAACCGGACGAGGTGGTGGCCCGGCTGGACGATCTGGTCAGTCTGCTGGCCGCCGAGGTGGAGACGAACGCCGGGGGCAACCAGTCGGCGATCGAGCAGGTGCTCGGGGCCACGTGCGTCTACGCGGTCTACGACCCGGTCTCCCGGCAGTGCTCCCTGGCACGCGCCGGCCACCCGGCACCCCTGGTGTCCACGCCGGACGGTCAGGTGACCGTGCTCGACCTGCCCGCGGGTCCACCGCTCGGACTTGGCGGACTGCCGTTCGAGACGCACCACCTGGAACTCCCTGAGGGCAGCCTGCTCACGCTCTACACCGACGGCCTCCTGGAGGCGCGCGGCGGCGATATCGATGCCGCGCTGGAGAGCCTGGAGGAATGCCTCGCCCACAGTGGCGACGCTCTGGAGCGCACGTGCGACGGGGTGGTCGAAGCGCTGCTGCCCACGGACCGCCGCCCCACCGACGACATCGCGCTGCTCATGGCCCGTACCCGGGTACTGCCGCCGGAGAACTTCGCCACCTGGCACCTGCCTCTGGAAGCGACCGCCGCTGCCCGCGCCAGGGAGCTGGCCACGGCGAAACTGGCCGAATGGGGGCTGTCGGAAATGGCCTTCACCACCGAGCTGGTCGCCAGTGAGCTCGTCACCAACGCCTACCGGTACGCGGACAGCCCCGTCACCCTGCGCCTCATCCGTACACACTGTCTGATCTGTGAGGTGTCCGACGCCAGCCACACGTCCCCTCACCTCCGAAGGGCCCTCAGCACGGACGAGGGCGGACGCGGGCTCTTCCTGGTCGCGCAGCTCACGGAGCGGTGGGGCACCCGCTACACCCACGACGGCAAGACGGTCTGGACGGAGCAGCCTCTGCCGCCCTCCTGACCACCCGCGGCCTCCACGTCTTCCCCGACCACGGCCCACCGCGACAGCCGACCGGCCGGCGGACGGGACGCGGCAACGAGGGCCTTCGTCGCCGCTCGGCGAGCCGTGGCCGTACCGCACGATCCGGAACGAGGGCCTGTGCCGAGAGCGGCGGAGCCGGGAAACCCCTCGCGCCGGCGCTGGTGGGCGTGCCAGCCTGGCGATCATGAGCAGTGACGCCGATGACCCGGCCCACCCCGTCGACCAGGCGCGGCGCCTCGCCGCAGAGCGGTTCCCCGACGCCCTGAGCGTGGTGCTCGCCGGCTCCACCGTGTCCGGCCGCGCCACCACCACCAGCGACCTGGACATCGCGATCCTGATCGAGGACGGCGGCGAGACCCGCCGGGAGACTGTCCGCTTCGAGGGACGGCTGGCCGAGCTGTTCGTCCACACGCGGGCCGGCCTCGACGAGCTCTTCGCCGCCGACACGGCCTCCCGCCGCGGAGTCATGCAGCGCATGTACGCCGACGGCCTGGTCCTTTCCGAGCGGGACGGAGCGGCCGCCCGCATCAAGCGGCACGCTGAGGACGCGCTGCGTGAGGGCCCCGGTGCCCTGGCCCCCGCCACCGTCGAGAGCCGGCGCTACGTGCTCACCGATGCGCTGGACGATCTCGCCGACGCCGCGGACGTCGTCGAGCGACTCGCCGTGGCCGCCGTCGTCCTCAGCACCGCCGCGGACCTCCTCTTCGACCACTGCCGAGCCTGGACCGGGGGCGGCAAGTGGTTGCCCCGCCGTCTGCTGGAGGCCGACCCCGGGCACGGCGGAGCGCTCCTCGACGGCCACCGCCGCCTCTGCGAGAACGGCGAGCCGGAGGACTTCGCCGACGCCGCCGCGGAGATCCTCACCCTCGCAGGCGGCCCCCTCCGAGAGGGCTACGCCCGGACATGGCACGCCGCCCCCTAGGACCTGTCCGGTCGATCACGGCGGAGATCACCGACGCTCCCTGGTGGGCGCCGGTGAGCGGGGTGTGGTGCGTGCGGCTGCAAGGCGGAGGAGGGAGGCGACGCGGTGGGGGCACCTCCCGGCCGAAGGCTGGGGGACGTCGTCGACCGACGACAACGCCGCTGGGGGTCCCCCCTGCTCGCAGAGCTCGGGGGAGTGCGTGCCACACCCCGCGTCTGCGCCGTGATCGACCGGACAGGTCCTAGCCCCAGCCCTCCGGGCCACCTGGCGCCGGGACTGCTCGCGGACCTGCCGCGGAAGAACCGCTGGACCATCGCCGAAGGGGCAGGGGAGGCGACCCCCGACACCATGCGGCGCCTACTGAGCCGTGCCAGAGTGGGATGCCGATGCCGATGCCGTCCGTGACGACCTACGCGTCTACGTGGTCGAGCACCCGCACGACGACCGGGCGGTACTCGTGGCCGGCGCCGGTGCGCGCGGCACGCACCACGGTCCCGACGGGCGGATGCGGACCACGAGCGGAAGGAGCCCCCTGTGCTGAGGCAGGTCGCCGAGGGCGTGCTGATCCACGAGAGCGAGTTCGTGCGGAGCAACGCCGTCGTCGTGCAAGGCCGCGCCGGGGTGCTGCTCATCGACGCCGGGGTGCAGGGCCACGAAATGGTCTGCCTCGCCAACGACCTGTCCGATTCAGGTCAGGCCGTTGTGGCGGGGTTCTCCACGCATCCTCATGGGATCACCTGCTCTGGCACGCCATGCTGGGCCCGGCGCCTCGTTACGGCACGGCACGCTGCGCGGCCACTGTCCGGGAGCGCCTGCCGGACGAAGGGGCCAAGGCCCGCGTGACCGCGTTGATACCGCCGGACATCGTCGAGCAGGTACCGCTGGACCTGCTGGGCCTCATCGCCGGTCTGCCCGCCGGGACGGCGCGGATCCCTTGGGACGGCCCACTGGTCCGGATCATCGAACATGACGCGCACGCCCCGGGCCATGCGGCGCTGTTGATCGAGGAACACGGTGTTCTCGTCGCAGGCGACATGCTCTCCGACGTACTGATTCCGATGCTCGACCTGAACGACACCGCTGACCCGGTCGAGAACCACCTCGCCGCACTGAGGCTGCTCGAGGACGTGGCGGACGACGTCGATGTCGTCGTCCCCGGGCACGGGTCCGTCGGCCGCGGTGACGAGGTACGCGCACGGATCGGCCAGGATCGCGCGTACGTGCACGCCTTGCGTGACGCCCGGGCCCCCGCCGACCCGCGGGTCGGCCCGTCGGCCACGTACGGCAGGGATTGGCTGCCCGGCGTGCACGAACGGCAACTCCGGCACCTCGCCCGAAGCGGCGAGCCCGACCGATGAGAAGGCCTTGTGCGGCACGGGCTCTGGGAGCGTGCCGCGCCGGCGGTCAGTGGCCGCTCCGTGCCGTCTCGTACTGGGGCGTGCGGTCGGACCCGGTGCGCAGGATCCCGGCGGCCACGGCGGTCGTCACACACAGCAGGGTCAGCAGGACGAACGCGTGGTTCAGGGCCACGAGATGGGTCAGCCAGCCGATGACGGCGGGACCGGCGAGCATGCCGACGTAGCCGAGCCCGGCGACACGGGAGACGTTGGCACCGGCGGCCGCGGGATCGGTGTGCCCGGCCGCGCTGAACAGTTGCGGGACGGTGCCGGACAGGCCCAGGCCGAACAGCGCCCAGCCGGTGAACGCGGCCCACATCCACGGGCCGAGAGCCACGAGCGTGATGCCGACGGCGGCCATGGCCGCGCCGTGGCGCAGGATCGCCACGGAACCGAACCGCGTGACGAGGCGGTCGGCGACGAGCCGGCCGATGGTCATGGCCGCCGCGAAGGTGCCGTACGCGAAGGCGGCCGTGCCGACGGACGCACCGAGGACATCCTTCAGGTGCAGAGCGCTCCAGTCGTTGGCGGCGCCTTCGCACAGCATGACCATCAGCGCCAGGACGGCGAGGAGCCAGACGCGCCCCCCGGCTCCGCGCCGGGTGACGGTCGGTGCCACCTCGGGCTCTTCCGTGGAGCCGGTGCCGGCAACGGCGGGGGAGAGCGGCAGCAGGGCGCGCGCCGACGCCAGGGCGATCACGATGCCCACAGCTCCCATGACGGCCATGCTCGCGACCGGCTCCAGGCCGGCGGTCGCGGCACCCGCCCCGACGAGCGAGGCGATGACGCCGCCGACAGAGAAGGTGGCGTGGAAACCTGACATGACGGGCCGGCCGTACGCCTTCTCCACGTGCACGGCGTGCGCGTTCATGCTCACGTCCAGACAGCCGTTGCAGAACCCGAAGACCAGCAGGGCTCCGGCCAGCGTCCACGGATCGTGGGCAAGACCGGGGAGCACCAGGGACGCGCCGCACAGCACGCCGCCGGCGGGCACCACGACGCGCGCGCCGAAGCGATCGGTCAGCGGCCCAGCCACCTGCATCCCGGTGAAGGCCCCGAGCCCGAGCAGCACCAGCAGTCCGCCCAGCGTCGCGTGGCTGATGCCCACGCGCTCCTCGACGGCGGGAATGTGCACCACCCAGGCGCCCATCAGGGTGCCGCACAGGACGAAGTAGACATAGGTTGCCGCACGGGCGGCTCGAAGCGAACGTTCCATGCCGCGCACCGTAACGAACATATTGTGTGTTTGAAAAGTGCGGTAATGAACATCTTGCATGTTTGTTTTCTGATGGTGTTCAATCCCGCTATGAGCAACGCAGACCGGCACGGGCTGATCGCGAAGGCTGTGAGGGACTCCGGCGGCGCCACGGTCCAGGAACTCGCGGAGCTGACCAACGCCTCCGAGATGACCATCCGGCGCGACCTCGACACCCTGGCCGCGCAGGGCCTTCTCGAACGCGTCCGAGGCGGGGCGCGCAGCCTGCTGCTCAGAGGCGAGGAGCCCCCGTTCGCGTTGCGCGCGCACGAGGCGATCGACGTCAAGCGCCGGATCGCCGCCGAAGTCTCCGCCCTCATCGCCGACGGTGAGAGCGTCCTGCTGGACAGCGGCACCACCTGTCTGGAGGTCGCCCGCCTCCTGCGCGAACGGCCCGTCACCGTGATGCCCCTGTCCCTGCAGGCCATCCACCTGCTCGGCGAGACACCCGGCCCGGCCACACTGGTGGTGCCCGGCGGACAGCCGCGCGCCGCCGAGGGAGCCCTCACCGGCCCCCTCACCCTCGCCTCACTCGCGGCCCTGCGCTTCGACACCGCCGTCATCGGCTGCTGCGGACTGAGCGCCGCGGACGGCCTGACCGCCTACGATCTCGACGACGCCGCGGTGAAAAAGGCCGGCATCGCCTCCGCCCGCCGCACCATCGTGGCCACGGACGGCGGCAAGCTCGGCCGTACCGCCTTCGCCCACGTGGGTCCCTCCACGCTCCTGCAGACCCTCGTCACGGACACCACGGCACCCCCCGACGAGGTGACCGCCCTCGAAGGCGCGGGCACCATCGTCAAAACCGCCTGATCTGACGTCGGCCGACCGGTCGGATGTGGCTCTCGGCGAGGTTGCGCAGTTCGGCGCGCGTGAGTGCGGGGGCGGCGGCGGTCGCGACGGCACGGCCCCTCGGGAGGTAGCGGACACCGTCGATCTCGCAGATCAGCGGGCCCGCGCCGGTGTCGTGCACCAGAGCGTCGCCGACCGGAGCAGGGCCCCCGACGGTACGGCGCTCACTGCCGCGGGATCGTGAGATCCGCTGGAGGAACACCGGTGCCGCCACGTCTCCGCCGTCCGGGCGGAACAGGACCAGCACCAGCTCTCCGGGACTCGGGTGCAGCCGGATGTAACGCATGGGCTGCCATGCGTCGTCCCCGGCCGCGGAACGGGCGGCACGCAGTACCGGGCCGCAGAGGGCGGACCGATCCACGATGAACCAGCCGAGCCGGGCGAGGGAGACTATGGCGACCGTTCCGAACACGAGGAAGCGCCGCTGCCCGAGGTCGAGGGGGTCGTCGAGGACGCCGAGGCAGGAGAGCGGCAGGAAGTACCACGCACCGGTGCCGAGGGCGGTGTTCAGCACCCAGACGCGCGGCGAGACGGACGTACGGCCGAAGCCGCGGCGTGGCGAGGTCACCCGGGGACCCGGAGCGTGGCGATCGCCGTGACGGGCCGCGGCGGCGAGGGTCGCGTGGTTCAGGTCGTCCTCGAGAGCGGGCCACGTGTCCTCGCCCTCGTCGTCGTCCTCCTTGTCGCTCGCGGCCGCCTTCGGGGTGATCGCGGGTCGGGCCCGGCCCGCCCTCCGGACGCGTCGGGCGCAGACCAACGGGCTGATGACCAGTGCACCGCCAAGGCCGAGCAGACCGGGGCCGCCCCCGAGGACGGCGACCACCGTCAAGGAGGTCCGCGTGTCTATGGCCTCACCCAGGAAGGGCCAGGGCAGCGCGATGATCGGGACGTGATCGCCGGGACGGACAGCTGCCGTGTCGCAGTCCACAACCGCATGTTGCGAACCGTCGTCCCAGCTGACGACGCAGCCGTCCTCGGCCCGGTCCAGACGGACGAACTCGGCGGAGGTGTGTTTCCCGAGCAGGGCGAAATCCGCTGCCGCCAAGCCCACGGACAGCGACGCCACGAGCGCCAGCACCGCCCACAGCGGCGCGGTCGGCAACAGCGGCCGGCGGGCGGGTGCGAGGGCCGGGTGGGACTGTTCGCTCAGCCAGGCACCGATCGTCCGGGCGTCGTGTGTGCCCAGACCCAGCCGCAACACCTGGCCGTCGGGCGTCCGGTAGCGCAGGCCGACCTTCTCGAAGGCGGCCTGGCCCGTCGTCGTGACCGTCGCGTCCAGGGCCTCGCCGCCGCGCGGCAGGGCGGTGGCACTGCCGGAGCGGTCGAGGAAGACGGGTCCGTCGAGGCGCGGGTCGGCCAGCAGTCGGCCCTTGCGGCCGTCGAGTCGGCAGCGGAAGTGAACGGCCCGGCCCGCTGCCAGGCCGTGCCGCCTCCTTGCCGCCGCCCATCGGGCCAGCCCGGCCATGGCCAACGGGGCCACCACGAGGGCCACAATGCTGCCGATCATCGATTCCGTCGTCTCTTCGCTGCGAGCGATTGATTGATGTGAGTGAACGAAGAGTACGAGCGCTGCCAGAGACTCCGGCCCCGGGGGTGACCCCGTGACGCGTCATCCGGGTTCAGGCGAGACATGAGCGATCACTGGAAGGTTCCCCCCGTGGGCCCGGGTGCAAGGGCCCAGGAAGTGGCTGCCGCGTATGGGCTTCGTGGGCCTCCGCGTGGTGCTCCAGGGCGTGGCGGGCACAGCCGTGCCCCATCGGCCCGGGTTGCCGTACCCCGTGACCGATCGCACGAACTGACGGTACGACGGGCTTGATAGCCTCATCAGGCCAGTTGAGCCTCATCCGAGGCCAGGGAATCCGGTGCGAATCCGGAACTGACGCGCAGCGGTGAGGGGAACGGGCGGGGCACGCGAGCCACTGGGAGACCGGGAAGGCGCCCCGACCGGACGAACCCGAGTCCGAAGACCTGCCGGCACCTCCGCGCCCCGGCGCGGAGGACATCCACAGTCCAGGCTCCGCGTACGAGCCCTGACCCCGAGGTCTGCCCGTGCTCCCCACCCCCGCCCGTCAGTTGACACCCGCCCTGCCGGTCACCGCCGTGCCGGTCACCGTCTGCGGCGGCTCGAAGAACGACACCGAGGACACGACGAAGTCCGCCGCCGCGGGCTGCCCGGATCGACGACTGCGAGCACGAAGTCACCCGTGCGTCGGCTCTGTGAGAAGACCCCGGACGCCGAACCCGACCTTGTCGCCGCATCGCGCGTCCCGATCCTCGGCAAGGGCGACATCGCCAAGTGCGAGCAGCGTGAAGGGTGACGCGTGACATCTCGTGAGCGACCTGACGAAGTCCCTACGGAGCGAACCCCCGCCGAACCGGCGCCGTGCCGCGTCGTCGTCTGCCGGGACTGCTGCTGCGGAAGCCCGAAAGTCACCGGAGTGGATCACGCCCAGCAGACGGCACGCCTGGCCGAGAGCGCACCGGTGCGCATCGCGGCCTGCCTCGACGTGTGCGAACACGCCAACGTGATCGTCGTCCAGCCCTCCGCCGCCGCACGTGCCGCGGGCGCCCGCCCGGTCTGGCTCGGCCTCGTCAACGACCCCGAGGCCACGGACGACATCGCCGCCTGGGTCGAAGCCGGCGGCCCCGGCGTCGCCCCCTGTCCCGACATCCTCGACCTCTACGTCTTCACCCCGCCCCGAAGGGCGCGATGAGCGCGAAAGCCGGCCTGGTTGACGCCTTTTCTCTGGTCCGCCATCGATGCTGGGGCGGCAGCGTCATCGCATGGGTCGGTGACCTCGGGCCACACGTCGGGCCGAGCGTCCGGTCACGCATCGTCCGGGAGTGGTTCGCCGGTCTCCAGGAGCGACTTCAGGCTTGCCACCACGTTCGGCCAGCCGTGGCTGACCATCTCGGCCAGGCTCGATCCGGGCTCGAATCCGTCGTGTACGACGGTGAGCTTCACGACCTGCGCGGCGGCCTCCTCGATCGTGAAGGTGACCTTCGAGCGGGCCTCGCCGGACAGCTTGGCGAGCAGTTCCTCGTCCCAGTCGAAGCGCTTGGCCAGCTCCGGGGTGATGGCGTGCCAGGTGTAGGAGAGCCGGCTGTAGGGCTCGGCCTCCAGCACGACCTGCTTCGGGTCGCTGATCCGTACGCCGTGGTTGTCCCAGGTCATCGGTGAGCCGACGGACCAGTCCGTGGTGAACTCCGTGGCCCAGTAGCGGCGGGTGAAGGCGGGCTCGGTCAGCGCCTGCCAGAGCTTTTGCGGGGTGGTGCGGATGTAGGTGGTGTAGACGAAGGTCGGCGCGTCCATCGCGGGCTCCTCCAGGGCGAGTTTCAGGTCCGCCAGGGCTTGGACCCTGGTCCGGTCGTAGCGGCTGATCCACCGGTGAGCGATCTCGTGTACGGGCGCCGCGTTGAGGTAGTGCAGCTTTTCCCGGCCCCGCCGCACGGTCGTGACGAGCCCGGCCTCCTCCAGTACCGCGAGGTGCTTGCTGACGGACTGCCGGGCCATGTCGAGTCCTGTGCACAGCTCGCGCAGGGTCTGCCCGTTGTGTGCGTTGAGCGAGTCGAGCAGCGCGCGCCGCGTCGGATCGGCCAGCGCCTTGAACACCTCGTCCATGCCCGTCCCCGTACCCAGGCCGCCGCCTGTCGATATGCAGCCTTCCAGCTGCCTTTAATTTAGGCAGCCAATAGGCTGCATGTCAAGGTCCGCCCCGCAGCCGGACGAGGGTCGCGGGGTCCCCGTACCGTTCGGCGGTGCCGACGCCGAACGAGTTCGCCTGGATGTGTATGGACGAAGCCCGCGGGAGGGCATCCGGACATCTGGTCGACGGCTGCCTGGTGGACGCTGACCGGTCCTCAACACGTAATCAGCGTTGGGGATCCGGTCGAGGTGACCACATGGACGCGGCCGCTTTGGCCGTGTGCCGCACCTGGTCAGCGGTCAGGCGCCGGAGGTCCCAGATCAGCGTGGCCACGCCGGCCGCCGCCGGTTCCTGCGTGTGGGGCTCCTCGGAAGGCGGGACGCCGGTCAGGGCGACCAGGTCGCCGACGGGAACACCCAGCACGGTCCCGAAATCGGCCACGAGGCCGGGGGTCAGCTCCTTGCGGCCGGCGCCCACCATTCCGTACGTGGACGCGGACCAGTACCGGCCGGTCAGGGAGTGGAAGACCCTGGCGATGCCCATCCAACGCAGGTTCCTGTATCTGAGCATCCGGACGAGCAGGGCCCCGGGCGGTCCAGGGGGCGGGGCATCGACCCGCGGGAACGACGGTGACTGGGCGACCTTCCGCTGTGGCAACGACCGGACGAGGTGGAGCAACTCGCCCTTCTTCTCGGACGGGAGCTCTACGGCACGCCTCACGACCTGTGGTACCCACTCCCCGGCCTCCGCGTCCAGGGGAGCGAGGTCGTCCGGAACGGCCACCCCCGCGATCACGAACACGTCTGCGGCATGGAGACCGAGTGCGGGTCCGAGCTGTCGGAGCAGGGACGGGCTCGGCGCGATGCCGGCGAAGACCCTTTGGAGCTCGGGTTCGGGGACTCCGGATCGCCGTGCCAGAGTGCCGATGTCCAGCTTCCTGTGATCCAACAGCCTTGCCAGCAGCACACCGAAGCCCGGATATCCCGTCATGCCGCCAGCGTAGAAGGGTGATCGCCTGCCTGTCCGCCGGTTCCGACGGCATCGGGCAGGGCGAACCCGTCGCCGAGGCGGCGGCCGGACCGCCGACGCCGCGGGTGACCTCACGGGAGGCCCCGCGACGGCGCTCGGGGCATGCCGGTCCGGGGATTCGGCGTGCTGCTGGTGGTTCGGCGATCGCTGTCGGCGGCCCGCTACTCGTAGCGGTACTTCAGCGAATCCGCCTCCGCCTGCTCGATGTCGGCGATCGTCAGTTCCGGCATCCGCAGTTGAGCCAGCGTCACCTCGGCCGAGGTCGGCTGGGCGTCCGCCGACAGCCACTGGTCCGGCTTCCAGGCCCCGCTGCGCAGGAGCGCCTTGGGGCAGTGCGGGTAGACCTCCTCGATCCCCAGCACCAGCGCACTGGCCGGCGGTTTGCCCACGGCGGTCAGCTGGGACAGCAGCTCCGGGCGGGTGGAGACGCAGGCCCGGCCGTTCACTCTGAGCGTCGTGGTGCGCCCCGGGATGACGAACAGCAGACCGGCCCGTCCGGTGGCGACGACATTCTGCAGGGTGTCCAGACGCTTGTTGCCGGTCGCGTCCGGTATCGCCACCGTCCGTGTGTCCAGGACGGCGACGAACCCGGCGGGGCCGCCGCGCGGGGAAACGTCGCAGTTGCCCTCGGCGTCCGTGCTGGCGACCAGGACCAGCGACGAGCATCCGATCAACCGCCTGGTCTGTTCGGTGAGTTCGGTCATCTGCTTGCGCACGGCGGCGTCGCCGGGGAGTTCGTAAGCCCGGCGCAGTGCCTCCTGGTCGGGCACGGCGTCGAGAAGGAGCGAGTCGAAGGCACTGCCGGCAAGGGATGGCGTCATGACCCCGACCCTAATGGGCGCCGATCCGCGATGGATCTTGGTCGTCCCGACCTGCCTTCTGCGGGCCGTCGTGCCGACGGCCGTCCGACGCGAGCGGTGGCCCCGGACAGCTGGTCCGGGGCCGTCACGACACCGCGGCGTCCCGGTAGTGCCCCAGGTACCGGAACGCGCCGTCGACGACCTGGAACTCGAACATCCCGTCGTGGTTGTAGCCGTACCCCGACTCGTACTTGACCGTGCGGGTGATGCCGGCATACGTGATCTCGGGCATCCGGCGGGCGATCGCGCCCCGTTCCGTCAGCGTGGTGCCGTTCTTGTCGCAGGCCCGGGCCAGGAACATCACGGCGTCGTGGGCCTCCGCCGCGTACCAGCCGGGATCGGCGCCGAAGCGGGCGCGGTAGGCCGCCGTGAACGCGCGGGCGGAGGCGCGGGCCGTCGGGTCGGTGAAGGAGGTCGCGAAGACCCAGCCCTTCGCGGCGGCGCCGGCCGAGGCGAGGAACCGTGGGTCGAGCGCGCGTTCCGTCGCCAACCGGGCGCCGGTGAACCGGTCGGCGGTCAGCGCGGACGCGAGTCCGGCGGCCCGGGCCGCGTCGCCGGTGAAGAGGACCGCGTCCGCGCGGGCGGACCTCACCTCGGCGGCGAGCGACGCGTAGTCGATCCTCCCGGCGGCCACTCGGGTCACCGTGACGTCCCGGCCGTTCTGCCGCAGCGCCTGCTCGGTCTGGTCGCACACGATCCAGGCGAAGTCGCCCTGCGCCCGGTCGTCCACGAGGAGCACGCGACGGGAGTCGACGTGGTTGCTGAGGTAGCGGACGCAAGGGGCGGCGAGAAGCCCGTACGTGACGTGCAGCGCCGCATGGCAGTGGAAGACGCTCGTGCCGAACGTCGAACTCAGTGTGTCGGTGCCCACCGAGACGGACACGACGGGCATCACCGCCTCGGTGTACGTCCTCTCGGTGGCGCGGAAGCAGGCGTCGGTGGTGGGGCCCAGTACGGCGAGCACCGCGGCGTCCTTCGCCAGCCGGGAGGCCAGCTCGCCGGCCCGCCCGGTGTCGCCGCCGTCGTCGTACGTCCGCAGCTTCAGCCGGAAAGGGTGGTCGCTCCGCGCGTTGAGCTGTTCGACGGCCAGCCGGGCACCGTCGAGCTGGGCCTTCCCGCTCTCCTTGCGGGCTCCGGTCAGATCGCCGTGGAACGCCACGACCAGTTCGGGGCGCCGGGGGCCGGTCCCGGACGACGTGGACGTTCCTGGCTTCGCCCGGGTGCTCCACCACCAGGCCCCGCCACCGCCCATCGCGAGGAGTCCCGCCGTCGAGCCGAGGCGCAGGAAGCCGCGGCGGCCGACCGCGCGCGGGGTGGGGCGGGTGGCGGTGACGGCCGTCAGCGTCGCGGCCTCCGGTGACGCCGTACTACTCGCCGTGCTGGCCGTGCTGCCTGTGCTGGCCGTGCTCGACGGTGTGGACGCGGACACCTGGGTCGGCTCGATCGCGCCGATGGTGAGCACGGCGGCGGACCTGTCGTTGATCAGCCGGGTGACCGGCGCGGGCAGCCAGTCGGACGGCTCGGCGGAGTCGGCCGCCGCCTTCTCCCCGAGCGTCGCACGGAGCCGCGCGAGGCCCGGGCGGGCGGCCGGATCCTTGTGCAGACAGGCACTCAGCAGGGGTGTCAGACCGTCCGGGAGCGCCGCCGGATCGGGCTCCTGGTAGATCGTGCGCAGCAGCACCCCCGCCGCCGCGCCGTCACCGAACGGCCGCACCCCGGTCGCGGCGAACGCCAGTACGCACCCCAGCGAGAACACGTCACTGGGCGGGCCGATCTCGCCGCCCCGAGCCCGCGCCTGCTCGGGTGACAGGAAGCCGGGCGAGCCGATGATCACGCCGCTGGAAGTGAGCGCCGTGGCCTCCGGCGCGCGGGCGATGCCGAAGTCGATGAGCCGTGGCCCGTCCGGGGCCAGCAGGACGTTCCCCGGCTTCACGTCGCGGTGCACGAGACCGGCCGCGTGCACCGCCTCGAGCGCTTCGGCGAGTCGCACGCCCAGCACGCGCACGGAAGCGAGCGACAGCGGCCCGAACGCGTGCACCGCCTCGGCGAGCGAGGGCCCCGGCACGTACGAGGTCGCCAGCCACGGTGTCTCCGCGTCGGCGTCCGCGTCCAGCAGCGGGACCACCCAGCGGCTGCTGACCTGCCGGGCGGCCTCGACCTCACGGCGGAAACGGGTCCGGAACCCGCTCTCGTCGGCGTACGAGGACCGGACCGTCTTCACCGCGGCGATCGCCCCGCCCGGCGCACGGGCCAGGAAGACCACGCCCATGCCGCCGGCTCCCAGCCGCCGCAGCAGACGGTAGCGGCCGATCCGGGACGGGTCGGCGGCCCGCAGGGGCTCCATCAGACGGTCAGCGGCGCGGGGCCGTCGTACACGAAGGCACCGTGGTCCACCCGCCAGAGGAAGCCGCCGGTGCCGTCGATGACCATCATGCCGCTCTTCTCGAAGGCGAACGTCTTGGTGATGCCCTTGTACTTCCCGTTTCGTACGGCCGTGAGCAGGTTCTGCCGGGTGCGGCCCTTCGACGGCAGCCCGGCCAGGGCCTTGAGCAGCATCCCGGTCACGTCGTAGGCCTCCGCCGCGTACCGGGGTGGTGCCTCCTTGAAGTGCTCGCGGTAGGCGGCGGCGAACTTCCGCGCCTCGGGTTTGCGGGTCGCGTCGATGACCGGGGCCACCATCACCCAGCCCTCGGCGCCTTCCTGGGCCTGCGTCAGGAACCGTTCGTCCAGCAGCGCCGGGCCGGACACCCGCGCGCCCTGGAAGGCGCGTTCCCGCAGCGTCGCGGCGATCAGCGCTCCCCGGTCGGGCAGACCGGCGAAGAACACGGAGTCGGCCCCGGCGGAGAGCACCGCGTCCACGGCGCTGCCGAAGTCGCGGCGCATCGCGCTGACCACTTCCGGCACGGACGGGTACGGGATGCTGCCGAGCGCGTTGCTGAGGGAGCTGCCCAGGTTCGTCCCGTAGGTGCCGGCCGGGCGGTCGACGACGATGCCGACCTTGCGCGATCGCCCCGCGCCGCGCAGGTAGTTGCTCACGTAGATGGGCAGCACCGCGTCGGGCAGCCGTGCGTGCAGGAACGAGCGGAACCCCTGGAGGGACAGGGCGGTCGTGCCGGGGGACACGCTGACGACCGGCAGCAGCCCGGCGTCGTACGCCGCGAGTGCCGCCTGCCCGGTGTCGTCGGTGGTCGGGCCGACCACGGCGAGGACCGCCGGATCGTCGGTGAGCTCCGCGGCGAGCCGGGCCGAGGCCGCCGGATCACCCCCGTCGTCGACGGCTTCGACCTTCACGGTGAACGGGGCGTCGCCGCGCGCGTTGAACTCCGCGACCGCGAGCCGCAGTCCGCGCTCCTGGGCCCGGCCCGTCTCCCGCTGCGGTCCGCTGAGGTCGCCGTGCAGCGCGACGGTGTGCACCGGCCGGCGCGAGGACGCGGCGGCAGGGCTCTCGCCTCCCGGGCCGCCGTCGCGGGCGACCGCCCACCAGGCCCCGCTCCCGCCCGCCGCCAGCGCCACGGCCCCGCCGGCGAGCAGCAGGAAACGACGCCGGCCGGCCGGGAGGGAGTCCCGCGGCTCCGCCGGCTCGGACATCTCACGCGTGTCGGGCTCCGCCGGGTCGGCGGCGGCCGGTGTGCCGGACGGTGCCAGCGTGTGCTCGATGTCCGGCAGCGCGAGCGCGGCGGCCGAGCGTTCTGCGATCAGCCGGGCGACCGGCTCGGGCAGCCACCCGGACGCGCCTTGGTCCCGCGGTGCGGCCTCGGAGGTCCCTCCGCCCTGGGCGGCGCCGTCGGCCGCCAGCTCCCGCACCAGCTCACCGGCATCCGGCCGCCGGGCGGGATCCTTCTCCAGACAGCGGGCCAGCACCTCGCGCAGCCACGCCGGCACCCCATCGAGGTCCGCCGGGTCGTGGACGGCCCGGTACAGCAGGGCGTCGACCGCTCCACTGCCGAACGGCGCCCGCCCGGTCGCCGCGAACGCCAGGACGCAGCCGAGGGAGAACACGTCGCTCGCCGGGCCGATGCCGTCCCCGCCCCGTCCCTCGGCCTGCTCGGGAGACAGGTATCCGGGTGTGCCGACCACCATCCCGGTCGCCGTGAGCGTCCGGTCCTCCGGCGCGCGGGCGATGCCGAAGTCGATGAGCCGCGGCCCGTCATGGGCGGTCAGCACATTGCCCGGCTTCAGATCCCGGTGGACCAGCCCGGCCCGGTGCACCTCGCCCAGCGCCTCGGCCAGCCGGGCGCCGAGCAGCCGCAGACCGCGCTCGGGCAGCGGCCCGTACGAAGCCACGGCCTCGCCCAGTGACGGTCCGGGCACGAACGCCGTCGCCAGCCACGGCGCCTCGGCGTCCGGGTCGGCGCCCACCAGCGGCACCACCCAGGGGCTGTCGACCCGCCGGGCGACCTCGACCTCGCGGCGGAACCGCTCCGTGAAGCCCGGCTCCTCGGCGTACTCGGCGAGCAGCACCTTCAGTGCCACCAGCGCGCCCCCAGGGGTGCGCGCCAGGTACACCACGCCCATGCCTCCGGCGCCGAGCCGCCCGAGCAGGCGATGGTCCGCGATACGCGCGGGATCCGACGAACGCAGCGGCTCCATCAGCTGTCTCCTCCGAGCTCGGACTCCACGCGGGTGAGCATCGCGACGTTGGCGCGCGACGCGTACGTCCCCAACTCGTTGTCCGAATAGCCCTTGGCGCCCTTCACCGACACCGCGAGAGTCACCGTGCCGAGCCGGGTGACGTACCAGTAGTAGGTCTGCGCGCCGCTTCCGGTGAGATATTTGCCCATTTCCACGACCTGGTCGTCGGAGTAGGTGTTGCTGCCCTGGCCGTAAGGAGTGGCGGTCGAGATGAGTTCGGTGATCCGCTCGTCGGTACGGACCTGCTGCTGCCGGCAGCGCAGCGGCTCCTCCAGCGTGGTGGCCAGGTGCTCGTCGGCCTCGCGCACGGTGGTGTGTACGGTGACCGCCGCGCTCACCTTGAGCTCGCCCTTGCCGTCGGCGGCGGGAATCCCGCTGTAGCGGGACAGGGAAGCCAGGACGCCCTGAGGCAGCGCCCGCCGCTCCCACCGGCACTGCTCGTCCAGCACGGCGACGGTGCCCGGAGTGCTCACGGCCGGCCGCTGCTCCCGGAAATCGGCGCCCCACGCCTGCGGTTTCAGCGCGACGGCCGCTGCCAGCACCTCGGCCCGGCTCTTCGTCCTGGGCACCTTGGCGGGGTCCGCCTGGAACGGCGTCAGCGACGACGCGTCCCCCGAGGAGGACGCGGTCGCGGCCGCTGAGGGCGAGCCGGACGTGACGGCTGATGGAGAGCCGGACGTGGCTGTGGCGCCGGATCCCGAAGGTGCCGAAGAGCTCGGTCCGGCCGCCTTGCCGTCGTCCCCGGAACCGCAGCCACTGAGCACCAGAGCCGTCGTGGCGACCGAAGCGGCTAACCTCCACTGCCAAGTGCTCCTGCGCACAACGGTGTTGCCGTCGCTCATCCCCGCCCCCCTCGCACACGAGCCCCCCGCTCGCGTGCCGTGATCGTACCGGCGGACACGAGGAGTGCGCGGGCGGTTACACGAAAGGGGACGGCCGAGTCGGCGCGCGTCGGCCCGTCCCGGCGGGGTGCCCGCGCATGAGGCTCTTGGCCGTGCCTGAGAACCGCAGCGCTCGTGCCCTCGAACCCGAAGAGGGGAAGCCCCGATGGGCCCGCCCCGCAGCGTGACTGACAAGTGTTCCGCTCGAGGGCGGGGCCGAGAGCGGCGGAGAGAGCAGCCCGTGCGGGTCCGGAATGCCCCTGTCGCCCTGTCGCCCTGCCGTCCTGTCAGTGCAGGCCGCTGTAGGCGGCCATCACGATCTCCATGCCCCGGTCGTCCTCCTGCCGGTCCCGGTCGATCATCTGGTTCATGACATAGGCCACGGTCATGCGTGAACCGGGATCGCTCACGACCAGCGAGCCACCCCAGCCGCCCCAGCCGAAGATGTCGCCGAACTTGCCGAAGCCCGCCGTCCAGGACATCGGCGTCCCCAGCACGCGGTCGTCGCCGCGGAACACCTCCTGCCACGCCGGCTCGCACCCCTGGGGGGACAGCAGTCGCACGCCGCCCGCCGACCCCTGGTTCGCCAACACCGACTGGACAAGGGCGACGGAGCGAGCGTTGCCGAAACCGTTCACCGCGGGGATCTGCGCACGGCGCCAGGGCACGGAGTTGGCGTCCTTGACCCGGACAACGGCTCCGGTGTTCTCCCGGCGTGTGCCGTCCGGGCCCGGCGGTGCGCTGGCGGCGTACGCGTCGGTCAGTGACGGTGGCGGGATGAGCGGTGCGACGCGGTGGTCATGACCGGAGGAGAGCCCGATGTGGAAATCCGCGCCCAGTGGTTCGGCCACCTCTTCGGCGAAGAACTCGCCGAGACCGCGGCCGGTGATACGGCGGACGACCTCACCCACGAGGAAGCCGAAGGTGAGCGAGTGATAGCCGGCGGCCGTTCCCGGCTCCCATTCGGGCGCCTGCGCGGCCAGCCCTGCCGTCACGCTCTCCCAGTCGTAGAGCTCCTCGACCGCCGTCGGCCCGGACAGGTCCGGAAGTCCCGCGGTGTGCGACAGCACGTGTCGTACCAGCACGTTCTCCTTGCCGGCCGCGGCGAACTCGGGCCAGTAGGCGGCGACCGGCGCGGACAGATCGAGCTCGCCCCGGTCGGCCAGGATCAGTACGCACAGGGCGACCATGTTCTTGGTCGTCGAGTTCACGCCGGTGAGGGTGTCGCGTTCCCAGCCGACGGAGCGGTTCGCGTCGGCGTACCCGCCCCAGAGGTCGACCACCGGCTCGCCGTCGATGTAGACGGCTGCCGAGGCGCCCACGTCGTCCTTGCCGAGCAGAGCCGCAAGCGCCTCACGGACTGCGGCGAACCCCGGATCGCAAAATCCCCTAACATCGTTCATGGGTGTAAGCCTCAAGCAGTCCCAGGGCTTCCCGCCCGACAATTCCCGCACCGGTTTTGTCGGGCGGGGCGCGATCGGATCTTCTCTACTGCGGTGAGGCGGTCTGGCGGGTCGCGCGGTGGGCCCGGCGGCCGACCGCTACCGCCTCCGCCCCGCGGTCTGCCGGCGGCCCGGCCGGTCGTCCCGAGCCCGGCCGTGTCGGTGGTTGTCCCACAAGGCAAGGGCGGATACGCGTGCTGGAGCGGCTGAATCAGGCGCTGGACCACCTGGAGTCCTGCCTCGACCAGGAGGTCGACATGGCCGAGGTCGCCCGGATCGCCGCGGTGTCGGAGTACCACTTCCGGCGGCTGTTCTCCGCGCTCGCCGGGATGCCGCTCGCGGTCTACGTACGGCGTCGGCGGATGACACTCGCCGGGGCCGAGGTGCTGGCCGGGGAGCTGACGCTGCTCGACGTCGCGGTGCGGTACGGGTACGGCTCGGGCGAGGCGTTCGCCCGGGCGTTCCGGTCGGTGCACGGCATCGGGCCGGGCGAGGCCCGGCGCACGGGTGCGGTGCTCACGGCACAGCCGCGCATGTCCTTCCGCGTCGTCGTCGAGGGGAGTACGACCATGCGGTACCGGATCGTGGAGAAGGAGTCGTTTCGGGTCGTCGGCAGGAAGGCCCGGATCCCCCTCGTGCACGAGGGGGTCAACGAGGCGGCCGCGGCGCACGTGGAGAGCCTGGACGAGCAGGCGGTCGTCCGGATGAAGGCGCTGGCCGGCGGGGAGCCGGAGGGGGTCCTGTCGGCGGTGGTGTACCTGACCGACAGCCGGGAGGAGGGCACGGAGGCGGACTACTGGGTCGGCGTGGTGACCGGTCCCGAGGTGGTCGCCGAGGAGCTCGACGCCCTCGACGTGCCGGCCGGCACCTGGGCGGTCTTCGACAACCACGGGCCTTATCCGAGCGCCCTCCAGGAGCTGTGGCGAGACGTGTTCACGCAGTGGTTCCCTTCGAACCTGTACACGGCCCGGCCAGGTCCCGAGCTTCTGCTGACGCGGCCGGTGGAGATTGGCGCGGAGACCGGCTCGCAGCTGTGGATCCCGGTCGAGCGGGGCGGTGGGAGCGCCGGGGCGTGAACATCGGTACCTGGCGACGGAGTTCTGTCTCAGCCGGCCGAAGCGGCCCAGGCGAGCCGCTCGTTCGACGGACCCCAGCCCTGACGGCCGTGGCCCTTGCCGCAACTGCCGCCGGCGCGTCCTCGATCACCGGTGCCGCCTGACCTTCAACGGCACCGTCATCGAGACCGGCACTGACTCCTACCGCCTCGCCGGCCCCCGGGCACGAGCTGAGGGGTCGGCGAAGGCGGCTGAGCTCAGGGCGACCAGACATACGGTGTCGTCGTGGTGACCGCGTGCAGGCCGAGGCGGGTGAGTATCGGGGCGCTGTCGGCCGAGGCGTCGACATAGACGTAGGGGACGTCGCGGGCAGCAGCGAGTTGGGCTCGGTGGGCGACCATGGCCCGGTAGATGCCCTGTCCGCGCCATTCCTTGAGCGTCGAGCCACCCCAGAGGCCGCCGAAGTCGACGCCGTCCTTGAACACCAGCCAGGCGGCGCAGACGACTTCGGCGCGTGCCTCGGCGACGAGGACGACGGTGTTCTCGGGGGCGTTCTCGATCCGGGAGGCCAGGTCGTCGGCGAGCCAGCTCCAGTCCTCGCCCCAGACGATGCTCTCCATGGCGGCGATGCGCTGGAGGTCTGCTCCGGCGGTGACACGGCGGAGGGTCACGCCGTCGGGCAGGACGGGGTCGGCGGCAAGATCCGCGGACTGCCCGATGAGCACGGTCTCACTGTCCTCGGCGACGAAGCCGGCCGCCGTGAGCCGGTCGGTGAGGTCGGCGGGGAGGTCATGGGCGCGAGTCTTCCATTCGACCGCCTCGCCACGGGCGGCGTAGAAGTCACGCTGCCGCGCTATGAGCGTGTCGAGTTCCGCCCCGCACACACCGAGGTCGCGGGGGCCCGTGACGAAGCCGCGGTGCCAGCCGACGACACGGGTCAGCGGGCCGTCCTTCTCGATGCGGGCGCTGCCGCCGGGCGGGGTGACACCACGGAGTTGGGCGTCATACGCGGTGCGGAGTCCGTCGATCAGCATGTCTTTCACTCGGACACCGTACGGACCGGGTCAAGTGATTAAACGCCGGTCGAAACGCGCGAACATCACGGGCTGCGCTCTCTCACCCGGCCACCGGAGATCGGGAACAGGTACCGACCTCTGCCGCTGCCGGCGGATCAGTGGACAGAACGCTCCACCCGTACTCCGTACCTACTTCAACTGTCTGAAGTCGAAAGGAATTCGCATACATCCCAGGATGCGAAAGCGCAACCCAGGGGGGACCATGGAGTAGCCGGGAGTCCGTTCTCGGAGCGTCTGCGGGTCGCGGGCGGACGGCGCGGGCCCTCGGAGTTCCCCGGAGTGGGCGACACCCGCTTCTCCGGCCCCGTTCCTTCCCCGAACGGGCTTTACGGTTACGACCGTTCGACTTGGGCGCGTGCCGATTCCGGATACGGATTCACTTCGCGGAGGCATCGAGATGCCCGTGCTCTTCTTCGACATAGGAGCGACCCTGGCGGACGCCCGCATGGAGGCAGACGGTTCGCTGAGGCTACTGCCCCGACCGCGTGTCCTCGCCGTGCTCGATGAATTCCGCGACGTACGCAAGGGTGTCATTTCCAACCCCGGCCCCGGTGAAGGTGCCGCGGAGCGCGCCTTCTCCGCTCTGCGGGAGGCCTTCCCCGGCCGTTTCACGGACGACGCGCTCGTGCACTGGGGTTCCAAGGACAACCGGGAGATCTTCGAGGAGGCGGTCGCCGGCACGGCGGGCGATGGCACGCCTCCCTCGGCGGCCGGCGAGTGCGTCTTCGTGGGCGAGGATCCTCAGGAGCGTGGGTTCGCGAGGGAAGCCGGGCTGCGTACCGTGGCCCACCCCGTGTTCACCCGCGCCGCAGTGGAGAACCGCCCCGTTTTCCGGGCGCGTATCAAGCTGTCCGAGGGGCAGGGGCTGAGTGATCTGGAAGCCGTCACCAACCGAACCGAGGTCGTGCTCGTGAATATCGCCTCCACCCGGCTCGTGCCGGCCATGGCGAGCACGCACGGAGCCATGGCACTCGAACAGGCCGGTTTCACAGTGGACTTGCGGGGACCGGTGGAAGATACGGAACCTCTGCTGATCCGCGACGATCGTCCCCTCGCTCCAGCTCGGGGATTCGCCGGGAGTCCGGCGGGGCGAGGCGCGGGGGAGCAAGGTCTGTCGGAGCGGGATCGGTGAGCGCCGAGAGCCGGTGACGGAAACCTTCGGTACCGGGTTCGGGCTTCGGGTTCAGGACCGGTTGTGGGCGTGTCCGGCGTGCTGGGCGTCCTGACAGCAGACGCCGCTACACGCCCGGCGCCGATGTCGCCGAGCAGCACGCCCGCGGTGGCGAGGAGTTGTGGCACGAGGCTGCTTCCGCCGGGCCGGGGAAACCCTCGAACAGTTCGTCACCGACATTGTTTCCTCGGCAATTACACGAGGTCGTGGAGAACGACGGCATGGCCGTGACCATCGACCTCGTGTCCGAAGTGGCCGAACGTGCACGGAAGTTGTTGCCCGAGGAAAGCTGTCGGCCGGGTCCGTGTCATCCTCGGAAAGAGAACCTCGCCCGGGGTGCGCGTCGATGGCACCGAGCGGATACTCGAAGTAGACACGGTTCTCACCTCTTCGGTCATGCGCACGAAGCAGAGACAGTGAGACCGCTCGCTACACGGCTGAGCCGGCATCCCGGAATTCACCTCGCCGTACAGAGGTGCGGAGCAGGTGGGGCCCGGCGCGTCAGACGCGATTGTCCGGCCACAGTGAAACCGTCCGCCTGGCGATCGACACCGTCGATGCGCCGCCTCCGGCGCAGACGATCGACGAGGGCGAGCTCCAGTCGGGATCGGCGTGATTGTTCCGAACACGGAGAACAACCACGCAACCACATCCGATGAGCGAGGTTTCCCCGCCTCTCCTCATGTACGCGAGGTGTCCCATGACCAGGACCTCCCACCTCCATTGCATCATCCCCCCACACCTGCTTGAGAAGCTCCTGGGCAGTGACGACAGCGAAGTGCGCCAGGTGGCGCTGAACACCATGCTGACCACCGCCCGGTTGCGGGGCGAGCGAGGGATCCGGGCGTCCTTCGCCGGCGCCGCTGCCGCCCCCGGCAACGGCCGGCGGACCGTCTTCGACTGCCAGAACAGCACCTTCCTCCCCTCGGCCGTTCTCGCCCGGTCGGAGGACGGCCCGGAGTCCCCGGACGATTCCGTCAACCGGGCATTCGGCGGACTCGGAACGACACGCGATTTCTACAAGGCGGTGTTCAACCGCAATTCGATCGACGGCCAGGGGATGCGCCTGGACGCGTTCGCCCACTTCGGCGAAAGGTTCAACAACGCTTTCTGGGACGGGCAGCAGATGGTCTTCGGTGACGGGGACGGAAGGATGTTCTCCGACTTCACCGGATCCGTCGACGTGATCGGCCATGAGCTGACACACGGAGTCACCGAGTTCACCGCGGGACTCAAGTATCACAACCAGTCCGGGGCCCTGAACGAATCCATGTCGGACGTCTTCGGGTCGCTGGTCAAACAATGGTCGCTGAAGCAGTCGGCCGACGAGGCGGACTGGCTGATCGGGCCCGACATCTTCACCCCGGGAATCGACGCCGACGCCCTGCGATCGATGAAGGCCCCGGGGCACGCGTACGACAACGCCCTGTTCGGCAGGGACCCCCAACCCGACCACATGGAGAACTTCGTCAGACTGCCGGACACCGAGAAGGGCGACCTCGGCGGGGTGCACGTCAACTCCGGCATCCCGAACAAGGCGTTCTTCCTGACGGCGTCGCGCATCGGCGGATTCGCCTGGGAGGCTCCCGGACTCGTCTGGTACGAATCACTCAAGGCTTCCAACGCCGAGACCCAGTTCCAGGAGTTCGCGAACACCACCTACCGGAAGGCCGCGGAACTGTTCGGCGAGGACAGCGCCGAACAGTTGGCCGTACTGGCGGCCTGGCAGGACGTAGGCATCCAGATCAGCGGGATCCTGGCAGGCGTCGCCCGGGCGCGAAGCCTCGCCGCCGACCGGAACGGTCGCGCGGGCGGGGACAAGGGAATGGCGACCGTGAGCCGGCAGATCGGCGCACTGGCCGCCCAGGTGACGGGGCTGGCCAGGGACGTGACCGCGCTGAAGGCCAAGTGACCGACGGCTGTTGACGCGGCCGACCCCCGGCGGCGCGGAGTGCCGGTCGGCCGGCCTGAAGGGTGTGCCCGATGAGGGTGACCTGGGAAGCGCAGGGAGGCCAGGCGGCTGCGATCCGCCTGGGCCTTCCGCCCAAGGTGCTGGACACCGACGCCCTGCCCGAAAGCGCGGCGGGAGAGCTGGACCGCCTGGTGGCGGTGGCCGCCCCCGAAGCCGGGCAGGACCTGCCGAGCCGGGCCAGGGACGCGATGAGCTACACGATCACGGTGGAGGACGGCGGCCGCTCGACCGCTCTGACCCAGTCCGAAGCCGCCATGTCCCCGGCCTTCGCGGCCCTGCTCGGCTGGCTAGAACGACACGTCACGGAGCAGTGACACACGCAGGAACGCAGGCCCATCAGGCCGAGGAGAACACCATGACCGACCACACGCACGCTCCCATCCCGGCCGAGGTCCTGGCGGGCAGGGGACAACCACCGCGCGAACCGGTCACGGACCCCACGCTGGGCATTCCGGTCGGTCACCCGGAGCAGGGACAGGAACCACGCCACCGGCTCGTGACGATCGGCGACTCACTCACGCACGGGTTCCAGAGCGGAGCGGTCTTCAACACCGACCTGTCCTACCCGGCGATCATCGCTCACGAACTGGGATCCGGCACCGACTTCCGATTCCCCGTGTACCCGGGGTACGGAGGGCTGCCCCTCAACATCGAACTGCTGCTGAGGGAGCTTCAGGAGCGCTTCGGCAAGGACCTGGACTGGTGGGAGGTCCCGCTGGCCCTGTTCCACGCCCGCAGGTTCCTCGACGAGGTCGAGGACTACTGGGAGCGCGGGCCGGGAAGCGTCGTCCCGCAGATCAACGCCATCAACCACAACCTCGCCGTGTACGGCTGGGACCTGCGCGACGTCCTCGAAAAGAGCGCCAAGATCTGCCAGGACGCCATCGCGGCGCCCGCCGACAACCTGCTGCGGCAGACCGTGGAGAACAACGGTGACCGCGCGGCACTGCGGGTCCTGCCCTCCGGCAGCGTGGACCGAGACGGAACCATGACGCTGCTGTCGGCGGCCCGCCGCCTCGGTGAGGACCGGACCGACGAAGGGGGCCACGGAATCGAGACCCTGATCGTCTTCCTCGGCGCCAACAACGCCTTGCAGACGGTGACCCAGCTCAAAGTGGAGTGGAGTGGTGAGGGATACGACGACCTGGAGCGCAAGAAGACGTACACGGTCTGGGATCCCAGCCACTTCAGGGACGAGCTGAGGCAAGTCGTCGCCCAAGTACGGCAGATCGCGGCTCGCCATGTCATCTGGTGCACCGTCCCGCACGTCACCATCGCCCCGCTCGCCCGTGGAATCGGCGCCAAGAACGCGCCAGGGTCCAGGTACTTCCCCTACTACACCCGGCCCTGGATCGACGACGACACCTTCAGCCCCGTCCTTCACCCTCACCTGACGGGGCAGGAGGCGGAAGACGTCGACCGGGCCATCGACCTCTACAACGAGGCCATCACCGACCATGTGAGAACAGCGCGGACGACGGGGGCGGACTGGCTCCTCATGGACACAGCCGGCCTGCTCGACCGACTCGCGTCACGCCGGTACATCAAAGACCTGACGGCCCAACCGCCATGGTGGCGGCCCTACCAACTGCCGCCGCAACTGAAGGCCCTTGCTCCGGAGCCGAACTCCCGCTTCATCACCAGCGACGGCACAGGCCGTACCGACGGCGGCCTGTTCTCCCTCGACGGCGTTCACCCCACCACCATCGCCTACGGGATCGTCGCCCAGGAATTGATCAACGTCATGCTCGCGGCCGGTGTGCAGTTCCGCCACTCCGACGGAAACGTACGGACAGCCCCGGTCACGGTCGACTTCGATCGGCTCATCCGCCGGGACACCCTCGTCAACCAGCCTCCCGCCAACCTGGATTCCACCTTGAACATCCTCGCCTGGGCGCAGTCGTCACTCGGCCTCCTGAAACGCACCCTGTACTTCCGCGTCTGACAGGCCTCCCGGAGGCACAGGCGCCAGCCTCCTCACCGCGTCTCCCGATCCGCCGAGAGCGGCCGACGGCTCACTGTCCGGCCGTTCCCGAAATCGCGTCGGCCGTCGCGAAGCGGTGCACTCTCGGCTTCAGTACGTCGTGGAGGTAACCGAAGTACGCCGTTTCCGCAGTCCCGGTGAGCACCGCCAACAGGAAGGCGAGGCACCCCATGTCGTGCTGCTCCCAGAGAAGACCACGCCCCTCGTCGTAGAGCACGGTCCACTCGTCGGGGTGCTGACCGGGCCGCGCCGGCCAGTACAGGAACGCCCCCGTGCCCTCCTCGAACGCCCACGGCAGGACCTTCGCCCCCGCCTCCCGCAGACCGGCGGGCTTCTCCTCGAACTCCCACAGGTCTGCCAGGATTTCGTCGCGCTCCGCGGTCCGCGCGTGCAGGTCGCAGTCGTCGTGGGCGGCGTCGGGGACGACGCCCCCGCGGCACGGCTCTCGTTCAGGAGCGCTGGCGCTGCTCCTGAACGAGAGCCGCGGCTTGAAGGTCATTGGTCACCATCATCTGAGCCAGTCTGGCCGCGATGGCGATCACGGAGCCCCATTCCTCGGCATCGAGATAAGCCTCATCCGGGGCGCTGCGGCCCACAGACTCCTGCACCGCCGAGTAGGCTCTGCCCAGCTCCTCCACGAGTGTGACTTCCTCCTCGGTCCGGAGGCTCTTGCCCAGCCACGGAGCGGGATCGTCAGCGTCGCAGAAGTCGTCGAACAGCACGTTGATCACGTAGTCCAAGTTTTCCCGTTCCTCCGGCCGCAGCCACACATCGCGTTGCCATGAGGGGCTAGCCAGAGCGAGAACCGCCGGTACGACGTGCAGACGAAAAGCGGGGAACTCAATGCCGTGATCAGTCACCCGGCCAGCCTAACGAGGCGGTGAGGGAGGCGGAGCCGTCCGATCGCGGAACTGCGGACAGAGCCCTGGTTCCGGCCGGTGCCGCTCGTCGCCTCAGTCGGTTTGGTGCTCAACGGGGGAGCTTTGCCGACATTGCGCGAGTTCCGGGGTGAGGCCGGTGGGTCCATAGGTGCTGCAGAACTCGCAATCGCAATTGGTCAGGGAGTTCGCTTGGCAATGGGCGGTCGGCCAGTAGCGGGATGCGCAGGGCCTGGGTCGAGCGGCGTCTCGTCGTGGGGCACTGCCCTGTCGCACCAGGTGCAGCGGACGGCTGCAGACACGTCGGCCTCCTGCAGTCGTCGGGCTGCGACGACGGCCGTGTCGAGCGGGATTTTCTCCACAACCGCCGCAGGGGCACTGTCCAGAAGAAGCTTGCTACGCCACAGGCTCAGCCCGGTCACCGCTCCGATCGCCTGCAGGGCTTTGTGGCCTCCGTTCCCGGATTCGGTCACCAGCACGGTGAACTCTGGCACCTCCATGGACACGTCTCCTTCGGCGACGGGACAGCCGCCTCAGTATGCCGAGGGAGAGACCTTCGGCCCATCAGTTTTCAGTGCGACGGTCGCCCATACCGCCGGGCGGCCCTGCGGCGGTGACAACAACCGTGGCCAGGCGAGGCAGATGACAACTAGCTTGCCCAACTGGTGACAGATAGCGTGCTCAAGCCGAGTCGAACCCGCAGGTCGCGGGGCATGCCCGGTGACAACTACCCCGCCCAGTCACAACCAGGGCGGTGAACAGGCGGTGCCAGGTCCCGTCGATCGCCCAGTTCCGCAGCCGGGTGTAGACGTCCTTCCACGAACCGAAGCGCGCAGGCAGGTGCGCCCATGGAGCTCCGGTCGTGAACCTCCAGGCGATGGCATCGATCACGTGACGGTGATCCCTCCACCGGCCGCCTCGTCGGGGTGAAGCGTCCGGCAGGAACGGTTTGATCCGCGCCCACTGCGCGTCAGCCGACGGCACGCCCAGGCCAACGACCGGACGCCGTGACAGGCATGGCTGTTCCGACGCCCGGCCATCTCACACTTCCGCGGCTCACGGGTGCACGCCGGCTGATCCCGCCGCGTCTGTGGTCCGCGCTACCGTGTCAGCCGCCGAGGATACTGTCGAGGGCGCCGCCGAAGGGGCCGAACAGACCGGTGAACAGGAGGGCGCGCGCCATGTTGGGCTGGGGAGCGGGGGCTTCCACAGGGTGAGCGTCCAGGTCTGGCCGGGGCCGCCCTTGTCCTTGCCGACCAGGATGCCGTGCTCGTCGGTCCAGTAGGTCCGTTCCGAGGGGACGGTTCTGCTGTCGGCGCCGTAGATGTGGGTGCCGTCGTACTCCCACCTGTAGGTGCTGTGCTCGTACCGGCTGGCGCCGCAGCCGTACATTTCCGTCCGTGCGCTGGAACTGGCCGGCGCGGTGGGGGTGATGCCTTCCTTGGCCGCCGTGTCCAGGTAGGCGCGCATCGCGGCGGCGAGCCTCTTGTCCCGCTCAGTGCCGCCGAGACGCACGGCGTCCGAGCCTCCGGTGGCGAGGAAGGAGCAAGCGGAGTACCACTCCTCCCGGTCTCTCACCGGGGTCATCCGGTCCCATTCCTTCCAGGCGGCTGTCTCCAGGTCGTCCTTGACCTTCGGGAACAGGAACGGAGCCAGACCGAGGACCCTTTCAGAGCGGGGGTCGATGTCCGAGGGTGGAAGGAGGACCTCGTCGTTGACCGGCGTGTTTCCCTCCGTCAGACCCCAGTCCATTCCCGCGTCGATGTCGCCTTGCGCGGCCGCCCTGCGCTTTGCCAGCTCCTCGGTGCTCAGCGGCTTCTCGTCCTGGCCCAGGCCTGCAGCACGGCCTCCAGCCAGGCCTGTGGTCCAAGCTTTCGCCTGTACGCACGTTCCCACCTCCAACGGCTTTCAGGGCGCTGCTCGTTCTGCGGGGCCGTCCAGTCTTCTTCGGGGATCAGCCCGCTGAGTTTCTTGGTTGCCGATGTTCTGGTGCTCGCCGACGGCGTGGCTGACGATCTGGTTGAACGGCTGACCGCCGTCGTCGGTGGTGCCGAACCACCAGGCGGTCGCGGGGCTGCCGTCCGGAGTACCCAGTTACAGGGACGGTTTGTCGGTCACGGACAGGGTGAGTGCTCGGCGGCAAAGAAAACGGCCCCTGCCGAGGCGGGGGCCGTTTGCGTCCATCTACTCCAGTGTCAGCAAGAGAAGGGAAGGCGCGCGGCAGACGGTAGCACCCTCGGTGACCAGGGGCAATGCCTGGAAACTGTTGGAGGGGATCAAGAAACAGGGCTCGCGTTCGAGGTGCAGGGCGACCCGCTGGAGGCCGGGCAGGCAGGTGGCGGTGCCCGCTTCGATCCACTCCAGCAGTTGGTCACCTGCCGGTGGGTGAGCATGTGGCCGAAGGAGCGCGCGTACCAGGACGAAGCTGACGTACCGACGGACGTTGCCGTAGCCGTCCGGGACCGCCCGCCCGTGTCGGCCTCCTCGCCCTGGCGTGCACCGGACTCTCGAGTTGAACACGTTCAAAATTAGAGGCTAGGCTGATGCCGAACGAAGCCGAGGGGGTTCGATGAAGGTAGTGCTGCCCGGGGGAACCGGACAGGTGGGCACGATTCTCGACCGCGCGCTGACGGCGGCCGGCCACGACGTCACGGTGGTGACCCGGCGTCCCGTGCGGCCGCACGACATCGGATGGGACGGGGCCACGCTGGGCCGCTGGGCCGAGGCGATCGACGGCTGCGATGTCGTGATCAACCTGGCCGGACGCAGCGTCTCCTGCCGCTACACCGCCGGGAACCTGCGAGCCATGATGGACTCCCGGGTGGATTCGGCGCGGGTGGTCGGCGAGGCGATCGCCGCCGCCGCGCGGCCACCGCGCGTCTGGCTGCAGATGAGTACGGCGACGGTCTACGCCCACAGCTTCGACGCGGCACACGACGAGGCGACCGGGGTGATCGGCGGCTCGGAGGCCGGGGTGCCGGACTACTGGGCGTACAGCGTCGAGATCGCGAGGAACTGGGAGCGGGCGCAGGCCGAGGCGCCGACTCCCGCGACCCGCAAGGTGGCGCTGCGCTCGGCGATGGTCATGAGCCCCGATCAGGGCGGTGTGTTCGACGTGCTGTCGCGGCTGGCGCGCCTCGGGCTGGGCGGTCCGGTGGCCGGCGGCGCGCAGTACGTCTCCTGGATCCATGACAAGGACTTCGTGCGAGCGGTGGAGTTCCTGATCGCCCGGGACGACCTCGACGGGCCGGTGAATCTCGCCTCGCCCGAGCCCCTTCCGCACCGCGACTTCATGAGAGCGCTGCGCACGGCCTGGAGCGTTCCGGTGGGGCTGCCGGCGACGCGCTGGATGGCCGAGTTGGGGGCATTCGCGCTGCGCTCGGACACGGAACTGCTGTTCAAGAGCCGTCGAGTGGTGCCGGGGCGGCTGCGCGCAGCCGGTTTCGCTTTCGCGTATCCCGAGTGGGAGAGCGCCGCTACGTCCCTCGTACAGCGGGCCAGGCTGGTTCGTGCGGCATCGGGTCGGGCCCGTGAATCGAGCCGCGCCGTATAGACGACCACAAGAAGTGGACCAGAGCCGGTTCACGTGGCCTTCGACCACCCCGGAGCCCCACGGAAGGGTGAGCCCGGCGGTTCCGGCGTCGAGGCTCTGCCCAGGAACCGGGCCAGGACGATGTGGAGCGCGGTGGTGGCCGGTGGAGCGGCGGTCGTGTTCACAGGGGTGGGCGGGGAGCAGACAGGACCTCGCTGACGGTGGGTGTTGCGGTTCGTATCAGCGAGGAGGGGCACTGACTGGTGGCTCGGCCGACCCGGTCAATCCGAGACCGAGCAGTCCAGGATCCGCCCGTCCACCGTCCCTACGAGCAGCCGCTGTTGGTCCGCCCGGTACGCGGCGGACAGCGGCGTGACCGGGTGGCCGTGCGCGTGCAGGGTGTGCCGGGCTCGCACCTCGCCCGTCGCCGTGTCCAGGGTCTCCACCTCACCGGTGAGATACACGACGTGCATCCTCCGTTCGTCGCCGTCGAGATCGGCGAGCGGCTTGTCGGTGCGGTACACCCAGCGTGCCTCTCCGTCCGGCAGCCGGCGGCTCACGACGTACGTGCCCTCGCGGGCTTCCGCGTAGGTGGCGCCCTGTTCGTACGACCGGCCCGCGTGGACGAGGGTGTGTGCCAGCTCGACGGCGGGGCCGTACCAGGGCCGGAGTGCGGACGTCGGGTCCCAGCGCAGGGGGAAGAGGGCGCGCAGAGCGGCGGGCCCGTGGGCGCCTGGAGGGTCGATCGCGTGGATCCACGGCGCGTCGTCGTCCGGGCCGGGGCCGTCCACGTACAGCAGACGGACGCTGTGTCTGACGCGCAGCGCCGGGGAGTTGGAGCGGCTGGGGGCGAGGTCGAGGCGTGCCGCCTCCTGATGCGTGGGGGCGAGCAACAGCGCGGCGTGTGCCTCGCGCCCTTGCGGGCGCAGAGCGAGCCAGCCGTCGTCCGCGGCGCACAGTGCGGGGGCCGACGGCACGTCCACGCAGTCCAACGCACCGCCGTCCGCCGTCGATATCCGCCGAACGGCGGTCGCGCGGTCGACCGGGCGGCCCGTCACCTCGTCGCGCCGGTAGCCCCGGTACGTCACCCACGCCGACTCGTCGTCAGGGGCCGCCTCGACCCGGACGCTCCCCTCCCCGCCCGCGGGAAGAGCCCACCTCGGCGCGCCCGACGGATCCCAGCATTCGAGGTCCGTGTGACGGCCGGTGGCGAGCACCCGGCCGTCGGCCAGCACCGCCAGGTCCCGCACCTCCGCCCGCCGCCGCCACCGGCCCTCCGTCAGCCGCGCGAGGGTGTCCTCCACGCGCGGGTCGTAGAGGAGCCCGCTCTCGACCATCGGATGGCGTGTGTCGTCGGGGTCGACCAGACCGGCCGGAGCGGACAGCCAGTCGTCCACCGCGACGGCCAGCTCGAATCCCTCGCTGAAGCCGCCGTCCTTGTCCTCGGGGGAGAGCAGCATCGCGAGCCTGCCGTCCTCCAGCCAGCGCAGGTGACGCACTTGGCGGCTCTTGCTCAGCAGGTTCGTCACGCGCCCGGTCTCCAGGTGGAGCAGGAGCAGCTGTCCCTGAAAATCCCACGAGCCGTCGTAGCGGCCGGTGCCGACGGCGACGAGCGGCAGCTCGGGGTGAGGCTCGATGGCACATACCGAGTAGCGGGAGGCGACGACGTGGCGCGGACGGAGGGTGCCGGCCTCGTACACGCCGATCCGGTGGTTGAGCCAGCGGCCCGTACCGCGCCACATGACGTGCCCGAGGTCACCGGCCGCGATGACGCAGCCGTGACGCGCGTCGGTCACCGCCCACACGGGCCGGCCGATCTCGGCGAACGGCTGGTCCCCGAGTATCCGGCGGACGGTCAGCGCATCCGGCACGACGATCTCTCTTTCCCCAGGTGGCGCACAGTCTGTCAGGCCCGGCCCTTTCCCGCGGTCTTCCGAGGGAATCGACTCGTCCGGGTACGTGATCGGGAACGGGCCCGCGAGGTCCGCGCGACGCGTCCACTTCGCGGCCTGGCCGGCGCACTCGCAGGTCGCATACCGCGGAGCGGTGTCCGTTGACGCTTCGACCGAGCCACGCCAGGCGTTACGGGTGCAGGCGCGTCACTTCCGTCGAGCGGATGCCGCGTTCGTCCGAGCGGGCGCAGAACACCGTGTCCGGGGAGTCGTGGCCGATTCGGGCAGTCGTGGCCGAGGGTGCGGGCCAGGAAGCGCACCTCGCCAATCATCCTTGTGCGCAAGGTGGTTGACCGTCCGTACGCTGAACGCAGAGGGCTGGGGCCCGAGATGCAGGCGCGTGTACGTCGTTCCGCCGGGCCTCGCGGTGGTCCCGGCGTGGCGCCCTTCATGTCAGCCGCGTTCCCTGCGACACTCCTGTGACACTAGTGGCACACATTTCACACACAACTCCCGCCCGTCCGGGTACTGTTAACCGAGTTCACAGCGCAAAACTCGAATGTCACCGGTTAACAACGGGGGTCAGGTGTCCCATCACCTGCGTGCAACCAGTCACACCCGGCGTGGCGCCACCGCCGCTGCCGTCGCCGCCGTCCTCGCCGTGGGGTCGGCCGCCTTACTGCCGACCACGGCACACGCGGCCAGTGCCGCCGAGGTCCAGATACCCGCGCCCGACGCATACGGCGACGGGACCGAGACGGTGCTGGCCACCGGCAGCCAGGGCGTGCTGCACCGCGAGGGCAGCGGCTACCTCTGGACCACGACGTACAACCGAACCACGAAATCCGTCCCGGAACTCGACGGCGTACCGCAGGACGCGATCGTCCGGACCCACGACGACTTCAACCGCGTCACCTACACCAAGCCGCGCGAGGACGGCGGCACCGACGTCGTGCGCGTCGGCATAGAGGACCCCGGGTTCACCAGCACGATCAGCGTGCCCGCCGGGTACCTCAACCCGCGGGTCGCCAACGGCTGGGTGCTGGCCACCGTGGACCAGGGCGACGGCACTCGCCAACTGCGTGTGGCGCGCGGTGGAGCCCCGGCGTCCGACCCTGTGGTGCAGCTCCCCGCCGGTGCCACCACCGGCGCCGAGCCCGTGCTGCTCGGCGCCTACTCGAACCAGCTCGTGATCGGCTACACCACCGCCGACGGCACGCAGGGCTACGGCGTCCTCACCGCGTACAACGGCAAGGTCGTCCCTCTCCCCGTGACCGGCGAGGCCGGCAGCTTCCGGATCACACAGAACACCGTCAGCTGGTTCAGCCGGAGCGGAGAGCCGGGCGTGCGGATCATGCCGCGCGGCGGTACTGCCGCCCCGCGGATCGTGCCGCTCACCACACAGGCCCCCGACAGCGAGGTCACGTCCTTCGTGGTGGGCGACAACGTGCTCTGGCACGAGGGCGCCGACGGCCCCCTGCACCTCACCCCCTTCGCGGGCGCGGAGACGGAAAGAACCCTGCTCAGCCACGTCGAACAGGCATACCTGCGCGCCGAGGGCTCGGGCTCGCTGGTCGTCCTCGGCAAGGACACCGACGGCAAGCGCGCCGTGCACCTGTTCAGCGTGGACGGTCTGGGCCTCGTCGCCGACCTGCCCCTGCGGGAGGTGCCACGGGTCAAGACCGCGGACGGCGAGATCCAGGCGCTGAGCCTCGACCGGGGGCGGCTGCGGTACGTCAACTCCCTCACCGACACGAAGACGTTGCACGGCGCGGACATCGGTACCGGCCTCGATCCGGCGAAGGGCGCGGCGCTCGCCGACTTCCCCGGCCTGGAGGCGGGCCGCTTCTCCGACGGCAGCGACGAAGGGCTGGCGCGGCTGGTCACCGACCCCGACACCGGCACCGACACCCTGCTGACCGGCGACGACCCGGACCACCCGGCGGACAGCCTCCCGCTGCCGGGTACCGACGGCCGGATCCTCGACACGGCACCGGAGTTCGTGCTGTACGAGGCCGCCGGACGGCAATACGTCGTGGACACCGCCCGCGACCGCATCGTCCGCGAGCAACCGGCGCAGGCCGCCGCACTCGAGCAGAAGTGGCTGCTCAAGGCGGCGCGGAACACCCCCGGCACGGTGAAGGTCCTCAACGCGCGCACCGGCGTCCTGACCGGGACCATCGAACTCGGCACCGCCTGCGTCCCGGACGAACTCCAGCGCAGCGGCACCCTGCTGTACTGGAGCTGCGCCTCCCAGGACGCGGCAGGCGTACGCGACCTGGCGACCGGGCGCACCTACCCCGCGCCGGTGTCCGGCGCCCTCCTCGGCGACCGCTTCCTGGCCCACCGCGACGCCTCCGGCGATCTGCGCCTCACGGCACTGCACGCGGACGGCGGTACGGCCGACCTGGGTACCGTCACCGGCCTGAAGCAGCCCGCGAACGGCGACGGGCGCGGCACCACCTGGACCCTCGACGCCGGCGCCGGCAAGCTCGCCTGGGTCGGCGCAGACGACACCGTCCACGTCACCGCTCCGCAGCACGAGGTCTCCCCGCTGCGCGTCGCCCGCACCGCCGCACCCCGCACGCTCGCGCAGGACGGCACCGGTGAGTGGGCCGCTGCCTGGTGGCTCTCCAAGCCCGCGGCGTCCTGGCGGGTCACACTCGTCCGCCGGGCGACCGGCGAGGTGGTACGCACCTGGACGGGAGGCGAGACGCCCAGCGCGCTCCGGGTCTCCTGGGACGGCACGTCCGACTCGGGAACCCCGGTGCCGACCGGCGCGTACACCTGGCGGCTGACCTCGGCCCCGGCGGACGGGACAGGCGCGGAGGCCACGGCCTCGGGCATCGTGCGGGTCACCGACTGACGGCAACTGCCGTGTGAAAGCCGGCCCCTTCTCCGGCCCGACTCGGGGGAGGGGCCGGTGACCCCGCGACCCCCTGCGACAGGTACGAAAACATGTCTTCGCGGGGAGAACTGTCGGGCGAACCGTACGTGTCGGCTGCGCAGAAGGCCGCGCGGGTGCTGCCCTCGACGAGTGGATCGAGCCCCGTTCCGACCGTGCCCGAACCAGCTCCGCACCAACAACTCCCTCACTCTGCAGCGCATTTGAGCAGGTCCGGCGCGCCGACCACATGGCGCTCGCGGCGGGTGTCGGGCCGGGGTGGGCGGGCCGAGCCGCGGCTGGCGCGTCGGCGGTCCGCGTCGGCGACGATGCCGGCCGGTCGAGGCCGTGGCCCCTTGGAGCTGCCGAACCAGCACAGCTCGCTCGCGGGCTGTGGCCGCTGCCCGGATGCCGGCGGGGGTCAGGTCTCGGTTCGCGAGCGCCCGTTCCAGGCACCCGACGGCGATCCGGGTCGGCCTCGTTCGGGGCGAGTGCGTTCGAGGCGCGCAGGACCTCGAACGGACGTCGGCCGCCGGACTGCGGCCGGGCACCAGGCTCTCTACGCCGGTATCAGCACGGTAAGCCATTCCGCTTCACGTGGCCGGTACCCGTAACGATCCATCAGCCCCGACACCGTCGCCGGGACGTGGCCGGCGCCGTAGACGACTGCCACGCGGATCGGTTCGCCGCCGCGCTCCGCGTGGATCTCGCCGAGCGCGTCGAGCAGCCGCTGGTCCCGCCGGTCGGACAACGCGTGGACCAAGGGATCGTCGGCCAGCATCTCCGCCCGCAGCGTCGACGGCAGGTCCTCGACGACAAGGTCCTCATCGAGGAAGGCGCGCGGTCCGCGCAGCGCGAACACCAGGCCCATCACGGGAGCCGCGACCAGGAGGAGCAGGTATGTCCACCGCGACATCTCCTTCAGGTCCGCGATCGCCTCAGCGGCGGTCACATCCGGGTTGATGACGGGTACGTCCCCGGGAAGCAGCAGTTCGTCGCGCTGCAACCGCAAGCCGTTGCGCCGCCGCATCGGGGTGAACCGGTACGCGAGCGTGAGGGCACTCACTGCGGCCGACTTCCCTCTGACTCCTTCCATGACGATGAGGTCGCATTCCCGGAGCCTGATGCGGACCTGGGAGTAGAACGTCGGCGAAGCCACATGCAGCATCGGGAAGATCACGAACTCGAGTGGCGTGCCTGTCCGCCTCATAGTGATCACGGCGGATCGGACGGCATAACCGGTCACTTCGATGATCTGCATGATTCCCCCGCGAACCTCGCCCGGTCTGCCCCGCACCCGTACACGAGCCCGCCCGGGGCCGCGGTTCCCTCCCGGCACCAGCTGTGCCGCTGGGCTCACGGGGCCATCGTCGGGTCAGCCTCCTGGTTCGAACCACCGGTAGACTGACGGTTTATGCCGGAAACCCGCCAGCCTTCCTCGCAATCACCTGCGCCGCACCCGACGACGCCCAACGGCGCAGGCTGGCTCCCGCACGGCTACCAGCTCGACGCGCACTCCCACGACGATGGCCAGCTGGTGTACGCGGCTTCGGGAGCCGTGGCCACCACGACCGAACGCGGCACCTGGGTCGCTCCGGCCAACCGGATGACGTGGACGCCACCCGGCTTCGAACACTCCCACCGCTTCTACGGGGAGACCTACGTCCGCCTGCTCACCATCCCAGCCGACCTGTGCGACACGCTGCCTGCCCGTCCCAGCGTGTTCGCAGTGAACCCTCTGCTGCGCGAAGCCCTCCTGGCGCTGACCGAGCGGGCACAGATGCCTCCGGGAGCCTTCGACCGGCTGCGCGCGGTGGTGATCGACGAGGTCGCCGAGACTCCCGAGCGGTCCCTGCACCTGCCCGAACCGGCCGACGACCGCCTGCGCACCGTTACCGATCTCCTGCACGCCGACCCCGGCCGGGCCGCGACCCTCACCGAGCTGGGACGTGCCGCCGGGGCCAGCGAGCGCACCCTGAGCCGCCTGTTCCACACCGAACTCGGCATGAGCTTCCACCGCTGGCGCACCATCCTGCGTATCCACCATGCCCTGGTGCATCTCACCGCCGGCCGGTCGGTGACCGACACCGCGACCGAGTGCGGATGGTCGAACCCCTCCAGCTTCATTGACGCCTTCACCGAGGTCGTCGGCCAGACCCCGGGTCGCTACCAGTCGGAACTGCGCAGCAACACCGAGTAGCCGTCGGCCGGCTTGGCGCCTTTTCGGTATCTGGAGTCAATTCACCGGTGGCCAGCGAAGCGCCCGGATTCCACAGTGGTGGTCAGAAGGCTGAACCATCCCTGGCGGCGCCCAGCATGCTCGGCCCGGACCGAGTGCCGCCCGCTTCCCAGAAGGCTTCGACATGACAGAGACCCTTGAGAACACGACCGTCGTGATCGTGGGGGCCGGGGTGGCCGGGCTTACGCTCGGCAACTTCCTGCTCCGCAACGGCATCAGCTGCACCGTGGTGGAAAAGCACAGCCGCGCCTACGTCGAGCAGCGCCAGCGCGCTGGAACCATCGACACCCGCGGAGTGCGCCTGTTCCGAGCATGGGGACTCGAAGAGGTGCTGGCGGGGAACCCCATCACCGAGGGCGAGGGAGGCTTCTTCATCGACGGCGAGGAAATGCCGATCGACACCGGTGACGACAACGAAAGCCTGTACTGCCCCCAGCAGGTCCTCGTCCGCAACCTCACCGACAGCTACCTCCGCGGCGGCGGAGACCTCCGCTTCGAAGCCGCCGACGTCACCCTGGAAAACCTCCACGGCGCCGATCCCCTGGTGCACTACCAGGACAGCACAGGCTCGGCGAAGACCATCAGCTGCAACTTCATTGCCGGATGCGACGGTTACCACGGCGTCAGCCGCGCCAGCATCCCCGAAGGCGCCCTGACCCGTTTCTCTCACGAGTACGGATACTCCTGGCTGAGCATCCTCGCCGACGTCCCCGCAAGCCACCCCTCCGGTATGGCGATCCACTCCCTCGGCCTGGCAGGACTGATCCCCCGCGGCGCGAACGCCAGCCGCATCTACCTCCAGTGCCCGCCCGACGACGTCATCGAACAGTGGCCCGACGAGCGCATCTGGAGCGAACTGGGCGCCCGGTTCGGCACCCCCGTACCCACCGGTCCCATTGCCGACAAGCGGATCCTGCCCCTGCGCAGCGTGGTTTACAGCCCGATGAGCCACGGCAGGCTGTACCTGCTCGGAGACGCCGCCCACATCGTCCCGCCGATGAGTGCGAAGGGAATCAACCTCGCCCTCAACGACGCCGAAGTCCTCGCCCACGCCCTCATCGCGCAGATCCAGCAGGGCGACGCGAGTCTCCTCGACAGCTACTCCGACACGTGCCTGAGCCACATCTGGAACTACCAGGCCTTCGCGGCATGGATCACCGAACTCATGCACAACGCCGGTGACGCCTCGTACGCCGGGGAGTTCCGCAAGCAGATCGCCCGAGCCGAACTGCAACGCCAGTTCACCTCGTCCGCGGCGAACCAGCTCTTCAGCGAACTCACCTCCGGAGTGAACTGACCCCGAAGGCGATAGATCGGCCCGACAGTCAACCCGCGCGAGGCCACTTCGTCCATCGGTACCTGCAAGCGCGCACGACAAGGCCCACGCAATCCGCAGAGGCGGATTGCGTGGGCCTTGCGGAGCCATGCCCGCGGCAGCGAGAGACAGACCCACGAATGCCGCACTCGTCCTATCCGGGGCTCTGTCGCCCGACTGCGAGAGATGACTGGGTTCTCTGCGACTTGCTCGGCAACTCCTACCCCTGGAGCTCGGGTTCGGCTCGGGGCAGGCCTGTCGGCGGCGTCTAGGGGCGGTGGCAGAAGGCCGGGGTCTTCGACCGGCTGCACCGCACTCTGCTCGCCGAGCTGAATGCGGCCGACGGACTCGACTGGTCCCGCGCGTGCGTGGACGGCTCCTACATCCGTGCGAAAAAAGGGGGGCGCCGACACCGGTCCCTCACCGGTCGACCGGCGGAAGACGGGCAGCAAGCATCACTTGATCCGCGACGGCCGCGGCACCCCGCTCAAAGTCATCACCACCGCTGCGAACATCAACGACGTCACCCAGACCCTCGCCCTGGTCGACGGCATCCCGCCCGTGGCCGGGCGTCCCGGCCGGCCACGCCGCCGCCCCGATTCGCTGCCCAGTGACAAGGGCTACGACTCCGACCCCCACCGCGAGGAGCTGCGCAAGCGCCGGAGCCTGCCGGTCGTCTCCCGCAAGGGCGCCCCGAACATCAAGGGCCTGGGCAAGCTCCGCCACGTCGTCGAGCAGACCTTCGCCCTGCTCCACCAGTTCAAACGCCTCGCCGTCCGCAGGGAACGCCGAACCGAACTCCACGACGCCTTCGTCTCATTGGCTTGCGGCCTCATCTGCTGGAGGCGCCTGAAGAAGCACCGATCATGACCGTGTCACGAGCTTCTAGCGCCGCATCAGGCAACGTTCGCCCTGTTGAGGAACCACGCGAACACAGCTGCGCCGATGGGTATGGCGACAACGTAGCCGATGAGGATACCGACGTCTGAGTCAGCCGACGCGGGAAGGACCCAGTTCGCTGCTGCAGCCACGAGCAGTGTCACCGTTGCCAGCGCAAGGACAGCGGCAACAACGGCGAGCCGTCGGGGCGGTCCCGCACGGTACAACTCAACCGCAGGCCAGAGCGCAAGCATGCTCGTAGTCAACGTGCCGAGAGTGGGGTCGGGCAGCCACCCAAACGGCCACGTCAACAGGGTGGCGATCCCGAAGAAAGCGAGGCCGACGAGTTCCAGCAAGACGGTTTCCACCACCAGGCCCCACGGACGTTGCCGGATCGAGCCGTTCCCGCTGTCCTTCTCATCGGCCACGTCGACACAGTACCCATCGAAAGGGCGAATGTTGCCTGATGCGGCACTAGCTACAGCTCACACCACTCACCCAGAGGGCCGGCCGCCCGCGTCTGCATGAAGTCGTGCACCAGGTCCCACGCCCGACCGATGTCCAGGACAAAGTCGCCCGTGAACGCGGCGAGGTCGTCCATGATCGGGACTTCGACCTCGGCACCCGAGGGCACGGTGCCGTCTCCTGCGAGCAGAGACATCCGCTCGGTGTCACTCATCAGATGGACGACCGCGTGATCATCCCGGAAGGCCAGGATCAGCACCGGGAACTCCCTGTTCGGCGACCGAACCTCGACGTACCCCTGACCACGGGAACGCAGGTCGTTGAAGCGGTCTGACAGATCCTTCACCTCCGTGCGTCTCTCAACCGGATGGAACAATCCTGATTCCGGCGACGTCGCCGCCCACACCACGCTCATCTTTACGAGAGCGGCCCGCGCATCCTGGGCGCGGACGTTCCCGAAGGCTCGGCCACTGAGGGCTGGTGGATCCCTGCCGGAGACTGCCGATACTCCATAGCCTACGGATTCATGATCGGCCCTGGCGGCGAGTTCGGGATTCACGGCTACCACTGGGCACCACTGCATGCCAGCACCGAAGGCTGGGTGGAGTCGTTGGCGCTGGCATGCCATGCGAGACGCTGCGCCAGAACCATCACGAGGATTACCGGCAAGGCCGTCGACTCCCTGGACCTCGAAGGGTACGAGCCGGTACCCGAAGTGCGGGGCTTGATCGACACCTGGTGGCGGGGCAAGGACTCGCTCATCGCCCTGTACCGGGGTGAGGCCGTCGGCATGGACGCTCCGGGATGCCTTGAAGCCCATGTCTACGGTGGCCTCAACAAGTGGGGTCTTCGCGGCGGCTGACCGCTGGCTGGCTCTGCCAGACCTGAGTACTCGATTGGCCGGACGAGTCAACGATCACGATGCCGACCGGTTCTGCGCGTCCGCACGAACGAGGCGGCGGAGGCAGATGAGGACCGCGGAAATACCCGCGAAGGCAAGGAAGCGCTCGGCCTTGCGCTCATATCGCCGATGCAGGCGACGGCAGCCGGCAAGCCGGGACATCGTGCGTTCCACGACCCGGCGATGGCTACCGAGGCGTTGGGAGGACTCGATGCCACGCCGGGCAATCCGCGGCACGATGCCGCGCTCGCGCAGCCGGCGGCGCAGATGGTCGTAGGCGTAGCCCTTGTCGCCGTGCAGTTTGGCCGGACGACGCCGACGCGGCCCACGGCGCGAGCGGATCGATGGGACACCTCGAATCGAGGGTTCCAAAGCCTGGCTGTCGTGCAGGTTGGCGCCCGAGATCGCGAGTGAGATCGGCAGGCCGGTGCGGTCGCAGATCAGATGGATCTTGGATCCCTTCTTACCGCGGTCGGTCGGATCCGATCCCGTCAGCTGCCCCCTTTGAGGGCGCGAATGCTCACCGAGTCGATCGCGCACCTGGACCAGTCGAGTCGCCCACGTGAGCCGAGCTCGTCCAGGACGGCCCGGTGGAGCCGGGCCCACACACTCTTACGGGCCGAGGGCAGGCGATGGGCCCAGGTGCCGAGGGCGCCGACGACCGGTAGAACGTAAGGGTGAGGGACGAAGACAGCCCCGGTGAGGGTTCGCGGCCGCGCCGTGCGGCAGGGCCGGCGATCGACTACCAGACGCTCTTCGCGGCCACCCCCAGCCCCTGTATGGTGCTGGGCCCGGATCTGGTGCTCGCCGACATCAACGAGGCGGCCTGCCAGGTGACCGGCCGTACTCGTGAGGATCTGATCGGGCGCTATCTCTTCGATGCCTTCCCTGACAATCCGGCGGACCCCGATGCCGACGGCGTGCGGAATCTGCACGCCTCCCTGCGCCGGGTCCTGCGCTCGAAAGAGCGGGACACGATGGCGCCGATGAAGTACGACATTCCCGTGGCCGACCGGCCCGGCGTGTTCGAGGAGCGGTGGTGGTCCGCGATCAACACCCCGGTGCTCGGGCCGGACGGGCAGGTGATGTGGATCCTCCACCGGGGGGAGGACGTGACCTCGTTCATCCGCTCCCATGCTCACCTGCGAGAAGGCGGCGCGCTCAGCGACGTGGAAGCCAGGGAGGTCGAACTGTACGCACGGGCGCTTGAGCTCAAGCGACTGAACGAGGAACTGCGCCAGGCCCACGCCCGGGAACGCCGGGTCGCCGTCACCTTGCAGGAGGCCATGCTCCATTCACCACATCTGGCCCGGCACCAGGACACCGCGGTGCGCTACCTGCCCGCCGCCGGGTCACTGAACGTGTGCGGCGACTGGTACGACGTGGTCGACCTGCCCGAGGACAGATTCGCCGTCGCGGTCGGCGACGTCGTCGGCCACGGCCTGGAGGCCGCCGCCGTCATGGGGATGCTCCGCAGCGCGTTGTCCGCCGTCGTCCGGGCCGTGGAACGGCCCGCGCGGGCCCTGGACGTCCTGGGCCTGTACGCACGCGACGTGGAGGGTGCGCTGACCACCACCGTCGTCCAAGCCGTCGTCGACACCCGCGCTCGCCGCATCATGTACAGCAGCGCCGGCCACCCGCCCCCCATCCTGCTCCACCCGGACGGCACCTTCGACCTTCTCGACCGGGCCACCGACCCTCCGCTGGGAACCCGCCCCGAACCCGTCCCCCACCCCCAGGCCGACCTGCCCTACACCCACGGTGACACCTTCGTGCTCTACACCGACGGCCTCATCGAACGCCGCGGCGAGGACATCGACGCCAGCCTGCAACGCCTCACCGACGCGCTCACCCGGCATGCAGACAACGAGCCCGAAGGCCTCGCCGACGCCCTGCTCGCGGACCTCGGCGTCAGCAGCAGCGCCCGCGACGACGTCGCCTTGATCGTCATCCGCCTATGACCCCCGTGCCACCAGCGGATGCGCCACCGATGGCGCAACTCGAACGCCCCGATCACACCTGCGGTTTTGCCTGCCGAACCGGGTGCGGCGACCACGGATCCGCCATCGATCGTGAATACCCCTCGCCAAATGCGAGAAACAGCTCACCCGGTACAGAGAGGCCGCCAAGACCCACGGCGCAGGGGATGCGGGGCGTCCCCACGACGCAGGTGTGGCCGATGTTTCCGTCCTGGGTGGAATGGCATCGTGCAGGCGCGCCCAGGCCCGTACCGCAGCGATCCTGCGCGCCTGCCGGCGACCCGCAGTTCCGCCACCGAGAAGGACCCTGCGGACCCCAACGTCACGGCTCCCGGCTTTGAAAAGATCTTCGGAGGAGAAAAGCAGGGCAGAGGAAAGCGGAAGTCTTCTACCGACCGGAGCATGCGGACGACCACCCTGTGCGGGTCGGCTGCCTGGGCATCGGCCCCGCGCAGGCCGACGGCGAACTGCCCTTCCGGGAACCGGTCGGCCATGCTGTGCGCGGCGCGCACAGCGAAGGACGTCTTGCCCAGGCCGGGCTGCCCCGAGACGAGAACGACCGGGGGGGATGGGCGGCGTCGGCGCTGTCCACCAGGTCCGCAGCCGGGCGAGGTCCGCAGCCCGTGCGGTGAAGTCTCCGATGTCGCACGGCAGTTGCAGGCCGACCGACGCCACCGGGGCGGTGGCGGTAGCGGGTCGTGGGCGGCCTGCGGCTGTCGCCTGTTCGAGCGCCTCGCCTTCGAGGGCGGCCGGCCCCAGTGCCTCCACCAGTGCCTGCACCGTACGGCGCTGTGGGCCGCGGGTGCGCCCGCGCTCCATGTCGGCCGGTGCCCGCACGCTCACCCCTGCCGCGTGCTCCAGTTGCTCCTGCCAGTTGCTTCTGGCTGAGACCTGCACGGGTCCACAGCTTGCGCAGTAGTTGCCCGAAGTCCCACAGGGGGACGGGGTGGTGCTCATCGTGCCGGTCTCCCGTGAGCAGGCTGATCGGGTGTGTGCGTGCCCGGCAGAAGTACGGGGCACCGCAGTTCTGCCGGTGAGACTGCCTCGTGTCCACGGTGACACCGGTGGTGGACTGGGGGCCGGAATATCGGGCTGGGCTGCGTACGCGCGGGCTCCGTACCGTTGTCGGGCTTTCGCTGTGCAAGGGATTATCGATGAGACGTCTTTCAAGTCCCCTGGGCCGACCGGGGTTTCGGCCGCCTCCCGGCTCGGGGGAGAACACCCGGCCGTGGCGGGGGCGCCTGCGCGACGCGATCCGGGCCGGTGCCCTGTCGTTGACCGGCGCGCTGCTCGCCGGCACGGCGATAGTGGTGATGGCGCCCACGCCGGCGGTCGCGGCACCTGCGGGAGGCCCACCGGTCGGCGCGACGGTCGTGATCCAGAGCGTGGGCGACAGCAGCACCGAGAACGGGGCCAGCACGGGATACGCCGGCAGCAGCGGACTGCAGATCTCCGGCACCGAACTCCTTCTCCGTGCCACGCCCCCCAAGGGTGACGAGGACAACCAGCAGTGGTACCTGGAGGAGTCCGGCGGCGGCACGACGTACAAGGTCAAGAGCCGGACCAAGAGCGGTTGCATGGGCCGTGACTCCGACGCCGACGGGAACGCGCGGCTGGCCTTCCGGGACTGCGCCGGCTCCGGGACCGACTGGATCTTCGAGCGGGTGGCGGGCGAGCGCTACCGCATCCGTCCCGTTCGCTCTCCCCAGGACACCGGGCTCCCGGAGAGACTGGAAGTCCCGCTGGACGGCTCGGGTGAAGTCACCTTCTCCCGGATCTGGGTGGACGGCGACCGCCAGCAGTGGTACGTCACGCCGGTCGTGCCCAACCGGCCGCCGATGCCGGCGGACCCGACGTTCGACCAGATGACGTACCTCACCACGCACAACGCGTTCTACAACCAGGACGACGCCAACGGAGCGGCCCCGACGCCGAACCAGCCCAACTCCATCCGTACGCAGCTCGCCAACGGTGTACGCGCGCTGATGCTCGACGCGCACTCGTTCAACGGACGGGTCCGGATGTGTCACGGGCCGTGTCTGCCGACGAGCCGACCGATGTCCGACGTGTTCACGGACATCGCGGACTTCCTCAACGAGAACCCGAAGGAAATAGTCACGGTCTTCCTGGAGGACTACAGCTCGTACGAGGAACTCGATGCCGAGGTCGGCGACGACCTCAAGGCGGGTGGCCAGCTCAACGGCAGGGTGTTCAATCCCAAGGACCCCCAGTGGAACGTCAAGGAGAAGGGCTGGCCCCGCGTCTCGGAGCTGGTCAAGGCGGAGAACAACAAGCGGCTCCTGCTCTTCTCCGACCGCGACGACAAGCAGGGCCTCGGCTTCATGTACCAGCGTGACTGGACAGCCGAGAACCACTGGTCGATGGGGGGCGGTGTCGGCAATTCGGACTGGACCTGCAGGACCCGCTGGGACGAGGTTCCGCTGTCGAAGGAGGAGAAGGGCTTCCGGCGCCTCTTCGTGATGAACCACTTCCGTGACACGGCCATCGACGGGACGGCGACCACCGACAACGAGAAGGTACTCAACCGCGCCGAGCGCTTCTGTTCGCCCGCCGCCCGCAAGAAGCCCAACTTCCTCGCCGTGGACCGCTATGAGAGCGGGAACCCGATGAGCGCCGTCCAGGAGCTCAACCAGTACGTCTACCACGGGGACACCCCCGGCTACGGTGGGACGCCCGCCGAACTGGGCGACAACTGGCACGTCCAGCGCCTGGCGGTGATGCCGGTCGGCGACTCCATCACCCTGGGCGTCGGCAGTACGACCCGCACCGGCTACCGGGCGGTCCTGCGGTCGAAACTGACCTCCAAGGCCGAGGTGCTCGACTTCGTCGGCTCACAGCACGACGCCCAGTACCCCGACATCGACCACGAAGGCCACTCCGGCTGGTTGATCGACGGCATCGCCGCGAACATCGACACGTGGATGGAAGCGGCCAAGCCGAACACCGTGCTGCTGCACCTCGGCACCAACGACATGGACCGCGACAACCAGGTCGCCACGGCTCCCGCCCGGCTCGCCGCCCTCATCGACCAGATGATCGCGGCCTCCCCGCAGACCACCATCGTCGTCGCCTCACTCGTGCCCTCCCCCTCGTCGGCGGTGCAGGCCCGCATCGACGCGTACAACGCGAAGATCCCCGGGATCGTCAAGGCCCGGCAGGACCAGGGGCACAAAGTCACCTTCGTCAGCATGGGAGCGCTCACCAACGCCGACATCAACGACCGCCTCCACCCGAACAACGCGGGCTACGAGAAGATGGCCACCGCCTTCGCGGGCGGCATCGACGCCGCCGCCCGCCGCGGCTGGATCAGCGAGCAGGTGACGGTGCGCCCGGCACCCCCGCGCGCAGGTCTCGGCGACTACCAGGTCGATGTCAACGGCGACGGCTACGCGGACTACCTGACCGTCGACGCGGCCGGTGCGGTGCGCGCCTGGCTGAACAAGGGCGGCACCGGCACGGCCGGCTGGACCAGCGCCGGGCAGATCGCCTCGGGGGTGACACTCGCGGGCGGTCAGGTGCGCTTCGCGGACGTCAACGGTGACAAGTACGCCGACTACCTCGTGGTGGACCCCAACGGTGCGGTGCGGGCGTGGCTGAACAAGGGCGGGACCGGCACGGCGGGCTGGACCGACGCGGGGCAGATCGCCTCGGGAGTGACGCTCGCGGGCGGTCAGGTGCGCTTCGCGGACGTCAACGGTGACAAGTACGCCGACTACCTCGTGGTGGACCCCAACGGTGCGGTGCGCGCCTGGCTGAACAAGGGCGGGACCGGCACGACCGGCTGGACCAGCGCCGGACAGATCGCCTCCGGCGTCGGAGTGCCCGCCGACCAGGTCCGCCTCGCCGACGCCAACGCCGACGGTTACGCGGACTACCTGGCCGTCGACGCGGCCGGTGCGGTGCGGGCGTGGCTGAACAAGGGCGGGACCGGCACGGCCGGCTGGACCAGCGCCGGACAGATCGCCTCCGGCGCGGACGCCCCCGGATCCTCGGTCCGCTTCGCCGACATCAACGCCGACCGGCGCGCCGACTACCTCGTGGTGGAGCCCGGCGGCGCCGTTCGAGCCTGGCTGAACAAGGGCGGCGACGGCTCGGGTGTGGGCGGTGGCGGCTGGACGACGGTCGGCAACTTCGCGGTGGGCGTCGGCGCGACGGCCGCACAGCTGCGCTTCGCCGACATCAACGCGGACCGCAGGGACGACTACCTGGTGGTCGCCGCGGACGGCTCCGTGAAGGCGTGGCTGAACAACGGCACCCCCGGAAGCTGGACGGCGCTGGGAGCGTACGCGCCAGGTACGGGTGCTCCGGGTGATCAGGTGCGGTTCGCGGACGTCAACGCGGACGGTCGCGCGGATTATCTGACGGTGGCCGCGGACGGCTCCGTGAAGGCGTGGCTGAACAACGGCACCCCCGGAAGCTGGACGGCGCTGGGGACGTACGCCTCGGGCGCGGGTGCCTCGGGTGACCAGGTGCGGTTCGCGGACGTCAACGCGGACGGTCGCGCGGATTATCTGACGGTGGCTGCGGACGGCTCCGTGAAGGCATGGGCCAACCAGGGCGGCAACGGCAACGGCGGCTGGACGGCGCTGGGGACGTACGCCTCGGGTACGGGTGCTTCGGGTGATCAGGTGCGGTTCGCGGACGTCAACGCGGATGGTCGCGCGGACTATCTGGCGGTCGCCGCGGACGGCTCCGTGAAGGCGTGGCAGAACAAGGGCGGCAACGGCAACGGCGGCTGGACCGCACTGGGCAACTACGCGCCGGGACTGGGTGCTGCGGGGACACAGCCGGTGTTCGCCGAGGCCGACGGTGACGGACGCGCCGACTACCTGGCCGTGGCAGCGGACGGCTCGATCCAGGCGTGGACCAACAACGGCGTGGCCATCAGCGGCGGTTGGTCCGCGGTCGGCATGATCGCCTCCGGCGTGGGAGTGCCCGCCGACCAGGTCCACATCTGACACTCCATCGGCGGACCGGGCTCAGGGTGCTGGCAGTGCCACCACCCTGAGCCCGGTCGTCGGTCTGGAGCAGGGTGGGCATGCCGCCCCGACCCGGACCCCACACGACAGCGGCGACCCGGACGACCGCAACGCCTGGTCCGTCCGCGACGAACAGCGACGACTCCGGCACGAGGAAGAGGCGGAGCGGCGTCACCCTCTTCGGGCTCCGCCCGTGCGGGCCGGCCGGTCGTATGCGGCGAACACCGCGCACGGTGGGCTGTTGTCGTGCGGGGGAGGGCTGGTCGAGGTGCTCTCAGCGGGACCGCCACCGTCGCGGACTGGGCTGGCGGCAGCCCTGGTCCGCCGTTTCGGGGTACCACTCGACAGGATCTTCGTCCCGCCACAGCCCGTGAGACAGTCGGACACGGCTCACTGGTCATCACCGAGGAGAAGGATCCATGAGAGCGCTGCCCGCCGTCACCGGCCGTGATGAGTTCGATGTCCTGGTCGTCAGGACCGACTACCACGACGACCAGGCATGGCAGGGCGTGGTGGCGGCGCTGATGGAGCCCTGGGGAGACGGACAGCACGAGGCGCACGTCCACTTCATCGACGATCCGGCCTGGGCGCGGGTGACTGTCGACGAGGTACTGACCGCGGTCCGCGCCGACGACGACCTGGCCGTCGTCTTTCTTGCCGACCGGATGGCCATGCAGGCCGAAAGCCACGCGCTGCTGGCGGTCACCACGCTGACGCGGGAGGAGTGCGTGGACGATGAGGACTACGCACAGCTGACCGAGTTCGGTCGCGAGTTCCGTACCGTCCCCGCGGGGGTCCACGACGTCCACGCGAACCTGAGCATCGGCAACCTGGGCTTCGAGGAGTACGCGGCATGGGCTCACGATGATCCCGAGGGAATCTACCGGTCCTTCTGAACAGCGCTCGCGGAACCGCGGGCAGAGCCTCGGGAGCGTTTCTGACAGCGGTTCTCGTGAAGGGCGCCGCCGGGGCGAGACCGTGGGGCGCCGATCGTAGCCACACCCGCCCCGGACCGGGTCGGCCCGCGGCGAGGAGTTCGACCTGCGCGAGCGCGCACACGGCGAACACGCTCTGCGCCCGGCGACTACTCCTGACCCGCGCCCGCAGGCTTTCGGTTGGGGCGGCCTCGCACGGCTGCCCCAACCGAAACCGACCACGCCCGACAGCAAGAGAAGCACTCCGGGCACCGGCCAGGTCCCCGCTACGTGAACTGCGCAGGCATTCCGAACATGCCTCAAGGCGTGCGGACACACGCCACCTCTCTGGCGTTCTCCCAGTGCCGGTCGAAGTACGACTTGAAGTACGCTGCGGCCTCGCTGTCTTCGATGCGCATGCCCTGGACTCGGTCACCGACGGTGAATGCGAGGAACACCGCGCTCGTATCCATGATGGCCATGCTCATGAGGTCGGCCTTGATGGGCCAGGTCACCTCTCGAATGCTGTAGCTGCGCAGGTGGCGGGTCTGTTCTCGGTGTCGTGCCGTCCAGCCGGCATACCCTCTGGACGATCCGAGGCAGAACAGGCGTCGCACGGATCCGCCGTTGTGCGCCCAGTCGAGTACCGCCTGGAAGTAATCCGAGAAGGCCGCGGACGATGCGCTGAAGTCATCCGGAGTCTCAAGCCGCATGTACCAGGCGTCCATATGGCTGGGGCGGCGGTTGACGAGATAGTCGACCTCCGCCTTGTAGAAGGCCCCCGCGTCCGGATAGTGCTCTATACGTGATGAGTTCACCTGGTCGAAGTCACGCCGCAGCAGTTCGACTTCGGTGCGGAGATCGGTCAGTTCCCGCCGCGACGAGGCGATGGGGCCGAGGGAGCGCAGGATGGCGTAGACCGCCGTGAACAGGAACGGCATCTGCCAGGCGGCGGACAGTCCGAAGAGCGCGGCGGCCACCGATCCGCAGACGGCGACAAGACAAGCGATGGCCAGCCCCCGCTGATCCCAGCGCTCCAACAAGTCGTCCGACCCCGACTCGGCCCGCGAACCAGCCATGCACACCTCACAGACCCTCGGCGCGACGTCCAGGGGGTGAGCCCCGTTGAGCTCAATTCCCTGCGTGTGCCGAGCTCAATCACGTCCGGCGAGCAGAGCGCGAACCCTCTGGGTCGCCGACTCGCGCGTTCACTCACCGATTGAAGCGCTCAGCCGCACGATCCCCGCGGACCGTTCGGGCCGGCGGCCCTTACGACCTCGTGCACAGTTGTCGTGGCTCGACGTCCAGGTAGCTCGTTGAACTGAGCATGTTGGGGGCTGAGGCAGGTGAGTTGACCGTGGTGGAGTACCGGATCACCGGGTTGTCGCCGATGGATCCGGTGTCCGCGGACCGCAGGGGGAGGCGCACTGTGTGCGGATCAGCGGGCGATCGAGATCGCGAAGGGCGTGAATCCGCTGGACCGGATCACGTGCGGTACGAACAGTATCGCGGCCTCCGTGGCGCGGGCGGTCCGGATCCCGCCGAGGTCGGTGATCCACTCCTTGCGCCAGCCGAGGTCGATGAGCAGTCCGCGGACGGTCTGCTTGGCCTGCGGGTCCTCGCCGGAGAGGAAGGCGTCGGGCGCCTGGGTGAGGGTGGCCGGCGCGGTCATCACCGGGAAGAGCATGGTGTTGAGTGTCTTGACGACGTGCGTTTCGGGGAGCGCTTCCTGGAGTTGCTCGGCGAGGCTGGAGCCGGGGTGGATCAGGTCGGCGGGCAGTCCGTCGGGGCCGTCGACGGTGGCGTTGGAGACGTCGACGAGGATCTTGCCGCGCAGTTCCTCGCGCAGGGCGGCGAGCCGTTCCAGCGAGCCCGCGCCAGGGGTGGCGTTGATGACGATCCGGGCCGTCCGGGCAGCGTCGGCGGCGGCGCCCGGAGCGCGGTCCGCCACGGTCACCTCATGCCCTGCCCGGGTGAGGGCTGTGGCGAGGTTGCCGCCGACGCGGCCGTTTCCGAGAACTGCGATCGTGGTCATGGTGATCTGGTCCTTTCGTGCGTGCGGGTTGTGGTGCGTGGTCAGCGTGAGAGCGTGGCGACGGCCTCGGCGTGGACGCCGGGCGCGGCGGCCAGGAAGCTCTCGCTCCGCGGGGTCCAGGTGCGGCCCTCGGCGTCGGAGATCCGCCCGCCGGCCTCGGTGACGAGCAGCGCCCCGGGCAGCAGGTCCGCGCGGGCACCGGAGTACTGCCAGAAGGCGTCGATCCGGCCGGCGGCCACGTTCACCAGGTGCAGCGTCGCGGGTACGGCGGTGCGGACGACGAGCGCGTCGAAGAGCATCGCGGTGATCGAGGAGCCGACGCGCCGCACGACCTTCTCGTCCTCGTCCGGTCGGGCCTGGCTGGTGGCCACGATGCCCAGGCCGAGGTCCGCGGTCCGGGAGACCCGCAGCGGCCGGCCGTCGAGGTGGGCGCCCGCACCGGTGAGCGCGGTGTAGGTCTCGCCGGTCAACGGCAGGTGGACCACGGTGAGCACCGGCTGGTTCTCGCGCACGAGCGTGGCGGTCACCGCCCACTCCGGCAGGGCGTGCAGGTGGTTGACGTTGCCTTCGGCCGGATCCACGACCCACCATTCGCCGGACGGCAGCGCCCCGCCGTCCAGCTCGTCCTCCACCCAGCCGGCCCCCGGGCGGAGGCGTGTGAGGCCGGGGCGCAGGATGTCGAGGGCCGTGTCGTCGTTGGCGGCGAGCGCGTGCATCAGCTCTTCGCGGGTCTGGTAGTGGACCACCTCGCCGAAGCGCTCGCGCAGCGCCGATCCGGCCGCTCGCACGATGGTCGCGGTCTGGCTGAGCAGGTCGGCGTCGGAGGCGGCGGCGTCGGTGGTCTGAAGCGTTTCGGACATGGCGGTACTCCCGTGTGAGGAGGGGTGATGAGGCTGGTCGGGCCAGGCGGTGCGTTCCGTCTTGCGCTCTCGCCTCGAAGGTATAGAGCCTCTTCATTAACTTCAAATGCATGTAAAGCACGGCTAGGATTACTCACATGCAATTGGATTTGAACCTGCTCACCGCCCTCGACGCGCTGCTGGAGGAGGGGAGTGTGACCGGGGCGGCCGCACGCCTGCACGTCACCGCCCCCGCGATGAGCCGGAGTCTGGGCCGCATCCGGCACGCGACCGGGGACCAGATCCTGGTGCGCACGGGGCGCACGATGACCCCGACGCCGTATGCGATCGCCGTCCGGGAACAGGTGCACGAGCTGCTGCACCAGGTCCAGGGGGTGCTGGCACCGAGCCGCGAACTCGATCTGGCGACGCTGGAGCGCACTTTCACCCTCCGCTGGCACGATTCCCTGGTCGCCTTGAGCGGCCCCTCACTCCTCGCGGCCGTTCGCGGACAGGCGCCGGGCGTGCGCTTGCGCTTCGTCGCGGAATCGAGCATCGACACCCCCGAGTTGCGGCGCGGTGAGGTCGACCTGGAGGCGAACGCCAACCGCCCGAGCGCACCGGACATCCGTGCCGAGAACGTGGGCGAGACCCGCATCGTCATCGTCGTGAGGCAGGGGCACCCCCTCACCCGCGTCAGGACCCTCACGGCAGAGCAGTACGCCGCCGCCGAGCACGTCACCGTCTCGCGACGTGGAAACCTCGGCAACGCCCTCGACGACACCCTCACGCAGCTCGGCCTCACCCGCCGCGTGGTGGCCACCGCGCCCACGGAAGCGGCCGCGCTGGAGTTCGCGCGCGGTTCCGATCTCCTGATCAGCGTCCCCGAAGCCACCACGCGGTCAGCGGTCGCCGACCTCGGCCTGGTCGTCCTCCCCCTGCCGCTCGAACTGCCGTCGGCACCCGTATACCTGTCGTGGCATCAGCGCTACGACACCGACCCCGCCCACGCCTGGCTGCGCGGGCTGGCGCGAACCGCGCTGGCCGCGTGCGGAGCGTCGTAGCCGGAGCCGGAGCCGGAGCCGGAGCCGGAGCCGGAGCCGTCAGCACGGCCGTCCGACCTCGTGAGCGATCAGATCAACGACGGGCCGAACTCGGCGACAAGGTTCTGGCCACCGACTCCAAGACCGGACTTCCAGCCCCACGACGGCCACAGGATCATGTCCTCATGGATCCAGGCGGACACCGTAGGCTCCCGCCCGGATACCAACGCCGCGAACGGGGCGCGGCACCGGCCTCTGGTGCCGCGCTCGAACGTGAAGCTCAAGTCGGGATGATCCAGGAGGATTCAGGTGAGCACAAACGGGGCTCAGGCAGCGGCCTTCTTCCGTGAGATCGCTCTGACTCGTACCGTCTGGTGGGTTCGAGACGACGACGGCTGTCCGATTCCGGAATCAAGTTCCGGGCGACCAGCTTTCCCCTATTGGTCGTCGGAGACCCGTGCGCAGCGCGCCGCCCAGCTATGGGGTCCCCAATTCCGAGCTGTCTCAATGTCGCTGGATCATTGGCGAAGCGCGGCTTTGCCGGATCTGGCCAAGGACGACCTCCGGGTGGGGATCAACTGGAGCGGATCGCGCCTGACCGGATGGGACTTCACTGTCGGTGAAGTGGTCAACCGTCTCCTTCACGCGCTCGGCGAGCCACCGTACGACCGGTAGATTCGGCCGAGTGACGGTCGGCGACGCTCAACGCGCCTTGCCGTCCTGGTCTCCCGCGTGCAGCCCGGGAAAATGCCAGGATTCGTACTCCGATACTGCCGGTGGACTGGCGCGCAGGCGCCGACGATACGTTCCTCACCATGAGAAGCGACGTCATAGCGGGTTGGGCGACGTGGAACTCGTGAGGAGATGCCAGTGGTGTGGGACGAGACGTGGGGCGAGTGGTTGCGGCAGTCGCCGCCGGGAGGCGAACTGCTCGCGTGGTGGCAGCAGGCACGGGACGGGATGAGCCGGGAGGCTTACGGGGAGCGCCTGGCCGCCCTGCTGTCCGCCGCGTCCCCGCGCGACTGCGCGGCGGCCGGATTCGGGTGCACGCGGCGCATGGATCGTGTCTGCCGTGAACCGTCGGTGTGCCGTCTGGATCCTGTCGCGCCGTCGGCCGCCGAGGAGGTGTCGCGCGGTGAGCGTGAGGGCCCGGTCCCGGGTGCCTGTGGCGGATTCCACGGTTTCCGGGGCGACTTCGAGGTCCATGTGCGGTTCAGCGGTGACGGTGACCGGCATCGCGCGGTGCTCTGGCGCGACACGGCGGGGTCGGAGGTGCGGCTGTGGGTGGACGGTGTCCCGGTCGGTTCCGGGGCCGTTCTGGACTCGTACGGGCACTGGCTCGACGGCAGGTTCCTGGTGGTGCGGGCGGAGGGGCCGGACGGCCATCCCCTGCAGTCGTACGGGCCGGGGACGCTGGTGACCGGGATCGTCTCTGTGCTGATCCACGACGCCGTCCACGGCTCTACCCGGATGCTGGTCCCGGAGCCCCACGAGAGATGGACCGATCCCCAGGTGGCCCTGGCCGGTGAGACCCTGCGGGTGTACGCGACGCGCGAGGCCGTGGCCGCCGACGCACCCGACCGGATCCTGCCGAGTCCGGCCGACCCCGGAGCGACGAGGGAGAGCCTCCCGTAGCCGTCCGCGCCGAGGCGCAGTCCCCATCCACCGGCGGGAGTACGGCACTCCGGACCGATGAACTGCCGGACCGATGGACTGCGGCCGGGCCAGGCCGAAATGATCAGACTGACCACGACGCCGCGGACAACCGGCGAACGGGTGTCGGTGGTCCGATGCAGCCCGGCTGTCAACGGCAGGCCATCTGGCACCAGCCATGCCGGCCACACAGTTCTTCGACGCGGACGCCCCGCCGGCCAAGGCCCTCTTGGACCTCTTCCACGTGGCAACGACCGGCTGGGCGGATGAGCGAGCAGGAGCCATGCCGGATGGCGTGCCACATCCGTCCCGGAACAGGCGGGGACTCACGGGGAATCGGGGTGTGCGAGAAGTACGTGCCGCCCGACTCTTCGCGTACGGTGTCGTTGCCGGTCAGGGCTTCGAGGGGGTTGCTGTGGAAGACACTCCGTACGTCCTGCCGGAGGACTGTGAGAGCGACCCGGAGTACCAGGCCGTCGTGGTGAGACTGGCGAAGCCCTGGTGGCAAGAGCCGGCGTTCCTTGTGCCGGGCGGTCTCGCCGCTGTCGTCTTGGCCTTCCTCGCAGGCTTGTGGGTCGGGAGCTCCGGCAGCGGTTCGGGTACGTCATCCCCGGATCCCTGGGTGCAGGGCCAGCTGGACGACCAGTCACAGAACAACCGGCAGCAGAACAACCAACGTGCCGGGGTGTCCGCCGCTCAGAAGTTCCAGATCCTGAACAGGTTCTGCACCCAACAGGCTGGCGGTCCGTACAACGTGTCGGAGGCCGCGCTCCTGGAGTGCAAAAATAGCTACTACGTGACGGATCAGGGCCAGGTCCTGCCGAACTAGGCGCTTCCGCTTCTGTGGAACTCAGGCCGATGCCGCCAAGGAATCCTGGGCATCGCCCTTCGGGTCCTACCTCGATGCGCACAATCCATCCGCAGATACGTAAGCTCCGGCAGCCCGCACACCGGCTCGCTCAGCCCCATCGCCACAAGCTAGGAAATCGGTGCCTCACCACAAGTACGCCCCCGCCCTCGGAACGCTCCTGTTCGCAGCCGCTCTTACCGCGTGCGGCAGCTCTTCACCTTCCCCCGAAGGCGCGCCTCCGGCCGTGCACAGCCCTTCTGGCTCCAGTGCTGCCATCGCTTCTCCTGCCGCCTCTCCCAGCCCCGAGGCGCAGCTCCTGAGAAAAGAGGAGCTGGCCTCGGCACTGCTGTCTCTGTCGGACATGCCTGCTGGCTGGTCCGCCGACACCAGCGGCGATTCCGGCACGGAAAAGACCTTCTGCGACTACAAGCAGCCTCACCAGGCGAAGGTCACCGTGTCCGGCAACTTCCAGAAGGGGGCGGGCGTCGCCGGCTCCATCGCGGCCGTCGGCTTGCGCCAGTACGCGAGCGTCGATGACGCCGCCGACGCGTTCGATGCGTTGGAGCAGGCCCTGAAAACCTGCCACAAGGAGACGTTCGAGGGGTCCGTCCTCAACTACTCGGCCATGAGCGTCGAAAAACTTGGTGACCGTTCCCTCGGCGTACGCATCGAAAGTGGCGGCTACACCCTCCTCCAGCAGTTCACCCTCGACGGTCCGACCCTCATCAACGTCGGCACCGGCGGAATGGCCAGCGTCGACGCCGACACGACGGCGCTCCTGCTCCGCAAGCAGGTCGAGCGATACGAGGCCGCAGCCGCACGATGACCTCCGGGGCCATCCCCTACGGCTCCCTGAATCCTGTGCATAAGTTGGGGTGCCCCGTGAGACAGGCTGACCCCACCGCGGTGAAATCCGGTGCCGCAGCCGCTGTGAACGTCTCGTCGACCAGGGGCGATCCGCCGATACGCGGCTGCGCATGGGCAGTGCTGTCAACCGCCACTCCGACGCCGATGGCGAGAGGCAATGCCGCTGTGGGGAGCTGGACGGATCGGACCCGCAGCGCCGCGAACGCCATGGCTACAGTCTTCGCTTCATGCGTTCATACGTGATTGTCGCCTTAGGTGATCAACTTCATGGTGTGTGATGTCCGTCGGATGGTCATGCGTCAGGTCCCGTCTGGCGGCGCCAACTTGATCATCCTGTCGACGCCAGGGCCGTCCCGGCCTCAGCCTCACCCGGACGACATCACTCATTCAAAGCCAGTAGGGGCTCCGCCCGTGATTCCGCCCTCCAGGAAGGGAGGAATCACGGGCTTGCGCCTTGCGTGGGCCTATTCGGAGAGCTGGGGGACACCCACCGTCGTGTCCGGAGCGCCGGACGCGGTGGGTTCGTTGTCCAGCGCGTGGTACGTCTGGGGCTGTCGGGACCGCAGCCACAGAGCGCGGTCGGCCCCGGCCACGGCGATGAGCACGGTGAGACTGTTGACGATCACCGAATGGGTGCCGGTGAGGTACGGGTAGTTGTCCAGAACCGGCACGATCGTGGTCCCCAGGCTGAAGCAGGGAACGCGAAGGTGAGAGCGGCGCCGAGGCCCGTGCCGAACGCCACGGACGGCTCGAAGGAGACCGCGGGCAGCGCCACCGCGCCCTTGTGGGCGAAAATCCCGAGGTCCATGACGGCGAGGATGAGGATCTCGCTGGCGATGAGGACGCCGATCATGCGCGCCGAGATGTCGATCTGCCGGCGGCCGAGCACGGTGGTCAGGGCGAGCGCGGCGAGTGTGTACCGGTGCCAGGTGACGCCGGGGAGATCGACGATGCGTTCGGCGAAGTAGCCGAAGGCGCCGGACGGGCCGATTGCGAGGGCGTTGTACGACAGGGTGGCCACGCTGATCGGCAGGAAGTTCCACGTCTCCTACAGCGCCTCCGGGCGACGAGGCTGATGCACCGGCTCGGCGTCAGCCCGCAGGTGCCCGTACGGCGGGTCGCCGAGCGCGACGAGCAGGCCGTGAAAGTGTGGAGGGAGGCGACCTGGGCCGAGGTGAAAGAGCCAGGGCGGCCTGCGGAGGCTACATCTGTTTCGAGGACGAGGCAGGCTTCACCTGACGGCCGCCCAAAGGACACACGTGGGGCCGACGCAGCCACACGCCGGTCGTGACGGTCGGCGGGCGGCGCTCGGGACGCCTGTCAGCCGCCGGACTGATCGCCATGCGGCCCGGCTCCCGCACCCGACTCTGCCACCGCCTGCGCACCCACCCCGCCGGCAAGGGCAAGCGGCGCAGCCTGGGCGAAGGCGACTTCACCGCCCTGATCGACGGCGCCCACCAGCTGGTCAAGGCCCCGATCGTGCGGGTGTGGGGCCGGCTGAACACCCACGTCTCCCGCAGGACGCGGCAGTTGATCACCGAGCGCGAGTGGCTGACGGTGTTCCTGCTGCCTGCTCGCCGGACCTGAACCCTGTCGAGGGAGGGTGGGCCCACGTCAAACGCAGCCTGGCCAACCTCGCCGTCGTCGCCCTCGACCGACTCGAAGTCCTCGTTCGCAACCGCCTCAAGCGCCTTCAGTACCGGCCCGACACCCTCGACGGCTTCATAGCCGGCACCGGCCTGGACCTCGACGCGCCAACGTCACCCTAACCAGCCGAAGTCAGTAACGCCCCAGCCATGCAAGCAAGATGCCCAGCTCGGAGCCTTGTGCAACACCTTTTGGCGCCACGGCCCGCCACAGCAGCAGCCATCTGGTGACCGTCTCCGGCCGTTGCGGATCGATCGGTTTCACTCGAAAAACCCGGAAATGGTCGCTCCGGAATCAAGCTAGTGGATCATGATCTGAAGATCATCTGTATATTTCGCCTCCCGATCTTGGAAATCAACCAAGGGGAATCCGAAAGGGGTTGGAGTGCAGAGCACCAAACGAAGACGGTGGGTCCAGGTCGCTGCTGCCATGACGTTGGCCGGTCTCTTGGCCAGTGACCCGTCGGTCTCGGCCGTTCCGGTCGAGAGCGACGAGGTGCCGCAAGCGATAGTGAACAGTCCGGCACGCGCCGTCACCGCCGATGACGACGAGCCGGACATCGCGAAGCTGCTCGGGCTGAGCGAGGAGGAGGCCGCCCAGCGCAACGCCAAGATCCAGAATCGGCGTATCGAGCTGGTCTCCAAGCGCACCGAGACCTCCTCCGTCTATGTGAACCCGGACGGCACGCTGACCGCTGAGTCGTACGCGGGGCCCGTGCGGGTCAAGCAGGACGACGGGTCCTGGCACTACATCGACACCGAACTCGTCGACGAAGGCGCCGCGTTGGAGCCGGAGACCGCGGCCGCCGACATCACCGTCTCCGACGGCGGCGACAAGAAGCTGGCTTCCGTCTCCAAGGGCGCCACCTCCCTGGCGCTGGGCTGGGAGGACACCCTGCCCACGCCGACGGTGAAGGACGACACCGCCTCCTACGACCTGGGCGACGGGCAGACCCTGACGGTCACCGCCCTGAAGCAGGGCTTCTCCCAGAACGTCCGCCTCGACGAGGCGCCCAGCGGCGACCTCACCTACCGCATCCCGGTCACCCTCAAGGGTCTCACCCTCTCCGAGGCGGACTCCGGCCACCTGTTGCTGAAGAACAGCGCGGGCAAGCTGGCCGCCGAGGCCCCGGCGCCGATGATGTGGGACTCCTCGGTGGACAAGCGGTCCGGTGAGTCCAAGCACCTCGCGCCCGTCGACACCGAGATCGAGACCGCGGCCGACGGTTCGCAGACCCTCGTCCTGCGCCCGGACGCCGGCTACTTCGCGCAGGACTTGACCTACCCGGTCACCGTCGACCCGACCAGCACCCTCGCTGTCACCACCGACACATGGGTCGCCACCAACTACCCGGACTCGCAGATCTCCTCGACCGAGCTGAAGTCGGGCACGTACGACGGCGGTACGACCGTTGCGCATTCGTTCCTGAAGTTCGATCTGGCGGGCTACGAGGGTGTCCACGTCATCGACACCAACCTGGCGCTGTACTCGTACTGGTCCTCCTCCTGCACCGGAGGCACCGGCACGGCGGTGCGCCGGATCACCGAGTCGTGGTCGTCGTCCACGCTCACCTGGGCCGACCCGCCCGCCGCCACCACCACGGGGCAGGTGATCAACACCGCGGCCAGGGGCTTCTCGGCGGACTGCCCGGCCGGCACGATGAATTTCGACGTCGACGCCATCGTCAAAGCGTGGACCAGCGGCACCGCCAACCACGGCCTGCTGATCCGGGGCGTCGACGAAACCGACTCCTACACCTGGCGCCGCTACCGGTCTGCCAACTACGTCTCCGGTGACGGCTCGACCGAACCGCACCTGACGATCACGTACAACTTCTATCCCGAGGTGCCGAGCGCGCCCTCCCTGTCGCCGTCCACCGGCACCAACGTGGTCACCTCGCGCACGCCGGTGCTGTCGACGATGGTGAACGACGGCGATCCGCAGCGCGTGCGCGTCCAGTACGCCATCGAGCCGGACCCGGCGTACAACGACACCACGTACACGCTCACCTCGGACACCCCCTACGTCGACACCATGGAGGTCGCGGTCCTCGCCGTGCCCGAGGCGTCGCCGCTGCCCGACGGCAAGCATCTGCGGGTGCGGGCCCGTACCTACGACGGCACCGACTACTCGCCCGCCTGGAGCTCCTGGAAGACCTTCACGGTCGACACCTCCAAGGCTTCCGCGCCCAAGGTGCCCGCCGACCTCGCGACCGGCGCCGTCCAGACCACGACCCCGCTGCTCACCGGCGTCGTCACGGCCGCTGGCCAGGGGGCGGTAACCGCCGAGTACCTGCTGTACGACGCGGCGGGCAACGCCGTGGGCGAGCCCCTTACCGCGGGCGTCCAGGACGGTGACCGGGCCGTCGCGGAGGTGCCGGACGGATCGCTCACCGACGGCGCCACCTACCGCTGGAAGATGCGAGCCTGCGCGGACAGCGTGTGCTCCGCCTACACCTCGCTCCAGACGTTCACCCTGGACGTGACCGATGAGACCGCCCCCACCGGCACCACCGGCACCGCGCCCGAGGCGGTGACCGACCTCAAGGCCGTGCCCGGCGAGAACGGCGCCCTCGTGACCTGGTCCGCGGCGGAGTTCACGGGTGAGCCGGACGACGTGGTCACCTACACCGTCGCCGCGGTGGCCCCCGACGGGACGACCGTTCGCACCAGGACCACCACGGGCCTGTCCGCCGTCTTCGACGACCTCAGCTCGTATGCCCCGGACGTTACCTGCACCTTCAAGGTGACCGGGAAGAACGACTACGGCACAGGCCCGACCGCCACGTCCAACGGCGCCATGCCGACGGAGGTGCCGGGCGGTACGGACGTGTACTCGGCGGCCATGCAGGCCTATGAATTCGCCAAGAGCGGCCTCGTCCAGGGCAGCTATGTCGACGCCGAGGACGCCGCCGCCAACAGCTTCTACGGCGCCCAGTTCGTCGACCGCCTCGCCAAGGACGAGGAAGCGCTGCTGCGGGAGCGGGTGGCCGGTTCCGAGGACGACTCGGACAACGTCTCGCCCGATGCCGTCTTCAGTGACGTCCTGGCCATTCCGTCGGCCGATGGCAAGACGGTCACCGTGCGCGCGAAGGTGCGCGCCGAGGACGTCATCGTGACCGACGTGAGCACGCCCGCGGCGGACCCGACAGGCCAGACCGGCGAGACCGAGATGCGCTATACCTTCTCCGTCGGCGCGGAGCCGGTGCTGCTCTCCACGGTCACCGCGGCTGCCAAGGAGGTCGTGGTGCGGCCGACCGGCGCCGCGCTGGACGACTTCGCCAACGCCATCGAGACAGACCTCCTGGCGGACGGCCTCGAACCCTCGGCGTTCGACGGCGACTCCACGGACGACGGCAGCGAGACCACCGCCACCACGGTCTCCTTCGACGCCCTTCAGGCCGGTACCTACCTGCGTACGGGAGCGGCTACCTGGGCCGTGAGCAACTGGGACGCGTCGGCCATGTACAGCCAGGACTGCACCAACTTCGTCTCCCGGGCGATGCACCTGGGCGGCGACATCAGGATGAAGGGCTCCGGGGACGAGAACTACAAGAGCAAGGACTATTGGTGGCGCAAGCCGAGCAACTGGGTCCACGAGGAGACCTGGACGTGGATCAACGCGTCGTACCTCAAGACCTTCATGGAGCGGCACATGCTGCACTCCAAGCGGAACACGAGCAACGCGTTCACCGGTGACGTCATCTTCTACGACTGGAAGAACGACGGGAAAGTCGACCACGCCTCGATCATCACCAAGATCAGCAACGGGAAGATCTACGTGACGCAGCACAACAAGAACTACAAGTACCGCAGCCTGGCTGCGCAGAAGAGCGCCGAGCCGAAGATGAAGATCTGGATCTACCGGCCCAAGCCGGAGTGGTACTGATGCGGCGCGGCCCCGGGGTGTGGATCGTCGCCGCGGAGGCGGTCCTGACCCTTCTCGTGGCCCGGACCCTGTGGACCTGGCGAGATGACCCGTACGTCTTCCTCGCGGACGTCCCGTACATGGAGTGGTCCAGCATCGGACTCACGGTCTCGCTCCTGCTGACCCTGGTCCTGGTCTCGCGTGAGCAGCCGTGGCCGCGACGCCTCGGCTGGTCGCTGACGGCGGCCCGGCTGTGTCTGCTGCCGTGCCTCGCGCTGGCGTGGTATCCGGCGATGTCGCCGTACATCTCTCTGTGGTGACCGGCGGGCATCACTTTTGATGCCGACAAGTGACCGGCCTGGGGCCGGGTCCGTGTTGCGGGCCCGGCCCTTCCCCAGTTTGCGCGTCGCTCGCCGGGGCAGAACACGCTCGGCCTCGTCCCGTCCACGCCGCCTGCTCGTCATCGGGCCCACGCACAGCCGACCCGCGGCCGGAACCGCGATGACCGCTTCGCCGGGCCCGGCCGCGTGGAGCAGGGCCCGGCAGGCGGTGCCTCAAGGCCGCAGCAGTTTTCTGCCCCGTCCCGTGGCCGTGCCTATGTCCGTGCCCGCGTCCTCCCGCCGGTAGCGCAGCCGGACGTGCCGACGTCGTTCGCCCCCCGGTAGAACTCCACCTCCGTCGGCCTGAGGCGGTAGACCGTCCGTACGTCCGGGAGTCCCTCCTCGTCCGAGGCCGCCGGTGACATGGTGTACGGCTCGGGCTGCCCGGCCGCCGTCATCTCCGTGAACCAGGCGGTGAACAGCGCGAGGGCCGAAGCGGCTGATGAGCACGGGAGGAGGTTGCAGACTGGTGAACCACGGATTTCATCGAACGATCGAACGTAGGGCGGGGCAGCTGTGGACGTGACGTTGCCGGCACATTCGTGGAGACGCTCGGCCCGGGCTGTCCTCTCCGGCGTCCTGCTGCTCGGCGGGCTCGTCGCGTGCGGCGGTGACGAGCCGGCCTCGCTCCCGGCACCCGGTGACAAGTCGGCCTCGCTCTCGGCACCCGAGGTCTTCTACGTCCGCCCCTACGGCGACAAGTCCCGCCCCTCGAACGAGACGGCCTTCCAGCTCGGCGTCAAGGGCGGCGCACAGACCACGACCCCCCGCCGGCTGACCATAGACGTGCCGCGCGACTCGCAGGACGCCGTCCGGCTGCGCATCATGATCGAGGACTGCGGGGGGAGTGCCACGCACGTCACGTGTGAGGTGAAGGACATGTCCGGTGACTGGTACGGCGCGGGGCATCTCGTCCCGGTCGCGGCGAAGGGCAGCGAGGCGGGCGACTCGGGCGTCCTGCGGATCACGTACACCACCGCCGACGGGAAGAAGCTCACCGCCAGTACCCGGATCGTCGTCGGTGAACCGGTCGTACAGGTGCGCACCACCGCGTTGGAGGACGTCCCGCCGGGATCCGACGTGGCCGTCCCGGTGGTCGTACGCAACGTCGGCGAGATGCCCGTCGAAGGCCTGGGGCTGCTGCTCGACCCCGGGGACCTGGAATTCCGGCAGCGGTACGCGAACTGCCGTTATCCGACGCAGATGGACGGGCGCGCCGCCGTCTGCCGTCTGCCGGAGGTGCGGATCGATCCGGGGCAGGCGGTGGTCATCCGGCCGTCCGTGCGGCTGCGCGCCTCGAAGACACGGATGTACGGCGCCTACACCCGACGGGTGTGGGCGCTGGACGCCGGGGCGGGCCCGCGCAGTGTGGCCCTGGAGGGCGGTGACTTCGGCGACGGTCCGGCCCTCGAGGCGTCCCCGGCGCGGCCCGCCGATCTGAAGGGCGCATGGGCCACGGGCGACTCGGCCTCCGAAACCGTGCGCCTCGACACCGGCGCAGACTTCGACGTCATCGCGGTCGTACTGCCCGGTTCCCACGGCGCCAAGCGCATCCTGCGGGTGGTGGTCCGCAACAGCGGCCCCGGCGATCCGGGCCGCTCCACCCGAATGCTGTTCAGTCCTCCCGTGGGCTCGGAGGTGCTCGAGCAACCCGTGTATGAGGTCGACAACGGCGAATACGGGCCCTACTGCGAGTCGAAGGACTTCACCTACATCTGCGACGTGGACGAACTCGGGCCGGGAAAGTCCCGCACCTTCGAGTTCGCTCTGCGCCTCCGCGAGCCGGGGGAGGGCCGCGTGAGCCTTGAGGACAGCGAGTCGGCGACCGTGAGCGGGAGGTTCAGCCGTGACCCGGACCCGCTCAACGACACGGCGTCCGTCAGGATCCTCCCTTGAAGTCCCTGAAAGGTGTTGCACAAGGTCCTTCTCGGGCAGGTCGGGGTGCTGCTTGACCTGGTGTTTCACCCGGTGAGGGCGAGGTTGTGCATGGTGGCGACGACCTGGGGGCTTCCACCTTGGTCGTGAATACCGGTTGTCATGCAGCGATGGCCGGCGTGGTTGATCCCTGCTCGAAGAGGACTGGCGCGAGGCAGCCGATCGTGGAGTGCCGGTGCCGGTGGTTGTAGAAGCAGAGCCAGCGGAAGACCGCGAGCCGGGCGGCTGGTTCGGTCGGCCAGCCGCGCCAGCCGCGTCGGCCGGGCAGGATCTCCCGCTTGAGCGAGGCGAAGAACGACTCCGCGGCAGCGTTGTCCGCGGAGGTGCCGACCGCTCCCATGGACCGGCGGATCCCGACCCGGTGGCATGCGTCGGCGAACACCTTCGACTCGTACTGGGCCCCGTGATCGCTGTGGAAAATGACGCCGTCCACCTGTCCGCCGCGAGTGCGGACGGCCGCCGTGAGCGCGTCGGTGACGAGCTCGGCCCGCATGTGACCGGCCATCGACCAGCCCAGCAGGCGACGGGAGAACACGTCGATGACGGTGGCCGGATACAGGAACTTCCCGCCGACGATGGGCAGACAGGTGATGTCGCCGACCCAGGCCCGGTCGGATGCGGTGAAGTTGCGCCGCAGCGGATCGGGCACCGCCTGGGCGGCGGGGTCCGGAATGGTGGTTCGGTGTCGACGCTTAAGCCTCCGCCCCGGGACGGGGTGTTGGCACATGAGCCGTTCGACGCGTTTGCGGTTGACGACCACACCGCCCGCGCGAAGCTCGGCGGTGATCCGCTTGGCCCCGTACGTCCTCCCGGACTCCGCGTGGACCCTGCGTATCCGCCGGGTGAGTGCAGCATCTGCGGCCTGTTTCGCGGCGCGGGCCGGGGCGGTCTCCAGCCACCGGTAGAACCCGGACCTCGACAGGTTCAACATGGTGCACAGCCGCTTCACGCTGAAGGCGCCGCGGTGGTCGGCAACGAACTCAACCGTCCCGGATACCGATGCCGCCCGGGTGGACGAGGAGGCGACAACGGAGCCATCCGTTCCCACAGGTCATCAGGTACAAGGTCAGCGGACACCCATCAGATCCTGCCGACACAACACCCAACTGCCGAGCCTCACAACAAACTTCATTCTGAAACGATCAGTAAGGGTGTGCAGATCTTTAACTCGTCTTTTTGACCTTGGTCTGGGTGGGGTCGGGAGCAAGGAACATCACGACATCGGCTGGTGTGCGGAAGCG